>JACWAM010000058.1 GCA_014874265.1 Thermoleophilia bacterium | reverse complement strand
TCATTATATGAGCGCTTTTTTTCAGCCTCAGCCTCAACTCCGCCGGCGCGCTCCTTTCGTCGAAATCGCCATCCATTTCTGCTTCGAATATGTAGGTCTTCCCTTTCAGACTGGCGAGCTGCTGCTCGTTGCGCTCTCGCGCCATGGCGTTGGTGGTCGTGATGTGTATCGCGTTTTCCGGCCAGTCCCCTTCATGGGTTGCCAGACGCGCGTTGATCATATCAATCTGCTCGTCCGAGATGCTTTTGTTGCGGACGCCATTGAGCAGCCCGACGAAGAAATCATCCGTTTGCCGGTAGACTTTCTCCAGCTCGACAAGCTCGAACCGGGTTTCGCGGAATACGTCCGAGTCGAAAAAATATTCGCTTTCGTAGCGTTTGGCGAGGACTTCCTTGTCGTTCCGGGTCAGGACAGGCGGCAGCTGGTAGAGGTCGCCGATGAAGATCATCTGGACGCCGCCAAATGGGGCTTTCTTCTGCGGACCGTTTTTTCTCAGGAACAGATCAACCAGGTCGAGCAGGTCGGCCCGGACCATCGAGATCTCGTCGATGACGATGGCGTCCAGTTCTTTATATACCGGGTCTTTAACCGCCTTGATCTTCTTGGCTGTCACATCCGGACGGAAACGGAAGAAGGAGTGGATGGTCTGCCCGGATACGTTCACGGCGGCAACGCCCGTTGGCGCCAGCACGGCGATCTGCTTGCCGGTGACCGACCGAAAATGATCCAGCAGCGTAGATTTGCCGGTTCCGGCCCTTCCCGTGATGAGGATGTCGCCGCTGGAATTTTCCATCATATCAAGCGCCCGGCGAAACTGGGGATTAAAATCCAGGGAGGTGATTGATGCCAGCCCTGTTTTTTGAGCTCCTGGCGCTAATTTGGTTTTCAAGGCTGACACCCCGCTGGTTTGTTTTTGAGAAGGATGTATCGCAAGACAGAAGTGTATCACGCCGGTCGGACGTTCACCCCTTCTGCCGCGCCAGATCCTTGATCTGATCCCTAAGCTTGGCGGCGTACTCGAACTTGAGTTCCTCGGCGGCCGTGAACATCTCTTCTTCCAGGGCGGCGATGGCTTCGTCGAGCTCGCGCTGGCTCATCTTCCCGGCGGCGTAACGCAGGCGCTTGGCCTTATAGGGCACAGTGGGCTCGCCGAGCATGGCGCTCATGTCCGACACGCCTTTGATGATTGTCCTGGGCGTGATGTCATGCTCCTGATTGTATGCCTCCTGGATGGCGCGGCGGCGGTCGGTCTCGCCAATCGCCTTGGTCATCGCCGCGGTCATCCTGTCAGCGTACATGATCACCTTGCCGTTGACATTGCGCGCGGCGCGGCCGATCGTCTGGATCAGCGCGATCTCGCCGCGGAGGAAGCCCTCCTTGTCGGCGTCGAGGATGGCCACCAGCGTCACCTCGGGCAGGTCGAGCCCTTCGCGCAGCAGGTTGACTCCGACGAGCACGTCGAATTCGCCCAGCCGGAGATTGCGCACGATCTGGATGCGCTCCAGCGTGTCGATGTCCGAGTGCAGGTAGCGCACCTTGAAGCCACTCTCCAGCAGGTAATCGGTGAGGTCCTCCGCCATCTTCTTGGTGAGAGTGGTGACCAGCACGCGCTCATGCGCCTCCACGCGGCGCCCGACCTCGCTCATCAGGTCGTCGACCTGATGCTCGGTAGGCCTGACCTCCACCGCGGGATCGATCAGGCCAGTGGGGCGGATCACCTGCTCGACCACCCGGCTGCTGTGGCCCAGCTCCCATTTGCCCGGAGTGGCGCTGACGCAGACCAGCTGCGGCACCCGCGCCAGAAATTCGTCAAACTTGAGCGGCCGGTTGTCCAGAGCCGACGGCAGGCGGAAGCCATACTCCACCAGCGTCTGCTTGCGGGCGCGGTCGCCGTTGTACATTCCGTTTATCTGAGGCACTGTGTTGTGTGATTCGTCCAGAAAGCAGATAAAATCATCAGGGAAAAAGTCCAGCAGCGTGTGGGGCGGCTCGCCGGCCCGGCGGCCGTCGAGGATTCGCGAGTAGTTTTCGATGCCGGAGCAATAGCCGGTCTCGCGGAGCATCTCCATGTCGTAACGGGTCCGCATCAGCAGCCGGTGCGCTTCCAGCTCCTTGCCCTGGCCCTTCAGCTCGGCCAGCCGCTCCTGCAGTTCCGCTTCAATGTCAACCAGAGCCCGCTCGATTGTTCCCGGAGACGTGACAAAATGGGTGGCGGGATAGATCGCCACCGCCTCCAGCTCTTCCAGAATCTCGCCGCTGACCGGCTCCAGCCGCTGGATCCGCTCGACTTCATCACCGAAAAACTGAATTCGCAGAACGGTGTCCTCATAAGCCGGGTGTACCTCAAGCAGGTCGCCCCGAAGCCGGAACTGGCCGCGGCCGAAATCATAATCCCCACGGCTATACATGATATCAACCAGCCGGCGGGTAACCGGCTCCAGGCCGGCTTCTTCCCCCGTCTTCAGAAACACCATCTTTGACAGGTATTCCTCCGGCGAGCCCAGGCCGTATATGCAGGAGACACTGGCGATGATCACCACATCCCGGCGCGACAGCAAAGCGCTGGTGGATGCGTGCCGGAGGCGGTCGATCTCCTGGTTGATGGAGGTGTCTTTCTCGATATAGGTGTCTGTTGATGGCAGGTAAGCTTCCGGCTGATAGTAGTCGTAGTAGCTAACGAAGTAATCGACGGCGTTATCCGGCAGGAACTCCTGGAACTCGTTGCACAGCTGCGCCGCCAGCGTCTTGTTATGGGCCATTACCAGCGCCGGCCGGCCGGCTTTAGCGATGACGTTGGCCATCGTGAATGTCTTCCCGGAGCCGGTGACGCCCAGTAGCGTCTGGCAGAAATCACCGCGGCGAACGCCCTCGACGATGGAGGCGATGGCATCGGGCTGATCGCCGGTGGGATGATAGCTTGCGTTAAGTTTGAAAGATGTCATTGACGTTCCAGATCGGCGCCATAGGCTCGCTGATAAATTAGCTTCACTTTGTCAACGCTGGTGATATATTCCCTTGTCTCCGGATAAGGAATATCCACCGCCGAGTTAAACTCGCGGCCGGAGGCCCTGGCGGTAGCCAGCCACCGGTCAACGTTTTTGGAGCCGCCGTTGTAGGCGGCTAGCGCCAGCAATTCTGAACCTCCATAGCGGTCAAGCAGATACCGAAGGTACCAGCAGCCATAGCGGATATTTGTCGCGGGGCTTTTCAGGTCTTCGCGGCTGGGCGGCTGATCGCCGGTCTTGGACGCAATCCAGGCGGCGGTCTCCGGCATCAGCTGCATCATCCCCACGGCGCCGGAGCGGGATGTTGAATCTTCCTTAAAATCGCTTTCCTGATAGATCACCGCGGCCACCAGGTCCGGCTCCAGATGGTAACGGCCGGCATTTAACCTGACCGTATCGGCGTTGTTTAACGGATACCACCAGCGGGCATACCAGGCGGGCATGGAAAGTTGAATTATGGCAAAGGCGCCTCCGAGCACCGCCAGCACCGAGATCGCTACGATTATCCGCTTCACGTTACCCCTGATCTGACCGCTTAAGGCCTGCCATGATTTTGCGGACGAACTCTTCGAGCCGTGCCGGCGGTCCTTCATTTTCAAAAACAGTGTCGCTACGGCGGCGTTTTTCCGCCTCTGGCATCTGTCGGGCGAGCCGGCTTTCAAAATCGGCGGGCTCCATCCTGCCGGATTGACGGCGCCGGCGCAGCTCCCGGGGCGCGGTGATCAGCACCACCCTGTCGAAAAGATCTTCCATCCCCGCCTCGAACAGCAACGGAACCTCGACTACCGCTGCCGGGGCCTGTTTCACTTCATTTTGATCAAACCAGGCGCGGATCTCTTCCCGCACCAGCGGGAACAGTACCTTTTCCAGAGCCGTCAGCCTCTTACGGTCGCCAAAGACAGCCTCGGCCAGCCGCCGCCGGCCCGGCTCACCCGCGGGTAGACCCTTAAGGCGCAGGCTTTCCACCACCAGGCGGCGCACATCCGGCCGTTCCAGCAGCCGGTGCACAATCTTGTCGGAGTCCAGGCAGGCAGCCCCCAGGCCCGAGAAAAATGCCAGGGCGGTTGATTTTCCCGACCCGGTGCCGCCGGTGAGGGAAATGCGGACAGGAGAATTATTGCGGCTCATAAAGGAAGATCGCTGCGGCCTTCTGCAAAGCCGCGCTACCAATGTTCATTTAAGTTAGATCCTAAAGGGAATCCGGGCGTGCTGGCAAGTGCCGTCCTGGGCCTCTTTAGCTTTCCAGCCCAGTCAGGTTCTCGATCTTCCATTCGCACAGGTTCATGAGCGAATCGGCATCGAATGCTTCCAGCTCCGCTTCCAAGAGACCGGGAAGATTTTCCTTGAAGCTGCGCTTCGCGTTGCGGTATTCCCGTACGGCGCTCTTGATCTTGCCGTTCTGCTCGAAAACGCTGGCCAGGTGGAAGCGGGCAATGCCCAGATCGGGATCAAAATAAAGCGCCCGGCGAAAATCTTCCGCCGCCGCTTCCGGTTCATTCATTTTCTCATGGACCAGGCCCAAAACAAAATAAAGCTCGGGGTCAGCTCCGTTGGCGGCAAGACCGCGCTCCAGGCAGCGGATGGCCAGTTCATATTTCCCCCGGTCAAGCTGAATTCTGGCACTGCCGGCTGCTTCCCGCGGAGAAAGCGCATCATCTGTTAACGGTTTCTGCTTGTTTACGCCGGTTTTGACCCTGGGGTCGCTCCGTTCGCCGCTCCGGGAGCGGCGATCCGCCCGCGAACTGCGGCGCTCGTCCGAGCTGCCAGACGAAGGGCCTGTGGACCGGAGACGACGATCGGGCAAGAAACGACGCCCGCCGACGGACAGTGGCAGCGGCTTCCGGTAAATGAAGGCGTCACCAATCTCCACCAGGGCATACTTTGACGACATCCGCCACAGTGTTTCCGAATGCCCGAGAAACAGATACGCGCCGGGGCTCATAATGTCATAGAAATGCTCTATGACAATCTTCGCCGTTTCGTGGGTGAAATAAATGATCACATTGCGGCAAAAAACAGCGTCGCAGACGCCAAAGGAGCTTACCGGGAGAGGATCGTCAACGAGATTGAGCCGCTCAAACCGGACCAGATTTCTCACGCTCTCGTCAATCGTGTAACCGCCGCCGGCGGCATGAAAATATCGGTCGAGATGCAGCCGGTCCACGCCGGCGAACTTCCGCTCCGGGTACCATCCCCGGGACGCTTCGGCCAGCGCATCCTCGTTCAAATCGGTGCCCAGGATCTGAATGTTCCACGACTCCGGCTCCGGCAACACGTCAAGCACTGACATCGCCACCGAATACGGCTCCTGTCCCGTGGAGCAGCCGGCGCACCAGAACCGCATGACCCTCTCCCCGCCTGTTTTTCGCCGGGCAATTTCCGGAATGATGTACTGGCGGAGCGCGTCAAACTGCGGCGAGTTCCGGAAAAACTGTGTCTCCTGCACTGACAGGTGCGCCAGCAGCCTGTTTAGCTCTTCCCTGCTCTCGCGAGAAGAAACCAAACCGTAATACTCATCGAGATCCCCGGCGCCGACCTCATTGGCCCGCTCGGCGAGGCCGGCCCCCAGAACCTCGATCTTGTCACGGTCAAAAAAGATGCCGCTGGCGCCTTTGACCAGCTGGCGAAACCTCTCAAAATCCGTCTCTGAAAGCATATGCCGCTTATTCCGGCTCATATTTGTCCCCCGCAACCACCCGGTTTTTACCGGCCTTCTTCGCCTCGTACAGGGCGGCGTCGGCCACTTGCACAAGCCCCGCGTAATTGCTGGCCCCGCACTCGGGAAAACCGGCCACTCCCAGGCTGAGCGTCACAGTGCCCCCGTCGGGCAGCTGGAAATTATGATTCTCCACGGCGCTGCGAATACGCTTGGCAACTTCACAAGCCTGCTTCGGCCCGGTCTGTGGCAGCAGCACGGCGATCTCTTCGCCGCCATAACGGGCAACAATGTCCATGTCGCGCACCTCACGGGAAATCACTCCCGCCAGCTGCGTGAGGATTTCATCTCCCACTTGGTGGCCGTGCGCGTCGTTGATTTTCTTGAATGAG
This sequence comes from Thermoleophilia bacterium, assembly GCA_014874265.1. GTDB lineage: Bacteria > Actinomycetota > Thermoleophilia > BMS3ABIN01 > BMS3ABIN01 > JACWAD01. Next base: position 28,177 of record JACWAM010000058.1, on the reverse strand, counting down.
TCGATGTCGGCCATGATCAGCGACAGCTGGCTCTCATATCGCACGGCGCGCTGGAATTCCTGCTCCAGCAGCTCGTAAAAATGACGGTGGTTAAACAATCTGGTGAGGCCATCGGTGATGGCCAGCCGGCGGGTGCCTTCGTGCAGGCGAGCGTTGTCAACCACCAGACTCACCGGATACTCGATAATCTCCAGCAACCGCTGGGTCGCTTCTGCAAACGCGTCCGGGCGGGGGCTGCTCAGGATGAGGATGGCGATCTTCTGGCCGCGCGCCTGCAAGGGAATGACCAGCATTGATTTGATCTCGTCAAACTCGGGGCGGTCTTCCCGGATAAAGGACGGGTCCGAATCGACGATGACCTCGATCTGGGTACTGGCCGTTCCTGGCTTCATATACGGTGACGCCGCCCCAATCGCCTGGCGGCGGGCCTCCTCGAAATAGGAACTGCCGACAGGGCCGTGCACGTGCATGATCAGCTCCGACTCTTCTACCAGCATGATAGAACAGACATGGCAGTCTGTCACTTTGGCGATCACGGTCAGCACCGAGCTGACGGTGAGGGCGCAATTTTCGCTGAGCGTGTTCAGCTTGCTGATCTCGTTGATCACGGTTGCTTCATAAAGCTTGCGGTCAAGCAACTCGTTTACGCGCGATAGCACGTTAACATCCTGCTGGTCCGCGGCCGGCTGCTTCGGCAAAATGCAGCGGGCCGGCGCATCGTCGTCTTTGTCCCCGCCGCCAAGCAGCTCCCGGACGGCGCCCGCCAGCCCGGTAAGCTGAAAATCCTTGGTAACGTAGCGGTCGGCGCCGGTCTGCAGACCCCAGAACTTGTCCGTCTCCTGAGATTTGCTGGTCAGCATGATCACCGGCGTCCGCGACGTGCGGTAGTCATCTTTCAGCAGCCGGCACACCTGGTAACCATCCATCCTTGGCATCTCGATATCGAGCACGACCAGATCCGGATTTTCCTGAAACGCCTGCGTGACCGCTTCGATCCCGTCGCCGGCGATGACTACCTCAAAGCTCTCTCGGCTCAACACCGTTGTGATGATCCGCTGCTGGGTGGGGCTGTCCTCCGCCACCAGGATGCGGTATGGATGCTTTGCCGGTTTTTGTTCCTGTCTGATTACTGCTGGCATATCAAAAAACGTAACTGCCGATTACCGGTCCGATCTGCTCCAGAGGGATGACATTTTCAACGGCATTTAATTTGATTGCTTCCTTGGCCATGCTGAAAATGACCGACGTCTCCTCGTTCTGAGCCAAAGTGTGCCCGCCGGAGTCATGGATTGCCTGGATCCCCCTGGCTCCATCGCGGCCCATGCCTGTCAGAATCACTCCCAGGGAACGGACGCCGTATTCCTGGGCCACCGATTCCAGAAGCACATCCGCCGAAGGTTTGTGCGGACTGTCGATCTCCCGGTTTACCAGGGCGATCCGGTGTTCAGGTGACACGATCATGTGGATGGAATCAGGGGCAATGATCACCTGCCCGGGAACTATATGGTCGCCCTGCCTGCCCTTCTTTACCGGCATCCGGCAGTTGCCGTCCAGCCACTCGACCAGTCCGTCCGTGAACCCCTCAGCAATGTGCTGCACGATAAGGATGGCGGCATGGAAGTTGGCGGGCAGGCTTCTGAGAATTTCATTGAGCGCCTGGGGTCCCCCGGTCGAGGAAGCGATGGCGACAACTTCCGTGGTTGCCCCGGGGTGGACGGCATGCGGCGCCGACGCCGCCCTGGCGAAGCGCCCACGCGGATGAGTGATGACGCGCACCCGGGAAAGCAGTTTGACCTTGTTCCTTAGTGCGTTTGCCTTGGCCTCACATTCGTTCAGCGACGCGCTTTCCGGCTTGCAAAAGACATCGACGGCGCCGGCTCCCATCGCCTTGGCGGCGTTAGCTGTATGCTCCTGCGCTACCGAACTGACGACCAGAACCGGCACGGGCGTAAAAGCCATGATCTGCTCGATCGCCTTGATGCCATCCATCACTGGCATTTCCACATCCATGGTAACCAGGTCCGGTTTGAGACTGGCGACTTTCTCCACCGCGTCCCTGCCGTTGCTCGCCTGCCCGATGACGGTGATGCCCGGGTCGGCGTCCAGTATCCGGCGCAACATCAGCCGCACCGTTGGCGAATCGTCGGCTATGAGAACCCTTACCGTCTGGTTTTTCGCTGACGCCGCTTCCATCAATCCCCTCCGCCTTGCCTAGGCTACCAGCCGTTTGATTGTGTCAAGCAGGTTCTGCTGGTCAAAGGTGCCTTTGGTCACGTAGGCGTTTGCTCCCGCCTCCACACCGCGGCGCTTGTCCTCTTCGCTATTCCTGGAAGTCACCATGACTACCGGGATATCTTTCAGGTCATCGGTGCGCCGGATCGCCGAGATGAGATTGAGTCCGTCCATGCCCGGCATCTCCAGGTCGGTCACGACGCAATCAACCTGGCGTTCCATCAGATGCGTCATGGCATCATTGCCGTCAACGGCGGTTTCAACTTCATAGCCCGCCGCCTGCAGGATATTTCGCTGCAGCTCCCGCACGACGAGCGAATCTTCCACCACCAGAATCGACCGTCGTGGTCCCGAAGCTCCTTCCGCGGCCTCCCCACCTGCGGCCGGGCGCCATTCCTTTCCACCGTTCTTGATATCCCGCACCAGTTGATTGATGTTAAGCACCAGCACGGCCTGGCCGTCGCCCATGACGGTCACGCCCGCCACGTAAGGCATCCGCGGCAGAAAACCGCCCAAAGACTTGATCACCAGCTCCTGCTCCCCCACCAGCCTTCCTACCTCAAGTCCCAGCCGGTACCGCTCGGCGCGCACCACGACTACCTGCGCCCTGCCCTCGCGATCGCCGGGCGGAAAGCCGCCGAGGAATTGGAGAAGATTGACAAGCGGGACGGCGCTTCCCCGCAGGATGAACCCGGGATGGCTGCCGAGCGATTGCAGCTCCTCCTTATCCACCGCCACCAGCTCCTGAACGGCGGTCATGGGAATAACAAATTTTGCGTCGCCGGACTCTACCAGCATGCCATTGATCACCGCCAGGGTGACCGGCAGCGATACGAGAAATCTCGTTCCCTGGCCCGGCGTCGACTCCACCAGCACCGATCCTTCCAGATGTTCGATATTGTTTTTCACGACATCCAGGCCCACGCCGCGCCCGGAAATCGTGGTGACTGCTTCAGCGGTGGAGAAACCGGGACGGAATATAAGCTCGATCGCTTCTTCGTTGGACAGTTGCTCGTCGGAGCCAAGGAGACCCTTGCGCTCGGCAACGGCCTTGATCTTCTCCGGAATGATGCCGGCGCCGTCATCTGCCACCTCAATCTCCACTCTGTCGCCCCGCTGGGCGGCGCTGAGCTGGATGACGCCCTGCTCCGGCTTGCCCTGCTCCGTCCGCTGCAACGGCAACTCGATGCCATGGTCAACGGCGTTGCGCATGATGTGCATCAGCGGATCGGCGATTTGCTCGAGGAGGCGCTTGTCCATCTCGGTCTCCTCCCCGGAGATCTCGAGCTTAACCTTCTTGCCGCAGGCGCCGGCGGCATCGCGGACAACGCGCGGGTAAAGGGAAAAAATCGATCCCAGCGGCAGCATGCGCACGTGCATCGCCTGATCCTGGAGATCATCCAGGGCGATCTTCCGGCCAGCCGTGTTGTCTTCCAGGCGAGTCGCCGCCGCTCCCAACCGGTCAACGGTAACCGACAAGGCATCCTCCATCCGGTTTACCCGTTGCTGAATGTCCCCCAGATCCGTTTCGTCAGCCCCGGACTTAATCTTGCGAATTTGCTGAGCCAGAGCCGCAAACGAATGTTGGATCTCATCCGTGCTCTTATGGATCGAAGCCATTTCCTTGATCCGGTCTTCAGCGTCAGACTGATTGACTAAAATCTCACCCATTAGGTTAAGAAGTTTGTCAAGACGCTCGATATTGACCCTGATGGTGGATTCGCTCCGTGGCGCCGTCGCGCCCGCAGCTTTGCCGGCCAGTGCCGCCGGTGCTTTCTCCTGCCTGGCCAGCGCTGCCGGTTTTGCTGCCTCCGGCTGCTGCCTGACAGCTTTAAGAAGCGGCTCTTTGCGATGAGGCTCAGATTCTTCTCCCCGAGCTTCCGAAGGCGGGCCTGACACCGGATGATTGCTCTCTCCGCCGGTATCCAAAAGGTTTGTCGCGACTTTTAACTCAGGAGCCTCCGGCTCCGGTGTTTTTGCCTCCGGAACTTCCACCTCCGGATTCTCCGTCCCGGCTGTGGCTACCGGGGCGAGCGTTTGATCCGGCTGCCCGTTGGGTGTAACCGGAAGGGACGGCGCCGGCTCGGCGGCGCCGGAGCCCACTTCGCGCAGGCGCTCCAGCAAGCCTGTCACGTCCGCCACTGGAGCCGGCTCTCCTGGCTCTTCGCCCGGCAGCAGCTGCTCAATACGGTCCAGCGTCTCCAGGAGCAGATCCGCAACCCCGGATTCCATCCGCATTTGACCTGTTTGCACCGTTTCCATGATATCCTCGACCCGGTGTGCCAGCTCGCGAATGGCGTCCAGGCCCATCATCCCAGCGGAGCCTTTCAGCGTATGCGCTTCCCGGAAGAGCTTCTTGAGCAGCTCATCGTCAGCGGGTGAATTTTCCAGCGACATCAGGCCGCTGCTTAACGTCTGCAGGCGCTCCAGAGCCTCGGCCCTGAAAGTCTGCAGGAATTCATGATCGTTCGCCCAGCTGCTCATCATTTAGACCGCTCCTTTCTTCACAGTGACGGTGGCGCAGCAGGTTTGCGCAAGCGGCAGCACCGGCAGGCCCGAAAATCGTTTGTCCGCCATGGCCGGGATAACGCCGGCGCCGCAGAGCGGCCAACGTTACTCAAGCCGAAACTCAGCAATAGCCTCTTTGAGCTCGGCCGCGTACCTGGTCAGCTGTTCAGTGGCTTCCTGGGTTTGCTTGGCGCTGATCGCCTGCTGGCGGCTGGCCTCAGAGATGTTGGTCATCGCCACGACGACTTGCTCGCTGGCGCTCTTCTGCTGCTGCGTCGCCATCGAAATTTCCTTCGCGGCCACGGTGTTATCGGAAACGACGGCCAGGATGCTTTCCAGCGATTTGCCAGCATTGGTGGCAAGCTCCACGCCCTGCTGAACCTCTTTGGCGCTTTCTTCCGTCGCCATGATAGTGCTGTTTGTCTCGGCCTGAATCTCATTTATCAGAGATTTGATCTTGTCGGTGGCGCCGACGCTCTCTTCCGCCAGGCGCCTGATCTCGCTGGCGACCACGGCGAAGCCGCGGCCTTGCTCACCGGCGCGAGCCGCCTCGACGGCCGCATTCAGCGCCAGCAGATTTGTTTGATCGGCGATATTATTTATGATCTCAAGTATGGTGCCGATTCTTTGAGACTTCTCACCCAGCGATAACGTCTTTTCCGCCACCTTGTTGACCTTTTCGTTAATCGTTTGCATGCCCTCGATAGTCGCCGTGACAGCGCTCTGACCTTCACCGGCATGTGAAACGGTCTCCTCGGCCACCCGCGCCACCGACTCGGCAGTCTCAGCAATCTGCTTCGCGGTGCCGGCCAGTTCCTCAATGGTCGCCGAAGTCTCGGTAACTGCAGCGGATTGCTCAGCGGAAGCGCTTACCTGCTGCTCAATGGCCGACAGAATTTCTGCCGAGGCCTCGGACGTATGATCGCCCATTTCCCGGATCTTCGCGCTCAGGTGGCCAAGACCATCGGTCATCTCATTGAAGCTGCCGGCCAGCGCGCCCAGCTCATCGCTGGATTTCAACTCAACCCTGCGGGTGAGGTCGCCGGCGGCAATTCGCTTAATGGCCATTACAACACTTTTCAGAGGCCTGGTCACGGCCATCCGCAGCGCCACCATCAGGGATACCAGAACAAAGGCCAGCGTCCCCAGCAGAAATATGATCGTCCGCTCCTTGGCGGAGGTGACGTTGTTGTCGATGTGATTCATCGAGGTCGAAACGATCACGGCGCCTCGCATATTGTTTGTATTCCCGTGACAGGCCTGACAAGCCGCCTCATTTGGCAAGGGATGGATTTCAGTCAGCTGCCGGCCGGAGCCGGCGCCATCATAAAATGTTACCGGCCGCCCTGTTGACAAGGCCTGCGACAGCTCGTTGGCGGTCAGCCCGGAAACATGGCCGTTGCCGCTGAACACCTCACCGCCGGATGTATTGACAATCATGATATTGCTCAGGTCGCCAATTCCCTTCATGTCCTGAAGCGCCTTGACGGTGAAACCGGGCTTCCCCTCCAGCATGCTGGCTTTGATGCCGTTGGCAACCAGCTGGGCGGCGACGTGATTGCTCTCTTCCTGCTGCGCCACCATATTGTTTTCTTCCTGGCTGATATTGATAATGGCAAAGATCGTCAGGCCGATGATCATCAGGATCGTGATCAACCCGAGGATCTTGGCCTCGATACTGCCCATGAAGAACCGGAAAAACTTCATCCTGCCTGCTCCCGATCTGCTGAAACTTCCTGCATGTACTGGCGGAATGCCACTTTCAACTGCCATTTTCAGACCCCCATCTGGCGATTTACCTGGATGACACCGGCGGAACGGCTTTCTGCGGGCCGTGCTTTCTCAACCAGCCCGTCAATATCGAGAATCCCGGTCATCTTCCCTCTTAAATCAGACTGCGCCGAGATGAATGAACGCTGGGATTCATCCAGCGTGCGCATCGCCGCCTCTTGCGAGGAGGCGGGAATCTCTTCTACGCCAATTACCTCTTCGACCAGCAGTCCTACGGAAGCGCCGGCCGACTCCACGATCACGATTCTGCTCTTTGGTTCGATTTCCAGTTGAGAGTGGGAAAAGAGGACAGCCAGATCAACTACGGCCACGACAACTCCGCGCAGGTTAACAATCCCCTTGATGCTTGCCGGAGCTCCGGGCAGCCAGGTAATGTCCGGCACCCTGATGATCTCCCGTACGCGCCCTATCTCGACCGCGAAAAACTCGCCGCCAACGGTCAGGACTATAAACGAAGAGGCCCGTTCCGGCGTCGACAAAAAAGATGTATTGGAAAAATGCTCTTCCTGCTGGGAGCTGGTCTTGTCTAAAGTTTCCATAACCCTAAAAGTCGCATTTAAAGGAGCGCTCCTACCGACATGGATTAAATCGGCCGCATCCTGACACAGCTTAAGTAAAAAAAATGCGCCGTGAACGACGCCAGGAACAGGGTCAGGCAAGAAGCGGGTTTACCCCGCCGTCCTCCCGCACCACCGTGCGCACGGTTCCGTACACGGCGGTTCACGCTATACTTTGAAGTTGCCTCAGTCGAACTTGCAGTGACACGAGCCCCTGTCTTCGCCTGCGGTCTCTGTTCGCCGGGCGCAACACAAAAAAAAGCCCGCCTGTACAGGCGGGCTTTTCAAATTTGACAACCTGGAATTTGTTACTGGTTCTCGTCTTCCCCGTTGCCCTCCGGAGTTTCCTCGGCCTCTGCCTCCGGCTCCTCTGCGCCGGCGTTCTGGCCGGCTTCAGCTTCCGAGGCCAGCTTTAGCTCGGGAGCGGCGCTCGAATCTGAATCAGCTTCGGCGCCGGCTTCGTCGACTTCCGTCGCTGCGCTCGCGGCGGGAGGCTCTTCGGTAAAGACCTCATCGCTCAGGCCCAGACTCGGCACCTCGGCGAACTTTTCTTCCTCATCGCCGGCAGCTTCGGGATCCACCGCTTCTTCGGCGGTTTCACCGGCGGCTTCTTCGCCGTTTTCCCCATCTTCTTCGGGTTCCTCATTCAGCCGCTTGATGCTGAGCGACAACCGGCGGCGGTCGCCATCGATCTCGATTATCCTGACCTCCACCTCGTCGCCAACGGAAACGATTTCCTCCGGCTTCTCCACATGATGGCTGGCCAGCTCGGAAATATGCACCAGGCCCTCGATGCCTTCCCGGATCTGGACGAAGGCGCCAAAACTGACCAGTTTCGTCACTTTGCCTTTGATAACGTCTCCGACCTGATGCGCATCGACCAGGCTTTTCCAGGGATCTTCCCGGGTCTGTTTAAGACCCAGCGAAACCCGCTGGCGGTCGCGATCGATATCAAGCACCTTGACTTCGACTTCCTGCCCGATGGAGAGCACCTCGGACGGATGGTTGACATGTCCCCAGGAAAGCTCGGAGATGTGAATGAGGCCATCGATGCCTTCCAGGTCTACAAAAGCGCCAAAATCAACAATGTTGGAGATAACTCCTTTGACAATGTCCCCCGGCTTGAGGTTGTCCAGAATCTGCTCGCGAACCTCCTTGCGCTCTTCTTCGAGCACGGCGCGGCGGGAGAGCACCACATTATTGCGGTTGCGGTTGAGCTCGATGACCTTGCACTGAAGCGTCTTGCCCATATATTCATCGAGATTCTGAATGCGGCGGATATCCACCAGTGAAGCCGGCAGAAAACCGCGCACGCCCAGATCGAGGATCAGGCCTCCCTTGACGACTTCGATGACGGTACCGTCGATAACGCCGCCCTCACGCTCAACCTGTTCGATCCGCTTCCATGCCTGCTCGAACCGGGCCCGCTTCTTGGAGAGGATCAGCCGCCCCTCGGTATCTTCCTTCTGCATGACAAGAGCGTCGATTTTATCGCCGACGCTAACTTCATCCTCGGCATTGACCGATTTGCGGATCGAAAGCTCGTTGGCCGGGATCACGCCCTCGGACTTGTAGCCGATATCCACCAGGATCTCATCCTTGTCAACGCGGACTACTTCGCCGGTGACGATGTCTCCTTCCTGGAAAATGTTGATGGTGACGTCATAGTTTGGTTCCTCTTTCCCGTCCACGAGCTTGAGCAGCCCGCCGCTTCCTTCCACCAGTGTAATTTCTTCGTCTTCGTTCTGTTTTTGCATGTAGTTTTTTTGTTCCTTTCTAAAAAATTGGCGCGCAGCGCAGCATGCGCCTTGCGTGCCGAAATCCATTATACATAAAGAAAAGGCGGGATGGAAAGCGCAAGCTGCCGGCGGCCGGCAAGGTCTGCTCCCGCCGGGACAGGTTCTTACTTGGCCTCGACCCAGGTGGCGCCGATACCGGCGTCAACCTCAAGGGGCGGGTCAAGCTTCCAGGCGGCGCACATCTCCCGGCGGGCTACTTCGGCCACCGCCCGGGCTTCTGCGGCGTCGGCTTCGATCACCAGCTCATCATGAACCTGAAGCACCAGGCGGGCAGACGGATGCGCATCGGCGAGAGAGCGATGGCAGTTGATCATCGCCACTTTCATGATATCGGCGGCGCTGCCCTGGATAACGGTATTGACCGCCAGCCGCTCGCCTAGGCTGCGCTGACGCGGATCGCTCGCCGCCAGCTGGGGCACCGGCCGGCGGCGGCCCAGCATGGTAGTGACATATCCGTCCCGTAAAGCACCGGCAATAATGCGGGCGCGAAACTCCGACACCCGCGGAAAGCGGGCCAGGTAAGCGGTTATATAGCCTGCGGCCTCTTCCTGGGAGATACCCAGCTGCTCCGAGAGACCGTAGGCGCTGATCCCGTACATGATGCCAAAGTTGACGGCCTTGGCCCGGCCTCGCAGCGTGCCGCTAACCTCCTCAGGTCTCACTCCAAATACCTCGGCGGCCGTATCACGGTGGACGTCCTCGCCGGCGGCAAACGCATGTTTTAGCTTGTCCTCCCCCGAGAGATGCGCCATAATCCGCAATTCGACTTGCGAGTAATCGGCCGCCACCAGCAGCTTGCCATCCCCGGCGATAAAGCAGTCCCGGATCTTCTCGCCCGGCGGCGTGCGGACGGGGATGTTCTGCAGGTTGGGATTGCTGGACGACAGCCTTCCCGTCGCTGTAACAGTTTGGTTGAAGGTCGTGTGAACGCGCCAGGTTTCCGGATTGGCCAGTCTGGGCAGCGCCTCCAGATATGTCCCCGACAGCTTGGAAAGTTCCCGGTAAGCCTCTACCCTGGCGATGACCTCATGGCGGGAGCGAAGCGCTTTCAGCACCGAGGCGTCAGTCGAATAACCCTTTTTTGTTTTCTTTCCCGACGGCAGCTTTAGCTTGTCAAACAGGACATCGGCCAACTGCTGCGGAGAATCGATGTTAAAATCTTCGCCGGCGAGCGTGTGGATCTCATCGGCAAGCTGATCAAGCTGATCGGAGACCTTGGCGGCCAGCTCTCCCAGCCGGGGCAGGTCAACCCTGATCCCGGTCTGTTCCATTTCGGCAAGGATGCCAACAAGAGGCATCTCCACGGTTTCAAACAGCTCGTCCAGACCCTGGTCCTGGAGCCGGGGCTGTTGATGGCGCGCCAGATAATAAGTCTGGGCGGCACGGATGGCGAGCGCCCTTTCCGCAGGTCCGGCCGCGTCCACATCAACGCGAATGCCGGCGGCCGCCGCCAGCTGATCGAGTTTATAAGACTTGGCCGCCGGCTTCAGGAGATAAGCCGCCACTTCGGTGTCGTGCGTACACTGGACGAGCGCCGGGGCAACCCTGGTCAGAAAACCCTTGAAATCATGGACGTACAGACGGCGGCCGGCGCCTGTTTGCGAAGCCGCCAGCGCCGCCCCGGCCTCTTCCGGTTTTGCCGAAGCGGAGGCGACTTTATCTTCGCCGGCATAGGCAGCGAGGTAAACGGTCTCGCCGCGCCGCTCCCAGGCCAGGGAAGACTCAGCGGCCTGGCCGATCCGGACGGCCAGCTCCGTTAAAGCGACATGCTCGAACGAAAGCCGGCGCATCTCGCTTGCAGGAACCTCCAGGATGCCAATCTCTTCCAGGCGCCTGGTCAGCGTGTTGAACTCGTGACGGGCCAGCACCTGGCGAAGGCGGGTGCGGTCCGGCCGGCGCGGCATGATCGTCTCGGAAGTGATCGGCAACGGCACCTCATAATTCAATGTGGCAAGCTTTTTTGACAGCATTGCCTGATCGCGGTGATCATCAAGCAGTTGGCGCTTCTTCCCCTTTATCTCTTCAACGTGGTCAAATATATCTTCCAGGGAATCATAAGCGGCCAGCAGGCTTGCGGCCGTCTTGTCACCCACCCCGGGGACACCGGGAATATTGTCGGATGCGTCACCCTTGAGTCCGATAAAATCGGGGACTTTCTCCGGAGGAATGCCATACCTGGCTTCCACGGCCTTGCCGTCATAGATTTTCACCTCCGAGATGCCTTTCGTGTTGGTCATCACGAAGACGCCGTCTCCCGCCAGCTGCAGGGCGTCCCGGTCGGCCGTGACGACGACGGCCTTCTGATGATGGGCTCGCGCCTCCCTGGCCAGGGTCGCCAGGATGTCATCGGCCTCAAATCCTTCCTGCTTCAGGCTGTCAAATCCAAACGCCGTTACCAGTTCATCAAAGTGGCTGAACTGCAGTGAGAGGCTGTCCGGCATCGGTTTTCGATGCGCCTTGTAATCCTCAAAGTCATCATGCCGGAAGACCTTCTTGCCGGCATCCCAGGCGACGATGACGCCGGCAGGTTGATAATCAGTAATAATTTTGACCAGCATTGTCGCAAAGCCGTATAGCGCGTTGGTGGGAAAGCCGTCACTGGTGGCAATCGACTCCGGCAGCGCGTAAAAGGCACGGTAGGCAAGGCTGTTGCCGTCGATCAGAAAGATGGCGCCAGAGATGTCGGGCACAGAAGTCAAGTTTCTGGTTCAAAGTTCAAAGTTACCGGTTCCCATTTTATGAGATTACGTTAAACGGTTAATGTTTAACGTTTATCTGGCATCCGCTATCCGTTTTATCCGGTTTCTGTTTCTGCCTTGGGGGTGCGGCTCATCAGCTCGAAGAGGGCATCCCTGACGCTTTTTCCTTCAAGCACCGCGCATACCTGCTGGGTAATCGGCATCTCCACGCCGTGGCGCCGCGCCAGCTCCCGCAAGGAAGGAGCGGTGACGATGCCTTCGGCGATCATGCCCAGCTTCGCTTCGGCTGCCGGCGGGGTCATGCCGCCCGCGATCAGCTCCCCGGCCCGGCGGTTGCGACTGTGCCTGCTGGTGCAGGTGGCGATCAGGTCGCCCATACCCGCCAGCCCGAAGAAAGTCCGCTGCCGGGCGCCCAGCCTTTCCCCCAGCCTGGCCATTTCGGCCAGCCCTCGCGTCATGAGGCTGGCCTTGGTGTTGTCCCCCAGACCAAGTCCATCGGACATGCCGGCGGCGAGCGCGATCACATTTTTTGCAGCACCGCAAAACTCGACACCGGTCATGTCTGAATTGACATACGCCCGGAAGCTGCCGGTAGAAACAAGCTCCTGCAGCCACCGGGCCAGTTCAGCATCAGCCGCGGCAATAGTGGCCGCCGCAGGAATGTCGAGCGCAATCTCCTCGGCATGGTTTGGCCCGGAGAGCACCGCGACGCGCTGGCGGGCCGGCTCCGGCAGTTCCTCGCTCAGCACCCGGGAAAACCGCTTCAGACTTTCTCGCTCGATTCCTTTCGTGAGACTGAGCACCGCCGCGCCGGAGTTGATGCTCCCGGCGAGGTTATGGACCGCTTCGCGGTAAACCTTACTGGGCAAGGCGATAACGATCAGTGCCGCCTCTCCGAGCGAATTCTCTGAAAATGAAGTCGCCACCAGATCTTCTGGCAGTTCAACCTGTCGCAGATAATCCGGATTGCGGTGTTCCCGGTTAATTGCCGCTGCCTGACCGGAGCGCCGGCAAAGCAGCTCCACCCGGCAACCGTTTCGCGCCAGCAGGCGCGCAAAAGAGGTTCCCCAGCTGCCGCCGCCAACAACGGACACCCGCACCGGAGACGCCGAGGGCGCGGCTTCGCTCATCCGGCCAGCTCCCCCTTGCCGCCGCCGGCAGTCCGGTCCTTTCCGCCGGAACCTCCGTCCGTCCCGGTGGCTTTTCTGTTCCAGGGGAAAGTCACCCGGTTTTCGTTGCCGCGCCGCAGCCGCTTGAAATTGGCGCGATGAGCATAAATGATCACGGCGGTCCCAAGAAGGGCGAAGATGATATATGGCATCGGCTGCCCCGTGATGAGCGCGGCGGCGCCAAAACCAACGGCGGCGGCAACCGAGGCAACTGACACCATCCGGCCGGCCAGCAGGACAACCCAGAAGATGGCAAACGCCACTACAAAAAGGACAGGCATCAGAGCGATAATGCTGCCGCCGCCGGCAGCCACTCCCTTGCCCCCTTTGCCCCGGAGCCAGACCGGCCAGGTATGGCCGGCAATGACGGCGCCGGCGGTCAGGACCGCCACGAGAGCGGCGCTGCCGCCGCCGGTCAGCCGCGCCGCCAGAAAAACAGGTAAAAATCCCTTGCAGGTGTCGCAGATATAGACCAGCATTCCCGCTTGCTTCCCAATGACGCGGAAAACGTTGGTAGTGCCAATATTGCCGCTGCCGGACTCGCGAACGTCTACATGGTAGACACCCTTGCCGATGACGATGGCGAAGGGAACCGAACCAAGGATATAGCCCCCGATGATGAAAATGATTGCAGTTAACATGCTTGCTCGTTTGTTTAATGTTTAACGTTCGAAAACGTTACCCTTTCTTCCCTCTGAATTGTATTACAAGCGGGCAGCCCTGGTAACCGAAGCGCTCCCGCATCGAGTTCTCGAAATACGTCGCGTAGGGACGGGTGATGAGGCCCTTGGTGTTTACTTGCACTATTATTTGTGGTGGAGCCGTCCGCGGCTGGCTGATGTAATACATTTTCAGCTGCTTGCCCCGCACCAGCGGCGGCGAGTGCGCCGCCTTGATCTCCGCCAGGAACCGGTTCAGCTCCCGCGTCGGAAGATGAGCGGTGTATAAACCGTGCAGGTGGCGGACCAGCGGCAGGATATCGCCGATTCCTCGTCCGGTAACCGCGGAAGTAACCATAAACGGCGGCTTCAGCGTTGTCTTGCGGCCGAGGCGCCATTCAAGATCCTTCCGGTCAAGCCCGGCCAGGTCCGACTTGTTTAACAGAATGGCCGTCGCGCACCGGCGGCGGGCCGCTTCAGCAATAATCGTCAGATCGTAATCCGTCAGCCCCGTGGTGGAATCGATCAACACCAGCGCCACCTCCGCCTTCTCCAGCGCCGCCAGCGCCCGCACCCGGCTGAAATATTCCACCTCCTCCCCCCGGAGCCGGCCCGGCTTGCGCAGGCCGGCGGTGTCGATGAAACGGAACCCGTCTCCTTCCATCTCTACCACAGTGTCAATACTGTCCCTGGTGGTCCCCGGCTCGGCTGAAACAATCACGCGCTCCTCCCCAAGGATCCGGTTAAGCAGCGACGACTTGCCCGCGTTGGGTCGGCCGGCGATGGCGATGCTGATCTCCGGAGCCCCGCCGGGCTCCAGGCTTAAGCCCTGCTCTTCCAGCCGGGACACGATCAAATCAAGCAGGTCGCCGCTGCCGGTGCCGTGGATAGCGCTCAGCGGCACCGGCTCGCCCATCCCCAGAGCATAAAATTCGTGAATGAGATCAACCGGGCTAAAATCATCAATCTTGTTGACCACCAGCAGCGACGGTCTCTTGCTTAAACGGACAATCTGTGCCAGATCCTCATCTCCCGGGCCGATGCCGGTGGCGCCGTCAACAACCAGCAGAACCAGCGCCGATTCAGCCAGGGCCGCCTGTGCCTGGGCCCGGACCTGCCGGGCCATTTCCCGCCGGTCCGCGGTGTCCACGCCGCCGGTGTCAACCAGCGTGAAACTGCTCCCCGTCCATTCCACCTGGACCTCCTTGCGGTCCCGGGTGACGCCAGCGCGCCGGTGCACAACCGCCTCCCGCCGGCCCGACAGGCGGTTCACCAGCGTAGATTTACCGACATTCGGATAGCCGACGACGGCAACTTTAGGAAGAGCGATCATCAGGCAGATAGATGGTGAACGGCTGAAAACTCAGACAATTTTGATACCGCAATCGAGAGTTTCATCAAGCTCCTCAATGGTAACGTTGTCGAGGAAGCACCTCCGGGTGCTTTCGAGACAGACGGCAGGAATCAGCAGCCGGTCGCCGCTTCCCAGGCCACTACTCAAGGCTGCTGCCATTATCTCTTTGCCTCCCAGAAGGCCGGTAACAGTCACATGCTGACCAAAGAGCCCGTTTTTGACAACAAGCGGTCGAAAGGCGCCACCGGTTGACCTGGTCAGCTTGCCACAGGCAAATTCGATCAGCGGCGCCGCCAGCTCGCCGCTCAACAGATAGACGCCGGCGGCAGGGAGCCCTTCCAGGTAAAGCTTTTCGCCAAACTGCGGCAGCTCCGCGATGAACGTGGCGGCGATACCAATTCCGTTCTCATACTGGGGAAAGCCGTCATAATCTCCCACCGGCGGCAGCGGCAGTCCCGCCTTCAGGTAAAACTCGTCGGCCGCGTAGACAAATCCATGGCCGCGCTCCTGGCGAAAACGTTCCTGCCAGACGGAAACAGGCTCGATCACCCGCCGGCAGATCTTCTCGTCAACCGCCTTAAGAGCGGCCCGGCGAGAAACCGGGCGCGCCGCAGGGCCCGCAGGTCCGGCATCCGGCGCGGCAACAGCCACCGGCACGACACCGGCGCTGGCCACGCCGGGAATGCCGGCCAGGTCCGCGACCGTCTGCTTTAACACCTGTCCATCGTTGATTCCGGGACAGAGGACGATCTGGGCATGCAGCGGGATGCCGGCGCTTCCCAACGTCTTCAGCGCCTGCAGCCCCTCGGTGGCAGCCTGCCGGGAGCAGCCCATCATGTGCGCCCGGATCACCGGCGAGGTCGCATGCACCGACACATGCAGCGGACCCAGGCGCTGGCGCCGCAAACGTTTAAGGTCGTCCCCAGTCAGGTTGTTGAGAGTGACGAAGTTCCCGTGCAGGAATGACAGGCGGTAATCGTCGTCCTTGAGGTAAAGAGACTCCCTGAGGCCCGGCGGAAGCTGATCGATAAAACAGAAAAGGCAGTGATTCCGGCAGCGGCGGACGCCGTCGAAAAGCGCGTGGCGAAAACGGATGCCCGGATCGCTCTTTTCATTATATTCAAGCAAAAAAGTCAAAACATCTCCACCCCGCCTGACAGCGACTTCCTGGACGCCCGGCTCCAGGCAGAACTGGTAATCGATGATATCCCGGAGGGTCTTGCCGCCGAGGCTGAGGACGATGTCCCTTTCCCTGATGCCGGACGCCGCCGCCGGGCTGCCGGGAAGAACAGCGGCAACCTCAGCATTTGCAGGGTAAACTTTGCTGCTTAAGGAAGAATGCATGTACCTTATTTTAACATTTACTGATCATCCGCCTTATCTGGACATCTTTAAATGAGTTCCATCATCCGGCCCGGGCCGAGGGACGGCGATATGCAGGGGACGATAACCGGCGATTACTGACTTACGGGCAAAGTTTAAATCCGCCTGCACGCGTAAATAATTAAGATGTCCGGCCACCCGGCATTCACCGGAAATGGCAAGCAATCAGTCTTTTGCATTGGCGGCAGCCGTCGCCATGAGACTTGAAACTAACTGGCATGAAACAGACAAAGAACAAACAGTCGATTTTTATCCGCTCCCCTGAGGACATCTACCGCTCGCATGGAAAGATCGAGAACGGCAGCTTTGACGGGCGCTGGCATTTTTCTTTCGACGAGTACACGGAGCGAGAGTACACTCACTTTGGCACGCTCCGGGTGTTTAATGACGATACGCTCTCGCCGGGAGCTACCTGGCCGCTGCATCCGCACCGAAACATCGAAGTCGTCACTTATTGCGCCGGCGGCGAGTTCCGGCACGCCGATGAAAACGGCATCGGCAACATTCTGGAAAAGGGATGGGTGCAGCATACTACCGTCGGCCGTGGCATGTGGCACGCGGAGATCAACAACCGGATGGACAAGCCGATGAGATTTATCCAGATGTGGTTTCTGCCGTGGGAACAGGACCTGGATCCATCGTTCCAGGTGAAGAAAGTCGAGCCAGGTGAGAGGACGAACAGGTTGCTGGCGCTGGTGTCAAACGAACATGAAGGGGCGCTGCCGATCGCCTCTGATGCAATTATATACGCGTCGTTTCTGCAGGCGGGAAAGTCTGTCGAATGCGAGCTGGGGGTCGGACGTGGCGCTTATGTTTATGTCCTGGAAGGCGGCCCGGTTTCCCTGAACGGACTTCCGATTCCGGAACTCGGCGCCGCTAAAGTGATCGGCGGGATCAGCGTCTTGTTCGAAGCGGCGCGGGATACGGAGCTGCTGGCCGTGCAGGTGCCGCTGGCGGTGGGAAACCACTATGGCATCAGGCGAACCAACAGGCGGACAGACGGAATCTCCTAATGCGAATGGCCGGAATCCATCCCGGCCAGCCAATCGGATACCGCTTCCATCTGCTCCGGAGGCGTTGAAGCCCCGGCGGTGATGGCGATGGTGGCGGCGCCGGCAAACCACTCCGGATCAAGCTCCTGGACATCCTCGATATGATGAGTGCGTGGCTGGACTTCTTGGCACAGTTTTGCCAATCTTGTTGTGTTGGCGCTGTTGCGGCCGCCAATTACCACGACCGCATCTGCTTCCGAGGCCAGCCGGAGTGCTTCTTCCTGACATTTCTGAGTCGCGTTGCACATCGTGTTGTGGACAAGAAGCTCACGGCAAACCGGGGACAGGCACGAGACCAGCGCTGACAGGTTGGCGCTCGCCTGGGTTGTCTGCACGACTACACCCACCTTCTTTCCCCGCACCCGTTCCGGATCGATCTCTTCTGCTTTGTCCACCACGATCGTATCCTTGCCGGCGTTGGCGATGAGCGCCACCACTTCCGGATGTTCGTGCTCTCCGAGAATGACCGGCAAGAAACCCTGCTCGCGGAGGGAGGAGGCTTTTTCCTGGGCAATCTTCACGTAGGGACAGGTGGCGTCGACGATTACCAACCCCAGCTTGCCGGCGTCGGCCGCAACCTGAGGAGTGACACCGTGGGTGCGCAGGATAATGGTGCCGCCGCTGCCGGCCTCTTCGAGAGACTCCACCGGCGAAACGCCGGCGGCCGCCAGCGATTTGACCACACCGGGATTATGAATGATCGGCCCTAAAGTATGGACAGGCCCCGGGGAGTCTTGCGCCGCCCGGTGCGCGATCTTAAGAGCGCGCTGAACGCCGTAGCAGTAACCGCCCCGTTTGGAGATGAGGATTCTCACTGGCTTAGTTCCAAGATCAAAGTTCAAAGTTCAAAAGAAATATGTCTTTATTTAGCTGTTTGGCCAAGTAATTCACCAAGACCTGGGTTTTTCAGCATCCACCGTCTGCCATCCACCATCCGCTTTTATCCATCCACCATCATAGATTAGCGATGGCTGACATGATCCGGTTGGCGGATTCACGGTAAGCGCGCCCGCGGGACAGGTCCTGAATGTCAAAAACTACCGGTTTGCCAACGGTAATACTGATCGTGGGCAGGCCCGGAAGCCAGCCGCGCATCACCCGCTCGTCGCCACGGATGCGGACCGGAATCACGGGAACGCCAGGCCGCGCCGCCAGCATGCCCACGCCCGGCTGCGCTTCTCCCAGAAGCCCCTGGCGCTGGCGCGTCCCCTCGGGAAACATGCCAACGATAAAACCTTCCTGGAGCAGCTCGCGAGCGCGGCGCACCGCCTCGCGGTCCGATTCACCGCGGCGAACGGGAAAGGCTCCCAACCTGGTGATCAGCCAGCCCAGTCCCGGCGCTTTCCAGAGCTCCGCCTTCGCCATCCAGCGAATCTGGCCGGGAAAAGCAATCCCGACCAGGCATGGATCAAGATTGCTGGCGTGGCTCGAAGCAATCACGGCCGGCCCCTGGCGTGGCCAGTTCTCCGCGCCACTAATCCTGATCCGGTAAATCAGCGTCAGCGGCACCGTCAAGATAATGCGAGCAATGGCGTAAATGAAAGAAGACAAGTTACCGGTTTCCATTTTTAGGATTTACGTTAAACGTCTAACGTTTATCTGGCATCCACCATCCGGTTTATCTCTTCTTCCACTTTATCAACTACCTGTGGAATTGTCATGGAAGTAGTGTCGATGACAACGGCATCTGCGGCGGCTTTCAGCGGCGCCACTTCACGCCCGGAGTCATATTCGTCCCTGGCCACGATCTTTTTTTCCATCTCGGCCTGCCCTACTATTATTCCCTTTTCTTCCAGCTCGAGGCGGCGCCTCCGGGCGCGCTCCCGGTTGGAAGCAGTGAGGAAGATCTTGACCTCTGCCCCAGGGCAAACCACTGTCCCGATGTCCCTGCCGTCCATCACCACGTCGCCGGCCTCGGCAATCGCCCGCTGCCTGGCTACCATCGCCTCGCGCACCAGCCGGTGCGCCGATACTTCGGAGACTTCGGCGGACACCTCCTGGCTGCGGATCTCCCGGGTGACTTCGCGGCAACCGGCAAATATCCTGGGCGCGCCACCGGGACCGGGTTTAAATCCAATCTCGACATTGGCGGCCAGAAGCCCCAGCTCGGGGCCATCAGACGGTGCGATTCCCTGCTCGCGGGCGAGCAGCGCCACGGTGCGGTACATGGCGCCGGTATCCAGATATGCCCAGCCGTAGCGGTCGGCAACCAGACGGGAAATCGTGCTTTTGCCGGCCCCCGCGGGCCCATCAATAGCGATAACCATAGTTTTCAGTTTAAAGTTCCAAGTTTAAATTCCAATAACAACCTCGTTTAACGTTTAACGTAACAACAGCATTAAACGTTAAACACTCTTCATTAACCCCATCAACGCTTCGCGAAATCCCGGGTATGACACGCTAACGCAGTCGAACCCCTGCACCTCGACGCCTTCCCGCGACGCGGCGCCGGCGACGGCGCCCAGCATCGCCATCCGGTGATCGCCCAGACTCCTTACCTTGCCGCCGCGGATGCCCGTGCCACCGCGAACTGCGAAGCCGTCCGGACGCGCATCAATGTCAACCCCAATCGCAGAAAGATTGTCAACCAGGCTCCTGATCCGGTCGGACTCTTTTACTCTCAATTCGGAGGCGCCGCTGACAACAGTCTCGCCATCGGCAAACGCCGCCGCGAGCGCCACAAGCGGCAGCTCGTCAATCGCGCGCCCGGAAATCTCGCCGCCAACCTCGGCCCAGTGCAACGGCGTTGATACTATTTCCAGATCATTGGTCGGCTCAAAGGGCGCACGGCCAGCGAATGCAGATGGGGCAGGATGGCCCATTATAAAGGCTCCCATGCTTCTTAAAATGTCAAGCAGTCCCGTCCGGGTTGGATTGACGCCCACGGCTGGCAGCACGACCTTCGAACCCGGAATGATGGTGGCGGCTACGATAAAGAACGCGGCCGAGGAAAAATCCGCCGGCACCGTCACCGCTTCCAGGTACAACCGCCGGGCCGGGGAAATCCTGGTGACGAGGCCCTGCTTCTCGATCAGCGCCCCGGCCGCCAACAGCATGATCTCGGTATGGTCGCGGCAGGAAGATGGCTCCCTCACGATAGTCGGGCCGTCTCCGTAAAGGCCAGCCAGCAGCAGCGCTGATTTGACCTGGGCGCTCGCTACCGGCAGCTTGTAATCGATTGGCCGCACCCTGCCGCCGCAAACCCTGAACGGCGCAAACCTGCCGCCCAGCGCTTCGATATCAACACCCATCGTCTTAAGCGGCGTGACAATGCGATTCATCGGCCGGCGCCGGAGGCTGCTGTCGCCATCGAGCAGGAAACAACCTTCCTGCCCGGCCAGCACCCCGGGCAGCAGCCGCATGGTCGTGCCCGAATTACCGCAGTTGATAAGCCGGCCCTCACCCGGAGACCGCAGCCCCCGCAGGCCGGCGCCATGCACGATTATGCTTCCAGCACCCAGCCGCTCCACTTTGACGCCGCAAGCCTCGATCGCTCCCAAAGTCGATTTCGTATCAGCGGCATCAAGAAAATTCTTAATCTCAACCGGGGAATCGCAGATCGACCCGATAATCGCCGCCCGGTGCGATATGGATTTGTCGGCCGGCGCCTGTAACAAGCCGTGCAGCCCCGCCGCACCCGCCGGCTCGAACAGAACGCTGCCAGCGTCGCTCATCTATCCCGCCTCGGCATTTGAAAACGGAATTGAGACTGCTTCATAACCAAGGCCTTTGAGAATCTCCACCGCTCTGTGCCCGGTGTCATCCCCGGAAACCACCAGCGAGAGAACTCCCCCCTGCTCCACGCTGATGCGGTGAAAGGCAAGATCGTCAATATTGATGCCGGCGTTTCCCAGCGCCACCGTGACGCCGCTTAATACTCCCGGCCGGTCCGGCACCGGAATTTTGACCACAAACAGGTCAGATGGTTCCAGCTGTTCGGCCGCAAGCATCCGGTCCCGGTTGGCTGCGGCTTCGGCGATCGTGCCGGCCAGAAATTCCTCATCACCGCGTTCAAGAGCATCGGCGAACCCGTTAATGACAGCGGCGTGCTCCTTAAGCACGGCCGCCAGCCAGCGCCGGTTTTCGATGAAAATGTCAGTCCAGACGTCGGCGTTGCTGCCGGCAACACGGGTCAGGTCCCGGAAGCTCGGGCCTGCGGATAGCAGCGCCTCGCGGCCGTCGAGGTTGAGGCAGCCGGCCTCATTCATGGTGGAATTGGCCAGCACGTGCGGCAGGTGGCTGACCAGCGCCATGATCCGGTCATGCGCGTTCGGGTCAATCGCCGTCGGCCGGGCGCCAAGACCGGTGAGAAACCCGTGCAGCCGCTCGTAGTTGGAAGGATCGACGCCGCGGCCGGAAGTTAGAAAGTATGTCGCTTTATCAAAAAGATCTTCGCGCGCGTTTGCCACGCCAGCGGTCTCGGAGCCGCAGACGGGGTGCCCTCCGATAAACCGGCGCTCCTCGTCGGCGCTGAGCGCCGCCATCAGGCTTGACTTGGTGCTGCCCATGTCCGTGACGATGCAGTCAGCACGGGAAGCTGCGAGCGCCTGGCGGGAAACAGACAGAATCGTGCGTACCGGGGTGGCCACAAAACAGAAGTCGGCGGTGGCAACCGCCTCTTCGATGCTGGATGCCTGATCGGTGATCGCCCCCAGTTCGAGCGCCCGCATAAGCGTCCGCCGCGTCCGGCTGAAGCCGAAGACCTGCCTGACGCCGAGCCGCTCGCGGGCCGCCAGCCCCAGGGATCCGCCCATCAACCCTACGCCGAGAATCGCGATTGTGGTGTCGGAGAAATCCGGCATGGGACCGCAGCCACCCTCCTACGAAATATAGCGCCCGGTCATCTCCACATAACGCCGCACTTCGGTGGCAAACGTGGTGAACTCGTTCACCGGGAGAGACTGGGATCCGTCGCAAAGCGCCTCTTCCGGCTCCGGATGTGTCTCGACCAGCAGCCCGTCCGCGCCCACCGCCACGGACGCCAGCGACAGCGGCAGCACCAGGTCGCGCTCTCCTGTGGCGTGACTGGGATCCACCACGACCGGCAGGTGGGACTGCTTCTTGATCACCGGCACCGCCGACAAATCGAGGGTAAATCTGGTAGCCGTCTCGAAAGTCCTGATCCCTCGCTCGCAAAGAATGACATTGGCGTTACCTTCCTTGAGGATGTATTCCGCCGCCATCAGCAACTCCTCGATGGTAGCGCTCATGCCGCGCTTAAGCAGCACCGGCCGCTCCACCTTGCCAACTTCGGACAGAAGCTGGAAGTTCTGCATGTTGCGGGTGCCGATCTGGATGACGTCAGCATATTTCAGCACAGTCTCAACCTCTCGCGGATCCATCAGCTCGGTGACGATCGGCAACCCGGTTTCCTCCCGGGCGGCCGCCATGATCTTGAGGCCTTCTTCCCCCAGACCCTGAAAACTGTAAGGGGAGGTGCGCGGCTTGAAAGCTCCGCCGCGAAGCATGGAGGCGCCGGCATCTTTTGCCTGGCGCGCCGCCAGCCGGTACTGATCCTCACTTTCGACCGAGCAAGGTCCGGCTATCAGGGCAAAGGCGCCGCCCCCCAGCGAC
The DNA here is from genome assembly GCA_014874265.1 of Thermoleophilia bacterium. Lineage (GTDB taxonomy): Bacteria > Actinomycetota > Thermoleophilia > BMS3ABIN01 > BMS3ABIN01 > JACWAD01. The sequence goes on along the minus strand of JACWAM010000058.1, from coordinate 5,400 downwards.
CGGTCGTTAACCCTGACCACAGTGTCGTCGGGATGGGTCTGGCGGCTGGCCAGCTTGTACGGTTTGAGGATAGGCATAATCCTGTCAACACCCGGCATGGCGTCAAGCGGCAGCGCCGCGATCTCTTCCCGGTCGCCAATGGCCCCGATAATGGTGACAAACTCTCCCCGGGAGGTATGACCTCGCGCGCCGACGCTTGCCAGCCGGTCCACGACATGCTGGACCTGCTCATCGGTCGCATCCGGTTTCATGATGATCATCATTGGTAAACCTCCGCCAGAAGAGGGTGAAATTAAAATGAGTAGCTGCCGAGCCTTCCCGTGAAATTTCCGCGCTACAGCAAGGTTTACATTCTATCACTCTTTGGCGGAAGGAAAATAGAGGAGAGAATTCGTGAGGGCATAAAAGGAGGATTTACCAACTAAGCCGCCCGGCATACAGCTCCCCAGCTGCCGCTGCCGGGCGGCTCAATGTGCAGAGCATGAGCCTGGCGAAACTTCGCCAGGCTCGGGCTCCGCTCTACACCTACCTGTGGCCACCCATGCGGGAGGCGCCGGAGCCGGATGCGTGGCCCATACCCGTGCCAGCCGCACCAGTTCCACTCCCGCTTCCCTGGCCGGCCGAGCCGGACTGGCCGCCGCCCATTGCCGGGGGCCGAGTCTGCGGGCCGGGAACCGTTACCGGCGGGGCCGGGTCGCCGCCGCCATTTTGCTGATGCGCGGCGCTACTGACGGCCATGCCGTGATTCTCGACCGTGCCGCCGTTGGGAAGCGTCATAGTCCCCATGTCATTTTTATCGCGCGCCGTCATCGAAACAGGATTGCCATACTGGTTCATCGCGGCGCCATGATTGCCCATCTCACCGCTAATGCTCTTCCCGGGGGCATACTGGTCGCGGGCTGCGCCCTTGCCGGCCGGAACCGTGCCGGTCCTGCCGCCGGCCGATCCTTGCGAAGATCCCGTCAGGGTAGCTACGCCGCCGCTTACCGCCGCCGGCAAATGCCCTGTCGCGGCAACGGCGACTCCAGAGACGCCCAGCACCAGAGTTGCCGCCGTGATTGTAAGTTTGTAACCTGAAAACATTGAACTTCCTTTCTTTTTGAACTTTTGCTTTCAAAGTGTTAAGCGCCGCTGAGCCGATAAAGTTACGCCATGAGTTTCGTTATTATTGAAAAAATATTCATTTTCGACGAAGTACTATTAGTGGAAGAAAAAGAAAAACAGCGCCTCGCCGCAGAAATCTTTCCGGAGCCGTATCCAAACCGGCGTCTGTTTCGCTAGTACTTACGGGAGAGCATTTTGTCCGAGAAAAAAGACCTTGAAAAACTGGTTAGAAAAGTCCAGAAAGGAGATGTCGAAGCATTCGGCCAGCTTTATGACCGGTTTTACGGTCCGGTTTACGGCTTTGTTCTCCACCAGGTTAGGTCGCCCCATGATGCCGAAGACATCGTTTCCGGGGTTTTCCTGGACGCACTGGAAAAGATTGGCGGCTTTAGCTGGCGCGGCGCCGGTTTCGGGGCGTGGCTTTTTAGCATCGCCCGTCACGATGTTCTCGATTACCATCGAAGTCGCGGCCGGAACAGGGAAACGGCTTTAGGGGAGCAGGAAATGGAATTTCCATCTGGAGAGCTGGTTGAACAGATCACCGCGACGGCCTGGGATGAGCGCCAGCTTCGGGAAGCTGTCTGGCAGCTTCCCGACGAACAGCAGCAGGTGGTGCTGCTGAAGCTGCTGGTAAATTTCAGCAACCGGCAGATTGCCGCTGTAATGTCCAAAAGTGAGGGAGCGGTAAAAGCGCTCCAGCACCGCGCTTTATTAAATCTGAGGAAAATTCTCGATCCCGAAGACATCGAGGAAGAAAGCATAGCCTAGAACCGTAACCCGGAATTTTTGTGTAATGAAAGAGATTGTGGACATCCTGGATCAGAAGCTTAAGGAAGTCGCCAGCGGCGCCTCGCCTGAGGCGGCTGCGGCGGCGGAACCTGCTGAAGTCAAAGCTGAAATCATGCCCTTGCTTGAGCTGGCGTCATCCGTAGGCGATGCTTTGAAGGCAGGCCTGCCGGCAAATCCGCCTGCCGCCGCCAGGGAGAGTATGATGACAAAAGCGCAGGCCCAGATGCAGGCCGAAGGCAAGCGCTACCGGCGTCGCCGCACAGTGCGCCGCCTGCTGTGGCGGCCGGCGGCAGTTGCCGGGGTTTTGCTTGTGGCTTCGGCCGGCACGGCGCTAGCGGCAAACGCGGCCGGCCCGGACAGCGTCCTCTATCCGCTTAAAAAGGATCTGGAACAGGTGAGAGGCCTGTTCGCCTACCAGCCGCTTGACCACGCCGCGGTCGAAGTGGGCGACGCCGGCAAGCGGCTGGACGAGATCCAGGCCATGGTCAACAAGGACGAGCCGGGGTATGTTACCTCTTTGCTGAAGAACTACGACAGCGAGATGGCCGACGCGCAGCGGCTTGTCAATCAGGCGGCCCGCCAGGGCGCCAATACAGCTTCCGTCAAGAACATGATCAAGATCACCCGCGCCCGTCATGACGCGCTGCTTCAGGAAATCGCCGGCAAGGTGCCGGCCCGCGTGCGCGCCATGATCGAAAATGAGATGGGTCATCAACCCGGGAATAACGGTCAGGGCAATTCCCCCGTCCAAGGAGCTACTCCGGGAACAGGCATGCCGGGCCAGACAGCTCCCGCCCCGGCCCCTGGCGGCATGGGAGGCGGCAGCAATGGCTCCGCAGCCGGCAACGGTGGCGCCAGAAGCGGCTCGATGCCGGTTCAGGGCAGTGGCAGCGGCTCGCAGACGCCCGCTCCATCTCCATCCCGCGGCTCGCAGATGAGACAAAGCCCAGGGGGTCCGCCAGCCCAATCGCAAAATCCATCCGGGAGCCAGGGGATGGAACATGGCTCCAGCACGTCCTCCGGCAGCGGCTCGGGCGGCAGCGGCGGAGCCTCTCAGTCATCTCATTCCGGCATGTCCTCCGGCAGGCGTTAACGCAAGCTGCCGCCGGCCCAAAAGGACATGGGCAAGAAATTAGACTTCAGTTTCGAGTTAGCCGGTTTCTGGTTTCTGTAATTTGTTGACTATTTTAAACTAGCTCAGTATCCGCTCGCCCGTATGGCTTGATCAAACTCCTTGCGGATTTAACATTGGTTCTTCTGATCAAGTTGCACTGTCATTTTAGATTTTGGACTTTGATTAAGCGAAAACCTGCGATAAATCGATTTTTTTAATCCAAAATCCAGCATCCAGCACCCGATTAATTAGGTTTGCGCTGGCCCGATTGGCGGTAACTTAACAGTAAATTGCCGGTTGCGGGCTGTTTTCCTGCCGGCAGCCTGATATAATTAGCTGGATTTGACTGGAAGGATCATCCAGTCTTCAAGGCGGGCTGAAAGGGCAACTGTCCCAGCTCCGAAAGGAGATATCATGTTTGACGGAATTTTCTCACCGGAAAAACTTTTAATCGTGCTGGCAATTGCCTTGGTCATCTTCGGGCCGAAGCGGCTGCCCGAAATCGGCCGGGGCCTGGGGAAAGGCATCCGGGAATTCAAGGGTTCGGTAAACGAAGCCATCTCGGAGACCAGCGACGATTCCCAGAAAAAGGAATCCGAAGCCAAAAGCGAAAAAACCGCGTAAGCGGCGAAGAAGCGGCCAAATTTTCTAGCGTCCTGCCGCGGGGCTTTTAGTTTCATGTTAACGTTTCACGTTGAATGACAGTGTGGATTTTTCGTGAATCGTTAAACGTGGAATATTAAGAGTTATTTAATTCAGCCAGCCTCTCAAGAAATATCCTGTTCTCTTCCTCGACCCCGACGCTGACGCGGACGTAACCCGGACAGGCGAGCGGCCGGCCTGGCCTGATGATGACCCCGCGCTTCATTAGCTCTTCTGGGACATCATCGGCGGGCGTTGATAATCCACTGACATCCACCAGCATGAAGTTGCTCTGGGTCTCAACATATCCGATACCCAGGGCCGCCAGGCCATCGTAGAGCTGGCGGCGACCGGCGCGGTTCTGCTCACGCCGTTCCTGTAGGCGGTCCTCCAGGCTGAGCGCCTTAAGCGCCGCCGCCTGGGCCAGCATGTTGACGTTGAATGGCTGGCGCACCTTGTCAATTGCTTCTTTGACCTGCCGCGAACTAATGCCATAACCCACGCGCAGGCCGCAAAGGCCATAGATCTTGGAGAAAGTCCTCAACACCACCACGTTGGCGCGCTCCCGCGCCAGCTTAAGTCCATCCTGGGAATCCGGCTGTTCGGCGTACTCGTTGTAAGCCTCATCGAGCACCAGCAGGCAATCCTCCGGAATGCCGGCCGCAAAGGCGGCGATGTCGCTGTATGGCAGGTACGATCCGGTGGGGTTATGCGGATTTGTCAGAAAAACGATCCGGGTTCTGTCCGTAACAGCGGCCGCCAGCGAGTTCAGATCGTTGGCAAATCCCATGAGTGGCACCTTGACCGGCGCGGCGCCCCGCGCGCGCGTCGCTTCCTCGTAGACCAGGAAGGTGGGGTCGGAGAAGACGGCCTCCGTCCCCGGTTCCAGCACGATCAGGCTCAGCCAGATGAGCAGCTCGCAGGAGCCGTTACCGACGACCAGTTCATCAGTCGTGACGCCATAGCGCTCCGCCAGCGCCGTCTTCAGGCCGCGGCATTCGCTGTCTGGGTAGCGGTTGAGATCATTGAACTTCTGTGAAATGACCTCCAGAACCTCCGGGAATGGCGGCAGCGGCGACTCGTTAGACGCCAGCTTGATGACTTTTTCGGCGTCGAGCCCGTAACGCCCGGCCACCAGCTCGATTGGCGCCCCCGCGACATAGGGGGTGATTCCTTCAAGTTGTTTTACGAACCTGACCATAACGCATAAAGCCTATCAGTCCCCAGCCCTGGGAACCAAACAGCGTCAGGATGAATAGATGCTCCCGCCCAGCCCGAAAAGGAATCATTATGCCGATAAACCAACGAGCGTTTCTGCTTCCTGCGATGAACGCTTTTCGCAACTTGGCCAAACCGGCTTTAAAATTATTTTGGCGAGACGGCCACTTCTGTTTCAGGCGCCTGCTCAAGTCCTGGAAATGAAGCCTGCTTGTGTTCGCGACCGCGTTTTACTATCTGCTGGTGCGCTGCCAATAGTTGTCCTTCAGATGCAGCCACATGCCGAACTCGTCGTAGGGGGCGAGGCGGACAACCGGCTGCTTGCCGGCTGTTGCCTTAATTCGCTTGCTGATTAACCTTCATCGAGCTGATGCCTGCCACTACTTTTTTATAACTGATCATACAACTCGTTCAGGAACGGTTAATTGAGCATAAGTAACCGGCTCTGTGAAACGGACGCAGCGGTTTAGAACCCGGCGAAAAAGATCGGTTCGCTGGCCTCGCCGGTTGAACCGGTAACAAAACTCATCGAG
>JACWAM010000057.1 GCA_014874265.1 Thermoleophilia bacterium | reverse complement strand
CTAAACCGCTGCGCTCGTTTTACAGAGCCGGTTACTTATGCTCAATTAACCGTTCCTGAACGAGTTGTATGATCAGTAAGGGGTAAGTCTAATGTTGAAACTTGCGGCGCATCGGCCGTGTGCGCACAATCTTCCGGTCTCTAATTGCCGATTCCACGTCTTGCTCAGAGCAACCTGCGGTGCGCAGACCAACGGCCCACGGGCTCATCAGGTAATCTTGTGCCTACACCGCGCAACATCCAGGTAACTGCCTTTTCCGGCGTCTGGCAGAAATGGAAATCCGCTACTTTTTCAATTCTCTGGGCTTGGAAATGAGGACTTTAGGATTGCAAGCCGTCTTTTACTCTATTGTATTCGAGCCAGGTCAGGGCAATGACGAAAATATCAAGGATCGTGAGTACGATCAAAAACAGTGAGGGACCCAGGAAATACCGGTATATTTGATAAACGGTAAAAGCACCAAAGACGGCAATTGCAGTCGGATAAGCCCAATGCTTGTTTTTCCAGAGGGCAGCGACCAAAAAAATCTTGATGGCGCCGTGTGTCAGCAGGAAAATGCTACTGAAGATCTGGGTGCTGCCCGTGAAATTATGCGCCGCGTGGGTCAGGTAGTTGGCCAGAAAGTCATGCGGATCCCGGCTTAGCTCACTTTGGGTAAGATAGTGTGCGAGCTTGTTTATGCGCGCAGGAGTTGCGAAGATTAGGATAATCCCCCCGATGACCTCGAGGACGCCGTCCAGCCCTTTCAGGGAAATGCCAATATCAAAAGCATCATGGACGAAATGTTCTCTTGTAAACCTGAGTTTCATGATTTCGGAATCGATTTTAACATCATAGAATTCTTGTTGAGAACGGCACTCAAGAAAGAAAAGCGACACAAGAGATAATCGGTATTTGGTTTGAGCCATTTCACAGGTGGCATCATAGAAATGGTATCTTTAATGTCAAATACATCATAACGCACGAATTGTCTCTTTCATAAGGAGCAGCAAATGGCGCCAATAATCTCGACGATGGAAATTGCCCGCCCTCCGGAACAAGTCTTCGCCTACGTCACAGATCCAACCAGGTTTGGCGAATGGCAGAAGGATATTGTCGGCGGAGCCTGGCAGGGAGACGAACCGCCCAGGGTTGGTTCCAGGTATACGACTACACGGCGAGTAGGCAGCTAGGAAAGAATCACGACGCAAGAAGTCACGGAGCTTAGCGCGCCTCACAGGTGGGTCGTCCGGGGCATCGACGGCCCGGTCAGGGTCCTGGCAAGAGTCACGGTCGAGCCAATCGAAGAGAACAAAAGCTCGCGGCTTACCCTGGAGCTCGATTTCGAGGGGCACGGAATTGGCAAACTGCTGGTGCCGCTCGTCGTCCGGCCGCAGACACGAAAAATTAGCCCTCACAGCTACCAAAATCTTAAACAGCGGCTGGAAGCGCAGTGAGGTTTCCCGTTCGTGCTACTGCTTGAGGCCGGCCGGTTAAAATTATTGTCTTATAATCATCGATGTGCAGATGAAATGACCGGGAGGTGGATATGCGCATTAAACTAACGATTTATTCTGATTTCATCTGACCCTGGTGTTACATCGGCCAGGCCGTGGCCGACCGGGTAAAGAAAAACCATCCAGGGGTCATCATCGAATGGAAACCGTTCATTTTGCGGCCGAACATGCCCCCCGAGGGCCTGGAGCAGCCGCTGTGGTACCGGGGCAGCCCCGAAAGGGTAGAAGCGCGCCTGCGGGTGCAGTCCCGGGCCGATGAAGCGGGCGTGCCGATCAAGCTGTCCGCCCACATTCCAAACTCTCGCCGGGCGCTGGAGGCGACCGAGTATGCAAATTCGGTGGGCCGGGGAAATGAGTTTCACCGCGCCGTTTTTCATCAGTATTTTGTGGAGGGCCGTGATATCAGTGACTGGGAGGTGCTAAAGGACGCGGCGCTTGACGCCGGCATCGATGCGGACGAAATGCGGCGGCGTACGGAAAGCGGCGAATTTGCCGCTGCAGTAACCCAACAGGATGCGGCTGTCCGGGCGAAGGGAGTGCTGGCCGCGCCCACCTTTTTTATCAATGACAAGGTGAAGATCGCTGGTGCGCAGCGCGATGAGGTGTTCGAAGCCGCTATCGCGCGGTTGGAAGGAGATGACCAGGCGGCGCGGCGGTAACGACCTGACGGATGCGATGATCGTTTTTTAGTGAGCCGGGCTACCGGCTTTCGGCCGGCGCCGCAGATTTGGGTCAGGCGTATGGCTTGCCGCGGGGTGTTACCTGCCAGTGCCGGTCCAGCCGCCGGCATACTGAATCAGAAATAAAGTCCAGATTATTGTTGTCGCTGCGACCGCGTAAGGAAGCGCGGCTTTCTTCTTTTGGAAGTATTCATACAGCATGAGCTGCACCGGAAACGCCATTAGTACGTAGCGGTTAAAACCACCGTATTCGCGGCCCACAAGCGGAATCAGCAGGAAGAGAATCGAGTAAATGGCAAAACTTCGCCGACGCCGCCACCAAAACGCAAATGAAACCAAAAGCAGAAAGATGAAGAAGAAGTTGAAAAAGCCGCCGCTGGTGATGATGTTGGAAAAACTTTGATGTATCCATCCATTTAGCTGGGTCTGGGAATGCAGAAATGCCAGCGCGTCATGAAAATGCAGATGCAGATAGTAGGTGTAACTAAGGATGCCAAGGCTGCCCACGGCCGCGTAAAGAAAAACCTTGTATATTTTTTCCTTTTGCTCCAGCAACATCAGCGCCGTTAAGATGAGCACAAATACTCCGGTAATGTGCGTTGCCGTGCTCAACATAAGTAGAAGCGCTGACCAGACGTATCGTTTGGTCAGGACAAAATAAATGGCCCCCAGGGCCAGCATGGCGAAGAGGCTCTCGGTGTAGGACGCGATGAAGAAGATGGCAGTTGGGAAGAGCACAAAAAAAGTTACTCCCTGAAGGATATTATCTGTCTTTTTTGTGCCATAGAGCTTTTTGATGATTTTAATGTAAAAGTAAATCGCCACCACGAAACTAAGCCAGGAGATTAGCAGGGCACTGTCCAGCGCCGAGGGCACAACCAGATGGACGAGGTAGATCGTAATTGGATAAAAGGGGAGGAGGCTGGCGCGCGGATAGATGAGATAGCCGGAGCCGACGATGTTGAGATACGCTGGGCCGTCCCAATCGGACAGAAAGCTCAGGTGATTGCCTGGCTCCGCGGTATAATGCAGCGTCGACACTGGATTTGAGGGGAAAATCCTGTCGCTATGCCAGCCCAGGAGGACGCCTACAATAACCACGACCATGGCGACAATTAACGCCAGCAGCAGGTCATTGCCGGAGATTATCGCTTTTAGTCTAGCCGCCAAAGTTCTCAACTTCACTAGCAAGGGGCAACTTCATTGTCCATTGCCTGTTATCGTTAATTGGTTCAGATGAGCGAGGTTTCTCGCCGGACTCGCGTTTCTGCCGCCGGTTGACAACATTGCTCCCGAATACGATCAGCAACAGGATCAGCAAGAAAACAATGTAGACGCCGCGATCGATCAAATTGGCTTCGACGATATTCGCGCTGCTGATGTGATGAAGGTGTTTGGTAAAAATCAGGAAAGATTCGCGAATGCCGATGGCGCCCGGCGTGAGCGCGGCAAACAGCGTCAAATTGGCGGCGCCCGTGTAGGTCAGCATCTGCGTCAACGATATCTGACTATTTACGCTACGGAGCTCCACCCCGTAAATGAACGTTTGGACGGCAGCCTGCAGTCCAGTGGCAAACAGCAAAAAAAAGATATTTTGCGGGGAAACTCGGAACTGATGTTGACCGACCCGGGATCGTTTTGAGTACCAGTGGACAATCGCTGTTCCCGCGACGCCAATTAAAATTACCGAAAGGGTTGTCTGCCACCAAGGAACATTTCCCGCCAGCATGAGCGCCGTGCTCAGAATCGCGTAAAGCAGGTAGTAAAACAGGGTGACAATTATGTAGTTCTTGATGCGGAGACCGTGCAGCTGGCGCAGGCGCAGGCCGCGGTAAGCCGAGCCTCCCTGCCCCGGGACAAAGAAATTGATAAATAAGGAATGCGCGTTTATGACCGCGTTCTCCACTGATTTCAGTTTTCGGGCGCAAATGTTCATGCTGGCTTTTAAAATCAGCAGCAGGACTCCGAACATGACTAGATACAGGAAAAAAACCGTTACGGAAACAATCCAGGAAATTTGGGCCAGATGATTCAGTATGACCCTGTGAGTTAAAACATAATATGCGCCGGCGGCAAGAGCAACCGCCAGCAGGATAAAGCTGAGTGCTCCGCGGAGCCTGGCCGGCAGGAGGCCCCGGTTTATTTCTTTTTGCGGCATAGGCTTATCAAGTACGGTGATGGTGTTATATCTGGATCTGGTGCTCGTGTTCCCGGCTTGCTTCCCGGCTGGTTTCCCGGCTGGTTTCCCGGCTTGCTTCCCGGCTGGTTTCCCTGCCGACCTCTTCCACGGACATTTTGTATCTTTCCCGCCGGAGCTCTTCCAGGATATCTTCGATG
>JACWAM010000056.1 GCA_014874265.1 Thermoleophilia bacterium | reverse complement strand
CCCCGGCTGATCAGCCGGAAAAATGACGAATGCTGGCTGGACGGCGCCTGCATGGCGGAGGCGCTGGCCGAGGGGCTGAGGCGGCTCGGCTGCGACGGCGTCGTCGCCGAAATGGGCCTCGGTGAAAATCCAAATGTCCTTGGGTGTCCGCTGGAGGTGCGGGGGCATCAGGTGCCGCTGGTGATTGACACGCTGGTTAACGGCCCGGAGGATCTGAACAAGATCAAAATTCCGGATCCCTGGGCGGAGGGAAAGATGGATCCCGTTCAGCAACTGGTCGATGCGGCCGGCGACAGCGTTGTCATCGGGTCGGTCCGGTCGCCGTTTGAATTCGCGGCTACGGTTCGCGGGTTGATCAGCTTCATGACAGACTTTTACGGGAACCCGGGGCTGGTTCGGGATCTGATCGATGCCTGCCTTCCGGCAACGGTAACTCTGGGGCTGGCGCTTGCCGACTCTGGGGTCGACGCCCTGGTAATCAAGGATTCATTTGCATCTTCGAGCATGATTTCCCCGGACCACTACCTCGAGTTTGCCTTTCCGTCAGAAGCGGCAGCAATTATAGAGTTGGGGGGAAGGCTGCCGGTGATTCTGCACGTCTGCCGGAACAGCCTGCCAATCCTGCCGGATATGGCCAGGACCGGAGCTGCCGTGCTCGAGATCGACTCTCCCGTTGACCTGATCAAGGCGCGCGAGGCGGTGGGAAGCGCAGTGGTGCTAAAGGGGAATATCGATGCGGTCGGCGTTATTGAAAAAGGCAGCCGCGCCGATGTCGAAAGTGCGGTCCGGGCGGCCCTGGAGGCCGCGAAATCCGGAGGAAGGTTTATCCTCAGTACCGGAGACTCGATACCATCAAGCGCTCCGGAAGACAATGTGGCCGCTCTGGTCGAATATGGCAGGGAATTTGGAAAATATTAATCCGGACAATGAACAGATATAGAGAAATGGATTTGCTAAGCCGTTTTCAAATAGCCATCATTGACGGCGATGCCGACAGGGCGGCTGCGGTCGCCGAGGAAATCACCGCCGGCGCGGAGGCTGACCCGGACGCAATCATCAGCAGCCTTTCCGGGGCCATGGAAGCTGTGGGAGAGAAATACGAAACAGGCGAGTATTTCATCCCGGAAATGCTCCGCTCGGCCGAAGCGGTGGAAAAGGCGCTTTCATTGCTTGATCCATACCTGTTTGAGAGGCGCCGTGACATAAGCGGCGTCATCGTCATCGGGACGGTCAAAGGCGATATCCATAACATCGGGAAGAATATCATCGTGTCCGCGCTGCGGGCATCCGGCTACAAAGTTCACGATCTAGGCGTGAACGTGCCCGCCGCCAGGTTCGCAGCCACGGTCAACGAGGTCAACGCTGATCTGCTTCTCCTCTCCGCCTTTACCACCTCCACCAGGCAGGCGCTGATCGAAGTTCTTCAGGCGCTGGAGGATGCCGGTCTGCGGGGCCGCGTCAAGGTTGTTTCCGGGGGAGCCGCCCATTCGGAGGAGCTGGCGCGCGAGGTGGGCGTCGACGCGTTTGCCAGTGACGTCAAAAGCACGCTGGCCGCCTGCCGGGAGCTTCTGGGCAGCTGATCGGCGAGAAAAATTTTGCCGGCGGCTACGCAGAAAATGACCCACCTGAAACAAGCTTGCAGTTGATTTAAATGAAGCTTTTCGCGTAACATTAGGTCTGTGATGCGCCGGCATTCCCGGCGCCGGGGTGGGACAGGAGATATTCAGGGATAGTCCAATCTGGAATCGGTTAGATTTCCGATCTCCTGGCTTCGCTTTGAATCCGTAATTTGACGCCTAACTTTTATAAAATGGAACCGGAGCTTATATGAGAGTCCTTCTGATCAGCGGCGCAATTAGCGGGGAAGACCGGTATGGCAACCTGGATGATATCGGCGCGTATCTGCCTCCATACGGGCTGATGTGCCTGGCAAGCGTTCTGGAAAAAGCCGGCCATACTGTCAAAATTCTTGATTCTGTCCGGTACCCGCTCAGTCACGAACAGCTGAGCGAAAAGGTGAGGGAATTTGATCCGGGCCTGATCGGGCTGTCTGTTTACTCCATTGGCGCCAACGCTGCCATCGAGAACGCCGTCTGGCTGAAGCAGCAATTTGACATCCCGATTGTGGCCGGTGGCCCTCATGTCATCGTTTACCCGGAAGATCTTGCCCAGTTCGGCGCCTTTGATTACCTGATCGATGGCGAAGGCGAGCTGACCCTCCTGGAGCTCGTGGAAACTCTGGAAAATGGCGGCGACCTGGCAGCGGTCAAGGGCCTCCATTACCGGCAAAACGGCAAGATGTTAAAAAACGAGCCGCGGCCTTATGTCGACGATCTTGACGAATTGCCGTTTCCTGCTTTTCATTTGATTGACGACCTGGCCGGCTATAATCCGCAGTTGCTGGTTTTCCGGCGCCGTCCTGTGATTACGCTGATCACCAGCCGCGGCTGTCCATTTTCCTGCATATTTTGCAATTCGGTCTGGACCCGGCGCTGGCGGGCCAATTCCGCCAAGTATGTTGTTGATTTAATGGAATATGCTATCGAGCGGTTTGGCGCCCGGGAGATCAGCTTTCACGAAGATACATTTGCGCTTAACAAACAGCGTGTTCTTGACATCTGCGCGCTGATCAAGGAAAGAAAGCTGGACGTGATCTGGACGGCGACGGTGAATTTGAAAACCCTTGATCAGGAAGTAATCCGCGCCATGAAAGAAACCGGCTGCTGGCTGGTATCGGTGGGCATCGAAAGCGGCAACGACGAAGTGCTGAAATTCATCAAGAAGCCGGTTGACAAGGAAACCGTCATCCGGGTGACGCGGTGGCTGGATGAGGCCGGCATCAAGATTCGCGGATACTTTATCCTGGGTCACCTGATCGACACCCGCGAGACGGTCAGGGAAACGCTGGATTTTGCCAAGTCGCTGCCGCTCCACTCAATGAATATGGCGGTTATGTATCTGTCGCCGGGATCGGAGGCCCGCGAGATCGCCGACCGGTACGGCACCGTTAACAAGGGGCTGGACCTGGGTACGGGTTATCCCCGCGACAATCTCAGCTTCGTGCCCCGGGGGCTGACGGAAGAGTATATCCAGGTCATGCAAAGGCGGTCGATCAGCAACTTCTTCTTCCGGCCCCGGCAGATTGGCCGGATGGTCGCTTCCATCGAAGGGCCGGAAGACGTGCGGCGGTATGCTCGCATGTCCCGGGCCTTTATCAAGCTGACATCGGACCGGATGAAACTTAGGGCCCGGCGATCGGCGCACATTCGGTCCGGTTCTAGCTGTTGACGACGTAGACCTGAAACCGCTCCAGGGGAAGACTGGTTATGGTAAATGGCAGGCGGCCCCAGTACGTCCCGTAAAAGCCGGCATCGGCCTGCATGCTCATCACCCGCACCGGCACCTCCCAATTGGCCGCCGGTTCCCCGATCAGGCGCATCCGGCTCTGGAGGGAAGGCGCCACCGGCCTTTGCATGAAACTGGGCTCGATGATCAGGTCGCCTTTCCTGGGCGCGTTGCTGTCCGAGGCAAGATACTTGTAATTTTGCTGCTCCATGTAGTGCCGAAATCCCCATTCCCCGACAAACCAGACCGTTCCCGACGGCCGGTAACGTGACTGGACCGACAGCGCAAAATCCTTGTAGGCCCGGGCCAGCTCGAAGTCGGCGAGTGACAGCCAGAAGCCGGCGACCAAAGAGAATATGATGGCCAGGGCGGCGAAACCGGCGAGAAGCCGCCGGGAAGTAAATATCGCTTCCACCTCACGAAACATCAACAGGATCAACGGGGCAAATACGGGCAGATAGTATTTGGCCGGGGTATGGGGCAGCAGGATGACAACTGCCGCCAGGATTGAAACCAGCCACAGGGCCAGAAAAAGAAAATCCCGGTCGAGCGGAAGGCGCCTGGCCCAGTTGACGGTTTGGATTATGCCTTCCGTAATCAGGCCTGTCAGCATTGAGGCGCCCGCGAAGATAAATATGCCAAACAGAACGGCACTGGTGGCGAGATAACCGGGCGTCAGCTGGCGCCAGCTGAGAAGCGCCGCGATCGCTGCGATTAGTGGCAAGGCCAGATATTTTTTGCGCCGCAGCATGAACCCTGCCGCGAGCAGGGGCGGGAAAACTGTTATGCCCCCCATTTGCAGTATCATCCCCTGAAACCGGCTGATGAAGTCGTCCTCGGTCATGCCCAGACCGCCGGCGTGAGAAAAGCGGGGCGGTGACCCGTAGCGGGCGAAATTAAACAACGTAAACGCCGCGAAGGACAAGAGCGGCAGTACAAACGGCAGTGCGTTCCGGCGGCTTGGACGTCCCCGCCGGAGCCAGGCGTATACCGGCAGGAGGACAAGAAGGGCCAGAGACTGGTACCCCATGAAAATTGCCAGCGTTATCAGCAGGCTGGACAGCGTCAGCAGCCGCCGGCTGTCCGCATCTACTCCATAGATGTACGCGGCGGTGGCGGCCATCCAAAGGGCTGTCATCGGCAGGTCCGCCATCAGCGTGTGTGACATCACCATTACCGCCGGCGCCGACAGGAACAGCAGGCTTGCCGCGAGGGGATGCTTCGTGAAGCGCCGGCCGAGGAAATACATGGAAACGCCGGCAATCAGGGGAAACACGATGAATCCCAGATGGAAAAAAAACTCAGAAGCGGTTACTCCCTCAATGGACATTATCAGCGAGATATAAAGCTCATCCAGGGGCGGATGGGTGTCCCGCATCGCCGCAATTTCTTTTCCCACCAGAAAATAGTTGGGCAGATGCTGCTCCAGGGGATGGGACAGGTTGTTGCGGGCAAAGTCCCAGAAGACGGCGTCGTCAACGTGAAACGCCTGTCCCAGGAAAGGCACGGTGATGGCAAGAACGAACAGGAAGATAACAGTGGCGCGGGCCACCGCCGCTATCCGGCGGTGCCGCACATTGTCAATAAAGTCAACGCGCGGCAGGACCGGCCGGTCCCGGTTCACCGGGCCGGCCGCGGCAGACTCGCGTACTGTCTGATCACCTTGCCGTGCATCATGGGATTGAAAAGAATATTTGTGACGAAATAACATTCGTGTGAGCAATAACATCGGGAATTACTGATCAGGGCCCGGACGGCGTCCGCTGGTGACGACTGGTAGATTCTCATCATATCGTAGCCGGCCTCGCGGATGTTTCCCATCTGCTCATCCAGAATCTCGCAAGGAAAAACGTCTCCCACCTCGTTCATCACCAAAGCCAGACGCCCCGCAAAACAGGGAAGTTGCCGCCTGCCCTGGCGCATCGTTTCGTAGATGAGCCGCCGCTGGACCAGATCCTGAGCGGATTTTATCCGTGACAGGTGGAAATGGTACATCTTGGGGCTGGCCTCTTTCAAGTCGGACTCCAGCCGCATGATTGCCCGGCGGTACTTCTCCAGATCGATATCCTTGGTTTCGGGCGCGGCCGGATCTCCCCTGACCAGCGAGATCGTATGGGTCTCGCACCCGGGCAGATTGTTGACGAAGTCAATGATCTGATCCATACTGTCCTCGTTTTCCCGGCAGAAAACCGTATTGATGCCAATCTGCAGGTTGGGATATCGGCCGCGCAGGCGGTCGAGTTCTCCCCAGGTCTCGAGCGCCTTTGCGAAACTTCCGGGAGTATTGCGGATCCGGTCATGCTCATCGCCCAGGCCGTCCAGCGAGACTTTAACCACCACCGCGCTCTTGCGGGCCAGCGAAAGGATCGCCTCCGTCTTGGGGATGATCAGATCCGGAGCCAGCCCGTTTGTCGGCAGGGTGATTATCGCCGGGCGGTTATTCCGGTAAAAGGCGGCGACGATATCGGCGAAGTCCTGCCGGAGAAAGATCTCGCCGCCGGAGAACAGCAACCACAACAGGCTTCCCATTCCGCGGGATATCTTCTCGATCTCGTCCAGATCGAGCTCCCGGCGGTTGCTGTGCCGCCCGCGCCAGTAAAAACAAAAGGGGCAGCGCGCGTTGCAGCGGGAGGTAACGAAGAACGTGAACTGAACCGGCCGGTTCTTCAATAAAATCTGGGGCGCGTATTTTATGGGCGAATACATCAAATGGTTTCTGGTCGCTGGTTTCGAGTTTCAAGTTTCGTGCTCCGATGCCAGGAACCAGAAACAAGAAACCAGAAACTCGAAACTTTGTTTATTGATACCGGCGGAGCAACTTGACCTCCCACAGATATTTCATGGTGCCGACCAATGAGCCATAAGCGACGGCGAATGGGTAGACGAATTGAAAATAAAGCAGGCCGCGGACAAGAAACCACAGCCCGCGTTTTCGCAGCATCAATTTAAACAGATTAAAGTTGACGCCGACATTGGCGCCATAAAGCAGCGCGACAGGCAACAGCAGCCACCAGAAGCGTGTCGCCAGAGCGGCAATCACAAAGACCAGGTTCAGCGTCTGGGTCGAGACATTGGTTTTTAGCTCGTATGAGGCAGCTCCGGAGTCCTTGGTGACATCGCGGTTTTTCAGCGAGTACATGGTCCAGTACTTGCTTTTTTTAACGGCATTGCGGATCGACCTGGCCAGGCTGAAGTGAAAGATATGCGTCACCTGGATCGCGGAAGGTCGCGCCAGGCACCCGCCCGCGTGCAGGATCCTGTGTGAAAATTCGACGTCCTCGACGCTGGCCTGGTGGCCGATGAATGAATCCTCGATAAAGCTTCCATAGCCTTCAAACACATCCTTGCGAATGGCCATACAGTGCGTAGCAATATAATCAGGATAAGGATTCTTGGTTTCAACATAATGGATATAAAGCGACTGAAACCTGCTAAAAAAGTCCTCGTCCCAGGCATCAACCGTGTAAGCGCCCCCCACACAAACGCAGTCGCCCAGGTTGAGCCGCTTCACGCAGAGGTAGATGGTGTCCGGCTGGATGAGGACGTCGGCGTCGATGAACAGGATGATCTCGCCGCGGGCGGCATGGGCCCCGGCGTTGCGCGCCCGGGAGACTCCCATGTTGCGCTCAAAGGTGATCAGGCGGAAGGGAAACCCGGCGGCGCAGTCATCTAGCACGGCCGCCGTATCATCCCCGGAGCCGTCATTGACAATTATGACTTCGAAATCCCGAAACTTTGAAGCATATACGGCCGCCAGCGCCAGCTTGATGGTTCTGGCGCCGTTGTAAACCGGGATGACAATCGAGACGTCCGGGGCGGAAATTCTAGAAGCGCTCATTCTCGCCGCTGTCGTGTTTCTTGCCGGGAGCCCCGGTTTTCGCCGAGGTAGCGTTTCTTTTCGTCCACAGCCAGAAAAAACTCGCCGCGCCCTTCGATACGGTTTTCAGGTCATGAATGCTGCGAATCTCGAATATTCTTCTAAAGATAAAACCCGGTCGGGAATAGAACTTTCGAAAAGCCAGAGTGCGGACCTGCTCGATTTCCTCGCGAGTCATGGAAAATGGCACGAATGCCGCTCCTTCAAAAGTGTAATCGTCAGTATTGGACGACATGACGCCGTATTTTTCAATGTTATCGTAGAGCTCGGTTCCGGGGAAGGGAGTCATGGTGTGAAAGTTGGCGTAGTGCGGATCGAGCTCGATGGCGAAGTCTACCGTTTCGAGCGCTTCCTCATATGTCTCGCCTGGAATACCAACAATAAACGGTGTATAAACTTTCAGGCCGGCTTTCTTGGCGGCCGCCACCGCGGCTCTTGTCTGATCCAGGGTAATGCCCTTCCGCAGCGTGTTGAGATTTTTCTGCACGCCGCTCTCGGCGCCGAAAAGGATCGCCCAGCAGCCCGCCCGTTTCATTTCACGAAGCAGCTCAAAGTCAACAGTGTTCACGCGGGATGACACATAAAAGCTGAAATCTGGTTTGATATCGCGGAAGCGCCGGCAAAGCTCCATGGCGCGCTCCCGGTCAGCGGTGAAGGTCTCGTCCAGGAACCTGATCTCGCGAAACCCGTAATCGGTCACCAGTTCTTTGACCTCGCGGACGACATTATCGACGCTGCGAAAGCGGATGCGGCGTTCGCCCTTCATCTGGAAGCAGTAGATGCAGCGGGCCTTGCAGCCGCGCGAGGTCATCACGATCGCGATCGGCTTGCGGCGGTAGCTGCCCGGCGGCGATTCATACTTGTCAAAATCTCCCAGCAGCTCCCGCCGCGGAATCGGGATGGAGTCCAGGTCCTCAATCAGGGGCCGGGGCTCGTTAAGATGAACCCGGCCGTCATCGCGGCGAAAGGCGGTGCCGGCTACTCCTTCCAGCCCGGCCTTTGCTTCCAGCCGGCTCAGCAGCTCCGGCATGGTTTTTTCTCCTTCGCCGATAACCGCGGAATCGAAATCCGGGCAGTCGACCAGGCACTTTTCCGCCACAGCCGAAGGGTAAGGACCGGCGGCGCTGACGTGGATGGCGGGATCAATCGTCTTGATGCCGGCCGCGGTATTCATGGCCTTGGTCCACATCGACGCATTGGCGGAGACGCCGACAAACCGGGGCCGGAAACGGCGCACCTTGTCCAGGACTTCCTGATGCGTCCAGAACGCGCCGTCAACCAGCTCGACCTCGTGGCCGGCCGCCTGCACGCAGGTCGCAATATAAAGCAGACCCAGGGGGTGCTGGTAGCTGATTGCGGACCGGGCGAGTCTGGCGGGATAGATGTCGTCAGGCTTCCAGGAAGGGAGGATAACCATGGACTTCATTTAGGCTGACTCTCCAACTTTGATGTATTTGCATTCATTTGGTATAATTTGGGCTGCGACCGGAAAGGAGAGGCATTCTAACGCAGATCCCCCCTTTAAGAGAAATTATCCCATATCCCACACCCCATAATACAAAACAAGTTTATCAGAGAAATATGGTTCTTTCCATTTGCTTTGGCGGTTTTTCCTTTACCTTGGCCTTCCCGGCGGGTAAAATTTGCCGGAGTTTCGAGCCATGGACAGCTGCTTAAGAAAGTATTTGAAAGAGGCGAATGCCAGCTAAAATCGACAGCAAGGTTAGCCGCGGAAGCGCCCCGGATTCCGGTTACGGGGTGGCGATAGACGTCGGCACATCGAGCATATGGGCCCGGCTGGTGCGGCTGGCGGACGGGGCGGTTGCCGGTACTTCAGTTCTGCCCAATCCGCAACAGCAGCACGGCGCCGATATCGCCACCCGTTTGGGGCTGGCCGCCGGGAACCCGGCGGCCAGGAAAGAACTCAACCGGGACGTGATCGAAGCACTCAATGATTCTCTGGGGCGTCTCTGTGACGGGGCCGGAATTGGCGCCCGCGATCTGAAGGTGATCGTTGCCGTGGGGAACTCGGCCATGTACGCTTTTATCCTCAATCTCGATCCAGCCCCGCTGTGCGGGACGCCTTTTAATATCAAGCGCGCCGAGGATTACCTCGGTCCGGCGACAGCGCTGGGCTTGGCGGCGCCCGAGGCAACGCTGTTTATCCCCCGGCCGGTTTTCGGCTTCGTCGGCGCCGACGCCCTGGCGGATATCTTCCTGATGAATATGGCCGCCAGCGAAAAGCCGGCGTTGGCGGTTGACGTGGGTACGAACTGTGAAATAGCGCTTGGTTGTAAAGGCCGTATATTTGTCGCGTCAGCTCCGGCCGGTCCTGCCTACGAGGACTCTCACATGTCATTTGGGCTCTCGGCGACAAAAGGAGCGATTTTTAAAGCCAGGCTCGACGGCGAAGTATTCCGGTATGAGGTGGTAGGAGGCGGTGAGCCAAAAGGCATTTGCGGCTCTGGCCTCATTGATATAATTGCCGAAATGAGGCGTAATGAATGGATTGACGGGAGCGGGCGCCTTCTCCGGGAAGGACCGGTAACGGTCGCGGGCGGCGATCGCCTGATTACGGTGAGCCAGCACGATGTCCGTTCCTTCCAGCTGGTGAAAGCCTCCATTCATGCCGCTATTTCGGTGCTGCAAACAAAGCTGGACGCGGGGGAGCTATCGCGAATGCTGATTACCGGAACTTTTGGCAGCTATATCAATCTGGATAACGCCCGCCTGCTGAAAATGTTTCCGGACGCCGCCAGCGTCGAAGTGACTCCCGACGCCGCCTGCCAAGGAGCCGTGCTGCTGCTCAGCGAGGAAAACCGGCGGCGGCTGACAGATCTTCGCGCCAGCATCAGGCATGTGGCGCTGCCTCTGAACAAGACCTTCCAGCAGGAGTTTGTCCGGCTGATGGAGCTTTAAAAAAGTTTCGAGATTCCGGTTTCGTGTTAAAAAAGAACTTCCGCATCCTTTAGAATTGGGAACTATAAACCAGAAGCCAGAAACCGGTTTGTAGGGTTTTTCCGCTTGGCGGGCTTCGCCGAAAACAGTTAAGATGCAAGATATGGCCGCGGGCATCGCCTCCGGCTGCTGAAAAAAGAGAAAGCCATGCCTGATACTAACGGGGGAAATCTGTTCCCCGAAAACGACCGTGAAGAGACGGGAAAGACAAATCCCGGCGAGCCCGGGGGCGGCTGGATTACTCCACCGCCGGGGGAGCTGGGCTGGAGCCATCGCCCGGCGCGGGAGTCTGATTCCGTCTACCAGGATTACGAGGATTATAATTACTTTAATCCCGACGCTCTCGAACAGGCGCCGGAAGCGGTGGCGCCGAAAAAAAAGAAACGCGGCGTTTTACGCATCATCTTTCTTGATATCGTGGCGCCGCTGGTGATAGCTTTCGGGGTGGCGATGATTTTTCAGGCCACCGTCGCCAAACCGTATCAGATTCCGTCCGGATCGATGATTCCGACGATCCAGGATAATGACCGCATCCTCGCCGACCGTGTTGTCTACCACTTTGAGTCGATTCACCGCGGCGACGTTATCGTTTTCAATCCGCCGGCAAGTCTCGGCTCGGATACGCCTTTTGTCAAGAGGGTCATCGGCCTCCCGGGGGACACAGTCGAGGTCAAAAACGATCAGGTTCTGATTGACAAACACGACGGCAAGGGCGCCCAGCCTTTCGTGGTTCCCAATGCAAGGCCAACAACCTATACCATGACCCCTGAAACCGTGCCGCCCGGTCAGCTGTTCGTCCTCGGCGACAACCGGGATGAGAGCTATGACAGCCATCGGTGGGGATTCGTTCCCATGAACAACGTCATCGGCCGCGCCGAGCTCATTTACTGGCCGCTGAACCACCTGTCCCTGCTGGGAAACTAACCTCGCGCGTCGCCTCGGCATTCACATCCGCACGGCCGGCGGCTTGCTCAATGGAGCGCGCCATGCACGCGAAATCGGCTGCACCACTTTTCAGATCATGTCCGGCAATCCGTCAGCCTGGAATCCCGGCAAGCTCGATCTGGCCGAAGCGGCGAGGTTTGCCGGCTATCTGGACGAGCATGACATCCGCCCGGTTTTTCTGCACGCTGGTTACCTGATCAATCTGGCCTGCCGCACGGGCCGCAACGCTCCCATTTACGCCAAGTCTGTCAGACTGCTACAGGCAAATATCGACAGGGCGGAGGCGCTTTCCTGCGAGTATGTCGTCTTTCACCTCGGCAGCCGCCGGGGCGCCACCGCCGCTAGATCGCTGGAGGCGCTTCTTGACGGCATCAGCCGCCTGAGGATCAGCAGGACCGCATTGTTGCTGGAAAACGGTGCCGGCTCTGGTGATACGGTGGGAGCGAGCTTCGAAGAGCTGGCCCGGGTGCTGGCCGGAGCCACGGCGCGTGGCATCAGTCCGCCTTTGGGAATCTGCCTCGACACGGCGCATCTCTGGGGAGCCGGATACGACCTTTCATCGGCGGCCGCCGCCCGTCGGACGATTGCCGAATTCAATGAATTAGTGGGCCTGGACCGGCTGGGGTTGATCCATTTCAATGATTCGCCGGTGGCGCGAGCTTCATTCCGTGATCGGCATGAACACATCGGCCACGGAAATATTTCAGCCGGGCTAAAAGCCATCGCGCGCCGTCCCCAACTGGCGGAAGTCCCCATGATTATGGAAACCCCGGGCGCGTCCAACCCGTCTGACAAGCAGCGCATGCGCGACCTGCGAGAACTGGTGAAATAATTCCGAGTTTAAAATTCAAAGTTGATTCAAGGTTTAAAGGTTTTAACTTTGAGCTTTGAATTGGTTAAAGCCAGTCGGAGCTGAGCGGCAGGCGCCTGAGGCGGGAGATGTGGGCATCGTACGCGTGCTTGTTATGGCTGTAAAGCGCCGCGATGATGGCGTTGGCGATGCTGAAAGCTCCAATCAGCGAGGGCGCAAACGAGCTTGAATCCTGAAAGCAGAAGAGGTTTTTGTCGGCCAGTTTGGCGACCTCTGAGATCCGGTTCTCGCTGATGCCCACGGTGAAGGCGTCCAGTTCGCGGGCGGCTCTGATTAACCGGAGCAGGAACTGGTGACCGTTGCCAAAGCCAACGGCAATCAGCGCCGACTTCCGGTCGATGCCGGCAAGGCGGCCGACGGAGTCCTCGGTGCCGTCAGTAACGGCGATGACAGGCACTCCCATCACCGACAGGTAATAATCAAGATAATTGACAACCAGCGCGGCCTCCGAAATTCCCGCAACGTAGATCTGATCCGCTTTTTCCAGCTGAGCGATAATTTCCAAAAAATTATCGGTATCATTGCGCTGGATCGTTTCTTCCAGAATGAGGATATCAGTGCGCACGGCCCGGCCGGAAAAGTCATCATCGACTGGAAAATGGAGCTGCTTGGCGGCGGTGTTATTGCTGGTGGCCAGCCGGTGCTCTTCCCAGGCTGCCTTCATCATCTCCGTGAATCCGCTAAAGCCCAGGTTCTGGGCAAACCGGACTACGGTGGAACTGGTCGTGTTCGTGCGCCGGGCCAGCTCCTGCGCCGACAGCACCGGCGCTTCGGAAAGATGATCGATGAGGTAACGGGCGATCGCCTTGCGCGATTTGGAAAAAGATTCAAAGTTTTCCTGGAGGGCACGCACCAGATGGCCGTCCGGCAAACGTTTACGTGTGCGGCCAGGCATGAGAAACAGGTTCCAGGTGCAAAGTTCCAGGTTCCAAGCTTTCCCTCCGGAAATCCAATGGCTTGGTTATCACCCAGCCAGTTCACGACTCAGAACGACAAATTTTTTCCCGTCTGTAAAAGAGTCAAACGCTCGAAATCTGACGGAAGAGTCCGAGATTTAAAACTTGGAACTTTGAACTTGGGGGTTTTACCCCATCCCTACATCCTGCTCGCGCTGCAGCTTCTTGCCTTCCGTCTGGAGCGACGGCGCCACCATCACTTCCGCTTTCTGGAACGCCTGGATGTTCTCATAGCCACAGGTCGCCAGCGATGTCTTAAGCGCGCCGAACAGGTTGAGGGTGCCGTCGTTTTCACGCGCCGGTCCGACAAGGATCTCCTTCAGGCTCGCAACCTGATTTGTCTTGACCCGGGTGCCCCGGGGAAGCTGGGGATGGAAAGTTGCCATTCCCCAGTGATAACCATGGCCCGGCGCTTCATAAGCCCGGGAAAGCGGCGAGCCGATCATGACGGCATCGGCGCCGCAGGCGATTGCTTTGGCGATGTCGCCGCCGGTACGCATGCCGCCGTCGGCAATGACATTGACGAAATTGCCGGTCTCCAGCAAGTGCTGCACCCGGGCAGCGGCGGCGTCCGCCACCGCGGTAGCCTGAGGGACGCCGATCCCCAGAACGCCCCGGGTGGTGCAGGCGGCGCCGGGCCCGACGCCCACGAGCACGCCGACCGCGCCGGTGCGCATCAGGTGCAGGGCGGTGGTGAAAGAGGCGCAGCCGCCGACGATGACAGGAACCGGCACGTCGGCGATGAATTTTTTCAGGTTAAGCGGCTCCACCACAGAGCTGACATGCTCCGCGCTTACCACCGTCCCCTGGATGATGAGCACGTCCAAACCGGCGTCGAGCGCCAGTTCATAGTACTGGGTAACTTTCTGAGGGGTAAGCGACGCGGCGGCGGTCACGCCCTGATCCTTGATCTCCTTGATCCGCTGGCTGATCAGCTCCGGCTTGATGGGCTCCTGGTAAATCTCCTGAAGCCCGCGCGTCGCTTGGTCAGCCGGCAGCGCCGCGATCTTTTTCAGCTGCTCCTCGGCGTCGGCAAAGCGCGTCTGGATGCCTTCCAGGTTGAGTACGGCCAGCCCGCCGATCTTTCCCATCTCCACCGCGAACTTCGGATCAACAACGCCGTCCATCGCGGAGGCGAGGCAGGGAACCGCCAACTGGTGATTGCCGATCTGCCAGCTGATGTCAACATCTTCGACGTCGCGTGTCCTCCGGCTGGGGACGATGGCAATATCGTCCAGGCCGTAGGCCCGCCTCCCCTTTTTGCCTCGCCCGATCTCTACTTCCATGAAACCTCCGTTTGGCAGATACTGGATTCTGGATACTGGATTCTGGATGAACTGAAACTACCTGAAAATCCAAGGTTAGGTCATTCCAGAATAGTCGGATTTTATACCTTGCCATAGAAAGCCACAACCTGAACTGACGATGGATTCCGGATGCCGGACCAACAACCCAAAGCCAGAAGTCGAAACCTGGAACCCGGAACCTGGAACCTGGAACCCGGAACCCGGAACCCGGAACCCGGAACCCGGAACCCGGAACCCGGAACCCGGAACTCCTTTTTGATAAACTATTTGTCTGATTCCGAGGAGGTTTAAGGCATG
>JACWAM010000055.1 GCA_014874265.1 Thermoleophilia bacterium | reverse complement strand
TTGTTTCGGAATTCCGGCCGACGATTTCGGAAAACCACAAAAAAGTGGCCGGTATGAACCGAAACAGGTGGCCGCTTTACTCCGAAATGGGTGGCCGGATTAATCCGAAATCAGTGGCCGGGATGGGGCGAAATACGCAAGTGCGTACCCCTAATAAATAGGTCGCTTTGCGACTTGATAAAATGGTAGACTTAAACTTTTAATCCCAAGGTTACAGGTTCGATTCCCGTCGGGCGTGCCAAAGATCAGTGTGACTTTTTGGCTTCGGTCAGAATGGAATTTTCCAGCGGGCCTGCTAGACTTGAAATATGTGTGGCAGTTTCCAGCAACCCGGTGGAATCAGAATCATCAGAGAATTTGCCAGCCTGACCGGCATTCCCTTAACACCTTTCCCGCAGTTTTCCGTGTCTGATTTATCCGGCCTGGACGAACTCACTTTGAGGCCGTTCTCTGACGCCCTGATGATATTTGCCGGCAAGGACGGAGGCCTAAAACTGGCGCCGGTGTACTGGCAGCTGATTCACGACTGGGAAAAAGAATTTAAATCCCGCTACAGTTGCTTTAATGTCCGGGCTGAATCCCTGGACAGGCCGCACAACCACAATCTCCTTCTGCGGCGGCGCTGGGTCTTCCCGGTTGGCGGCTTTTTTGAAAACAGGCAGGCAAACGGCAAAACGATCAAGCCACGCCAGGTCTATGAATTCAGCCTGCCGGGCAGAAGTCTGATGACCCTCGGCGGCATTTACTCCGTCTGGACCAATCCGGCGAACGGGAAAGACCGGCGGCTGAGCGGCAGCATTATCACCGTCAGCCCCAACAAGACAGTTGGCGAAATACACAGCCGCATGCCTTTCATCGTGCCACCGGACCAGATTTCCGCCTGGCTCAACCGGGACTTTGATGACCTGGAAAAGTTAAAGGAAATGATCCGCCCCTACGAAGGCCCGCTGGAAGCATTTCCACGCCGCTAGTGAACCTGAGGTGCATCCAGGCAGCAATTCGTTGCGAGCCCGTTCCGGCGGCGGAGACAGGCTCCTATGCGCTCCGCTTGTAAATCCAGAACCGGTAAATTTGTGTTTTGTCCGGACTCATAAAGGAAGTAAACTTGATGACTTTAAAGTCCCGGCCTTGCGGCAATGATTGCGGACTGACAAAATTATCCCGTCTATCCTGCATCAATACCAGGTATTGCGCATCCTTGATAACCGGATACTGATAGATCTTGTCTCTGAAGCTCAAGTGAGGCGCCAGCGAGGAGCTGACAGAGATGGCCGCATCAGGGGGAACGGCGGCCAGGTAGCTGCTGACGGCGGAAACATCAACTGATGAATGCCAGTGACCGGGCGAGAACAGGTTGACATTATCGTCATTTTTCCACATTGACAGTTTGCCATTGGCAATTGCGTATGAAAGTGATCCATAGGTCATCACTACAATGACCGCCGCTGCCAGGTAGTGCCAGCGGGCTGCCAGTTTTCTCCGCTTCAGTTTCACTAGCAGAGCCACGAAAGCCAGAGAAATAATGGGAACTAATTCAATCGAATACTGGCCAGTGACTCCCCAAAGGGCAGGGTCAACGGTCAGCATCTTCTGCAAGTAAATCGGAATCAGCATCACAATGTACGATGGCGCCGCCAGCAGCGCCAATCCGCCCGATGTCAGCACCATCACATGCAAGCCTTCCTTATCATCCGCATGCTGGGCGTTTGACGGCGCGCTTTCAAACAGATCGGTTAAGGTCTGTCCAGGGTGGCTGACTATTCCCGCGGCAATGGCGGGCGCGGAATTGCCGAACAGAGCATAGCGGTTCGCCAGCACGACCGAGCCGCCATGGCCATTTCCCAGCGCCGGCATGAAGACCCCGATGACAAAGACAAAATAAACGGCGGCAAACAGAATCAAAGGGACTTCAAACCTGAGGAATCGGCGCCAGTGGGACAGGCCCCTCCCGAGCATCAGCCCCAGCATGATGAAAACCAGCCACAGGGCCATATTTTCCTTGGAGATCAAAATGATGACAAAGAAAAGGACAAGCAGTTTCCGCCTGCCGGTGACATAACAAAAGGCGAGCCATGGAACAATCATTGCCGCAACGACATTGTTGTGGAAGTCAAAGGACAGCGCCGAATAAATTCCCCAGATGCCGAAAAACTGGAAGAGGACAATCAGGGGCAGGTATCTTGACCTCGTCTCGTGCCGGGCAAACAGGTAGACGCCGGCGCCCCCAAAGAGAATTGCGAGAATCTGGATAACCAGCAGCGTATACGTCCTGAGCAGATAATAAAAAGGCGCGTATAAAACAGTAATCAGCGAAAAATGATCGGCAAAATAATTAAGTCTCGCACCGTTTGGGGCCAGCGTAAAATAGTTAAGTTTCAGATGAGCGAAGTCATACAGGGCCTGGTTGAACATTCCCAAGTCCAGCGCATATGTTCTGAATTCGTATTGGTTTACCAAAGAGATGAGACTGAAGACGATACCAAATACCGTAAATATGTAAAGCAGTATTATATTTTCTTTTTTCACTTAAGGTGTCCACGCAGAATGATAGTCGGCCTCAGACTATGCAAAATATTACTATCGCTCAGATCGTTTGTCAAGTGACAATATCGAACGGTTCGACACCTTTCAGCTTCAAGCAGCCGGCTGCGCTTCGACTTGCTCAAGCCTCCAGGCAAAAGCTTCATAGGCGGCCTCGCTAAAGAGGACAAAAGAAACCTTTTTTTATCGATGACTCACCCTTAAGATTAACGGCGACCGTGGCAACGGCGGTCTGTGCCGCCTCCGCCAGGGGGTATCCGTAAGCGCCGGTGCTCAGAGCCGGAAGGGCGATGGAAGCAAGGCCCTTTTCATCCGCCACTTCCAGGGAACGGCGGTAGGCGCTCTTCAGCAGGCCAGCTTTCGCGGCGGCGCCGCCGCGAAAGCCTGAGGTGGCGGCGTTGACAATCGCATCGGCTTCCTGCTTGATAATATCGCCCCGGACCTGTTCCAGGTTCTTCCCATTTATCAACCCCTGCATCAGCTACTCCTTAGGCAGCAGCGTCATTTCCTGCCTTACCCGCCGCTTTTCCCCAGGATATGCCGTGTAGCAATCCCGCCGTCATCCAGAAGATGAGAAAATTTGGCCAGAGCAGGAATGCATCCACGGTGAAAGCATTTAGGCAAATGGCGGTGATTCCCGCCAGCGCCATCAGCGCCCACGGCCGGCTCGGTCCGCGAATGCGGGCGACGCTGATTCCTTCGCGGAATATCAGGAACATCATCACAATCCATATGAAAAATCCGAGAATGCCCGCTTCCAGAGGCAGAACCAGGTAATAGTTATCGACGGCAATCTGCGGACCCGCGGCGTCGCGCCAAAAAGGATCCATATGTTTTTTCGCCTCGGTAGAACCCTGAAAAAGCCCGACACCAAAGGGATGCTGCTCGATACCGGTTATCGCCCCCCTCCAGGCCGCCTCGCGGCCGTCGACGCTGAGGGAGCTGCGATAATCGACCTCGTGAACGGCGGTTGTCCAGAACACCCCGAACACTGCGAGGAGAATCGCCACCACGACCGCAGCCGACAGAACCGCCCTACGGCTGGGGCTGCGCCGTGTCAGCAGCAACACTCCCACCGCCATCACGCCACCAGCTATCCAGCTCCCCTTGGAGTACGATAAAAATAAAGCCACTACAGCCAGAGAAATGGATAATATCGCCAGAAAACGTTTCCAAAAGCGGCGCGAGGTCATCAAAAGCAGTGCGGAAAAAGGAATTACCTGTAGCAGAAAAACGCCAAAAGGAACTGGATGCGCCAGGGTGGAACCGATGCGATGGACGCCATTCAAGGGCTGGGGAACGCTCTCGCTGATCAGGCTGGCGAAGATTACATTATCCTGCAGGGCATACTCCACCAAACCATAGAGACAAGTCAGCAGCGTCAGGATGACGATGCCGAAAAGCAATATCTGCCGGAGCTTTGCCTCCCGGGCGGTCAGCAGCGTGGTCAGGTAATAAATCCCGATGCCTAAAACCACGTATTTTATCGATACCAACGCTCCAGGGCCCGCCACGTTCTGCGCCAAAAGATAAGCCGCAAACATGAGCACCAGCCCGTCGACCACTCCCGGTCTGAAATCACGCCGCCTGGTTTTCAGGTACACAAAACCCGCCAGGACCAGCGGCACAACCATGGCCGCCAGTGGGTCCAGCCATTTATTTCCCAGAAGCCGGTCCGGCGAAAAAAAGCTCTGAGGATATAAAACCGCGATGGCTATGATGAGGCAGACGAGCAGTACCGCAGCTTTATCGAGAAGAGAGGTTTTCTTCACGATCCAGGCTCTTTCGGATATCTTTCACTGCACTTCTGCGCATCACAGTAACAACACAACATCAAAACAATCACGCACTCTGAGCCAGCCGGTTATTCCGGCCAGGTTTTCTCTGCTATTGTTATTTTACACGTAAGAGCCTGTTTCAAAAGCAAATCCCGCCGCGGCCGGCCGCAGGCAACAAAAAACGGATATCGGATCTGGATATCAGTTCATTAAAAAAGCAAAAATTGCAATATAATTATGACTTTGGCAGAATCCTGGCCTAACCGGCACAGAAGGGTCATCGTAACGACCAGTTGGGATGACGGCCACAAAAAAGACTTTCGCGTTGCCGATCTGCTTGAAAAATACGGCCTTCAGGGCACTTTTTATGTTTCGCCGGCCTGCCGCGAGCTGGATCCGGAATCGCGCCTTGGCCCGGAGGGTATCGCCTCCATTGCCACGAGGTTCGAGATCGGCGCTCATACCTTTTCCCATCCTGATCTGACCGCGATACCTCATCATGAGGCTATATCCGAAATCAGTCGCGGCGCCGGATTCCTGGAAAATGCAACCGGAGAGAAACCTCTCTCATTCTGTTACCCCTACGGCGGGTTCAACCGTGATCTTGCCCGGAGCCTTCGCGGCCTCGGTTTTCATTATGCGCGAACCGTCAGACAATTTAAAATCAGCCTCGGCGATCCGATGGCCGCGGGCACGACGGTCCACGCATATCAGCACCGAACGGGCCTGATTCGCTACCTGCGCGCCGCAGGCGTAAGCCCTGGCAGGGCAAGCCGCTGGCTCGACTGGGGCGCGGTCGCGGCTGACCTGTTCGATATCTGCCTGAAAAACGGAGGGGTTTTCCATCTTTGGGGTCATTCTTGGGAAATCGACAAATACGGCGACTGGGGAAGGCTGGAGCAGGTCTTCGCTTATATCGCCGGACGCCGGCAGGCAGACTATGTTATAAATCGTGATCTTGGACAACAGCCGCGGCTCCGTCTGCTGGTAGCCTCATCATATTTCCCTCCAAAAATGGGCGGATTGGAGCGTTATGCTTTTGAGATGGCCCGCGGCGCAGCCCGCGCGGGAATGCAAGTTGACGTTATCACCTCGGGCAGTTCCAGGAAAATCGGCCGCGAGCAGAACGATGACGGCATGATCGTCCACCGGCTGCCAGTGCAGTTCAAGATCAAGGACACCCCGTTGAGTTTGCGCTGGTTTTTTGACATCCGCCGCATGGTGCGCGCTCTTGATCCGGACATCGTCAACGTCCATATGCCGGTGCCGTTTCTAGCGGATCTGGTGGCGCTTGCGACCCGCGGTGCGCCGGTCATCGTCACCTATCACTGCGGATCGATGAAAGGCCAGAGTTTCGCGTTAAACAGCCTGATCGGCTTGTATGAGCGGTGGATTCTCCCGATTACCCTGAGAAAAGCCAGCCGCATCATCTGTACATCTGAACACGTGCAGCAGAATTTCCTCCAGCGTTATCTGGATAAATCAACGACAATTAACCCCGGCGTTGACTTGTCAGTGTTCACGCAGAGAACCAGAGCGCCACAAGACGGTTCGGTTGTTTTCGTGGGCGATTTCCGAACAGGGCTTAAAGGAATAGGTTATCTCAGGGAAGCAGTCAGAATGATCCCGCAGGCCACCTTGCACGTGGTTGGCCGGGGCGCGCCGGTCGAGTCCCCCCGAACTGTTTATCACGGCCAGTTGCGCGGCCACGAACTGGTTGCCCGGATCCAGAACAGTCAGATGCTGGTGCTTCCCAGCGACTGGCCTGAGGCATTCGGTATGGTATTGCTGGAAGCGATGGCTTGCGGAGTACCGGTAATCGGCACCGACATTGGCGGCATCCCCGAAATAATCCGGGCCCATGAAGACGGCCTGCTCGTTCCTCCTGGCGACGCCCGGGCACTGGCAGATGCAATCAGCTATATTATTAATAATCCCGACAAAGCCGAAGAATTTGCCGACAGGGCTTATAAAAAAGTGGTGGCGGCATATCGTTGGGAAGTAAACGTCAAAAAATACGTTGCGGAGCTGGCAAAAGTTGCCAGAATGCAACCGGGGAAAGATAGCCCGGCTTAAACGGCTTCTCCGAACAGGACCTGGACGCCGAAGCCGGCTCAGGAAACCCCAGTAAACTGTCAACAATTCCGGCGATGGACTTAAATGAGTAAACCTGGCATCGCATTGATCATGACTCTTCTCAACGAGGAAAACGGCCTGCCCGGATTGCTTCAGTCCATCGATAGCCAGACGCTGCAGCCCGATGAGATAGTCATTTGTGAAACCGGCTCAACTGACGGTACAATGCCGATCCTGCGCCGCTGGCAAGCATCTCACCTGGGCAGGATGACGATAATCGAGATGGAAAGACTCAATATCGCTGAGGGGCGCAATCAGGCAATCAAAGTAAGCACTGCCCCCATCATCTGTGTCACGGACGGCGGCTGCGTCATGCAAGAGGACTGGCTGCAAGAGATAACCGCCCCGCTGACAACCGGAGGCAGCGTGGGAATCGTCTACGGTGAAACGGTTGCTTTAGGCAAAAGCAGAGTGGGCCAGCAGTTTTCTTTCCTGTACGCGATGAAAACCGATGACGCCAAGGCCGCTGTTTCCGTCCATTCCAGCCGGTCTGTTGCCTTTCGCAAATCCGTCTGGGAGGCCGTTGGGGGTTATCCGGAGTGGATGACCCTGGCCGGGGAGGACACTTATTTCTTCAACCAGGTAGAGAAGGTGGCAGAAAGTTGCTACATCCCGGCGGCCCGGGTCTACTGGAGCCATGGCGAAGAATCACTCGTCAAGATTTTCCAAAGACACCGAAGAAACAGTGAAGGTGACAGTGAAGCCAATCTGCACTCCGGCCGCTACCTGGCACTGATCGGGGCTTACGCTGCCGCGGCCGCCACGCTCTTGCTTTCTTTCTTCCGAATGGGTCTGATCCCCCCTGCGCTATTGCTCATAATTGTCCTGTGCTTCCGGCATACGCCTCTGGCGATGAAAAGAGGGGCAAATCTGCTTGACGCGGTGGCCGTTTTGCCTGCGATCACGCTGATTCGCGACCTGGGAATGGTCAACGGTTATCTTGCGGGCCTGAGGAAAAGAGCACGCAAAAGGTACTCCGCCAGCTCCGTTGAAACCTAAGATATCCGTCATTCATTTTGCTTAAGGTGCCAATCCATGCCTGATTCCCGGAGAGCTCATTTACACTGGCCATTTATTATCGCCCCGTTCCTGCTGGCGGCATTGATCATCATAGTCCTGCTGGCTGTCAAAAACGATGCCGTCTCGGCAGCTCTTGCTCCATATTTCACCAAAGAGTCTGATCCGCTGACGGAGCTATATTTTGTGAACTATAAATCCATGCCAAAATTCTTGGATGCCGGTAAAAGTTACCCAATAGATTTCACGGTCGTCAATCATGAGAATCAGGATCACAGATACTCGTACCGCGTTACCGCCTACGAAGGCTTTAAAACCACCCTGCTCGCATCCGGCCATATTTTCCTGAAGGACGGCGGTCAGGTCCGGAAAGAGATATGGTTTACACCCACAAATCGGGGAGCCCGGGACGAGATCGTTGTGAAACTGGTCGACCTGCAACAGTGGATCACCTTTAGCGCCAAAAACAACGGATGATTTTTTAACGGGTGGCGAAACATTAATGCTTAATCGCAAAACTTCAAAAATGCCGCCGGACGTCGAACGCCCGGTGGCGTCCGAGCCGCCCAAAAGAAAATCTCCGTCATCCCGAGGCCGGCGCCTGAGGTGGGCTCGCGTACTGCCGGACCTGCTCGCGCTTGAGCTGCGGCCAGCGGAAACATCGGGACGGCCAGACAGCAAAGCGTACGCCCTGCTCATCATCCTGAATGCATTTCTTTTTGCCGTTACGCTGCTCGCCGGCCTGAAAATAGCCTCCGCCTTTCTGATTCCTTCAATCTTTTTCGCCTTGCCGGCTTCGCTGATGATGCCGGGATTCATGCTAACCCGGGTGCTCGGCATCAGAATCCGCAAACTATCGGAAACAATCCTTTTTTCTGTCGGCGCCAGCATATTTCTCTTGTTTGCTACCGGCCTGCTGATCAATACGCTGCTGCCCCTGCTGGGGATCTCGCGGCCGCTGGACACTCTGCCTGTCGCCGTGCTGGTGGTTTCACTCAACGCAGTACTGGCTTACGCCTGCCTCTTGCTGTCAGTAGATCTGTCACTTGATTTGAAATTTCCGCGATTCTCTTTC
The DNA here is from genome assembly GCA_014874265.1 of Thermoleophilia bacterium. GTDB lineage: Bacteria > Actinomycetota > Thermoleophilia > BMS3ABIN01 > BMS3ABIN01 > JACWAD01. The sequence goes on along the minus strand of JACWAM010000055.1, from coordinate 7,821 downwards.
TTGACTGCGGCGGTCTTTAGTGTGCCGCCTCTTTTTGTTATTGGCGCCATCCTGGGGGCGGTAGGACTTAACAACCATGCCAGCAACCTGCCCGTAATGATCGTGCTGGGCAGCATCGGCGCCTACGCGTTATTACTTCTAATCCTGAGAGAAAAAGCGCCGAAATCCGTCTTCCCCTACTCGCTCTTTTTCATGACTCTGGCCCTGATCCTGGGCACTTCTTTACGAGGCTGGGTGATTTCTGGACACGATATTATGTATGAATTCTCTGTCTTTGAGATGACGAAGAACTTTGGCTCCTGGAGCATGGCGCACTACCATGACGCCTATAACGCCTGCCTGAGTATCACGATGCTTCCCGCCATGCTGAGCGGTGTGCTGCCCAAGATCCCGGATCAGTTGATCCTGCGCGGCCTCTTTCAGGCGATCTTTGCCCTGACGCCGGTGGGGCTGTTCCTGTTCCTGAGAAGATACGTTACGGCGGCCACCGCTTTTATTGCCAGCCTTTTTTTTATCTCCCAGGCTGCGCTCATCCAGGACTTTGCATTTCTGACGCGGGAAGAGATAGCCCTGTTTTTCTACACACTGGCGCTGCTCGCATTTTCATCCCGGTCGCTGTCACGGTTTCAGCAATATTTGCTGGCGATTTTTTTTGGCGTTTCCATGGCCTGGTCCCATTATTCAACCACATACATCGCCATCGCGATCCTGCTTTTTGTGCTCGTCTTCCGCAGCCGGATCGCAATAAAAATAATGAACTTTTTCAAGAGAATCGCAATTACCGTTACGGGGGCGATTATGTCGCAAGCCCCGGTTGACCGCGTCTCGGTTACCAGCAAGGAAGCTTTCCGGCAACTGAGCGGCAAAAGCACGCCGGCGAGAAGCTCGGACAGGTGGTTGCCAGGCTGGGGCTTTATTCTGCTGCTGATGTTGATGACCGTAACCTGGTACATGTGGGTCACAGGAACCCAGAGTAATTTGACCACATTCGTGGTTTCTGTTTATAGAAACTTTTCCCAGGGAGGATTTGGCGAATACAAGGCCGGCTTGACCGATCAGCTCGGCATTTACAGCAATTCCAAGAAACAGTCATCAACCATTGATACTTTCATTTTGTCAAATACGGGCGGGAACAACACGGCTAATGGACCTCACTATTCTCCCGCCGACTATGCTAACTATGATCCTAACGTCAATTCCAACATCATGCTCAATGCAAGTGACCGCTTCTCGCAAAAACTTTATTCGGATGGAGAGATATCCAAGAAGTTTGCCAAGATCTTTATCATCGCCGGAGTGATGTGGCTGGTCCTTTCTGGTGTTGGTTCGTTCATTGTCGACGACGATTTCCGGATATTTATGGCGACGAATGTCCTTGTGCTCGGCCTGGCGATGGTCATGCCCGTGTTTTCTGAAGATTACAGCCTGATGCGGGCATACCAGCAATTGCTACTTGGACTAAGCTTGCCGGCGGTTCTGGGCGCTTACGCCCTTTTCCGGATAATCTTGAGAAGATATTCGTTTATTGTCACCGGATTATTCTTCGTTATCTATTTCCTGTTACTCTCGTCCTTTCTGCCGCAACTGCTGGGCTTCGGTTACGCGCAGCTGAATCTGAACAACACAGGGCTTTACTACGACATCCACTACACCCACAGAGCCGAGCAGCAATCAATAGCATGGCTATCAAAAAATATCAACCATAATTATCCCGTCTATGCCGACTTTTACGCCAAGAAAAAGATCGACGTCCTGGGCGAAATGACCATTTGGGTGATGCCCAACGTGCTGCCGGAGAACATCAACCGCGATGCGTACGTATATGCCGATTACGCGAATTCGGAACACAACCTGGCCTTTTCGCCATATGGGGGCGACGAGCTAGGCTACGCTTTTCCGGCGGCTTTTTTAAGCCGGCATAAAGACATCATCTACTCAAACGGGCAGACTGAGATTTTCAAGTGAAGATATTGATCGTGCATGACATCGGCGCCCTGGTGGGCGGTGCGGAATACAGCCTCTTGAAAATCAGGCGGGAGTTGACTCGCCGGGGGCATGAAGTAAAAACAATCACCGGAGACCGCCCCCGCCCTGAACCCGGTTTCAGTGACTTCACATTTTCCAGCAAAGATGCATCGGTAGCCGGCAAGCTCCTTCATTACCTGTACAATTCTTCCGCAAAAAAAACGGTCGCCGCCACCATCGAAGGTTTTCATCCGGATGTGATTCACGCCTGCACGGTAACCATGCTGTCGCCCGCGGGCATAAAAGCAATGCGGGAAACACCAGCCGTCATGGACCTGCGCGACTACGGCTTGATGTATCCGTTTCTGCACAAATACCTGCCCAGAGAGGATTTTTGCGGGTATGGCGATGAAGCCTGCTGCCCGCAGCATGCCGGCTATCGCCGCTATTACTTCGAAATCCTTCGCATTTATCTGCACCGGCGCCGGTTTGGTCAAATATCTACTTTTATTGTTAACAGTAATTTTATGAAGAAGCTGGCGGACTCGATGGGGATGAAACCAGCGGTTTACCTTGAAACCCCGATCGAGCCCATCACCAAGGATCTGCCCGGTGAGCCGCGGCTCAAGAATGGCATTCTTTACGCGGGCCGGCTGGAACCGGAAAAGGGAGTTATGGAACTGCTTGACGGTTTTGAGCTGGTATTAATAGCACATCCTGACGCCGAATTACTCATCGCCGGCGAAGGCAGCCTCAGCGCCGGGATTGCCGCCCGGATTCGGGACGGGCATCTCGGTAAATCGGTGAAGCTGCTCGGACATTTGAGCAAGCCGGAGCTGCAGCAATGGTATGCCCGGGTGCGTTTGCTGGTTGTTCCGTCGCTCTGGCCGGAACCATTCGGACTGGTCGGTCCCGAGGCGATGGCTTTCGGCGTCCCCGTTATTGGCTCCGGGCGAGGAGGAATGACGGACTGGCTTGATGATGGCCGGAATGGGCTGATTGCCGACCCCCGCGACGCAGATAAAATGGCCGGCGCCATCACGACCCTGCTTGAAGATGAGGGACTTCACCAGGAAATGTCGCGCCGTGCGCACGCCAGCGCAGACAGGTTCCGGCTGGACTTGTATATAGACAAGCTGGAATCGCTTTACGAAGAAGCGATCGCGAACAGCAGACGCTTCCGGTCATAGAAGATCAAACTGCCATAGCAAGTCAGCGAAATTGCCTCTCCCAGAAACCAGGCATATCCGACACCGTCAAGACCATAGTTCCTGAAAAAATAGGTGAATGAGATAATTGAGACGGCCCCAATAAAACTGACAATCGTCAAAGGAAAAGTGCGGTAATTAATCCGGAAAATTGTCCGTGCGATCGAGTTGAAAGCAGTCAGCACCGAAGCCACGGCGAGGATGCGCAAGAGACCGGTAGCCTCCGAAGAATAAGCTGATCCAAAGATCTTCAGGATGTAGGGGCTGACCACAATCAGAAATATAATGCTCGGCGTCAACAAAAAAACAAGGAATCCGAGCACCTTTTTGATCACTTTCGTGAGTTTGATATTGTGCGAGGCTTCCGCCAGCAGCGACTGCGTGGCGGAAGTTGATATCGTGAACAGAAACGTCGCAAACATCATGGCGATATAGTAATAAGCGCTCTTTGCCGGTCCGTAAATATTAATGATCAGGATCGGCAGCACGATCACAGGCAGTCCCTCGGCGAAGCTGGCTACGTAAATTCCAAGGGAATATCTGATCATTCCCCTTAGCGGTGAAATCGCCAAGCGCGGCGTCAGCGAATGATTAAAGCGCCGCGACAACACGGCCATACTGTAGATCACCGCCGCACCCAGACTGAGCATCCATGCCGACAGAATGCCGTAGGCGCCAAAGGCGATCAGCATGAAGGGTAAGGCCAGTTTGCCAATACTGAAAATCAGGTTCTTCCGCAACGTGAATTTCGATTTGCGGTACGCGACGAAAGTATTGCTGTACATGTAGTCAGCCACAGAGATCAGCACAAACAGAATGAAAAAAAAGCGGGTGGCAAGATTTGAGACGATGATGTGCAGATCAGTGTGGTAATGGGGCAAGATCGCCATGAACAAAAGCGAGAAGACTATCCCGAAAACCGACGCTATCGACAGGCAGACATTAAAAAGCATGCTTTTATCGGGATGCCCGGGAAGCACCCGGATGATCGACAATTCAAAACCCATCAGGCTCAGGCTCGAGATCAGGTTCAAAGCGGCCAGCAAGGCGGTGGCAATCCCGACCTGAGCATCGGTGTAAAGGTGGGCGCAGATCGTCCAGAAAACCAGGCCAAACACCGACAGGAGAATCCAACCAGAGAGCAGGTATGATGAGTTGATAAAAATGGATTCGCTTAAAAAACGCTTGATCAGTTTTTTCATAATTTTTTTACTTGATCCATCAATTTCGATCCGCACCAGACAAATCCATCATAGCATTGAGTCATTTGCGCCTGCATTGGCAGGCGCTGCCAGCTTAAATCAAACACGGTTGGATCAGTGGAAAGGAAAAAAGTTGGGAGCTTGTGAAGAATTCGCCGGGGCTGACCGACGCCGGTTACGCGGGGAGCTTTGCCCTAGCCCAGGAGGTCGTCCCGAAGTTCGTAATAAGCCGGCTTTTTCGAACCGTCATAACGCACCAGGCCAAAGAAGTTTTCAATCGATCCCGTGTTAGTGCCAAGGTCCTTATAGGTATACAGAAACAAACCACCCAGCCAGGGATCGCTGCTCGCCTGCTGGAGGGCATCCCTGACCATGGCTGCCTGCAGCAACTCATCGCCGTTCCAGCCGGGGCCGTTGGTTGGGCAGCCAAACTCAGTGGCCCAAACTTGCTTGCTTCCGTCACCGTTCGCCACCATGATGCCACGGATGCTGGGCGTCAGGTCCGACATTTGAGACCAGCCGCTCCACGAGAGCGTGGTTACAGGCAGCGCTGGAAACGAATAGGGATGATAACCGACGGCGTCCATGTAATTCTTGGCGCCATTCTGATACATAGCCGACAGAAAATCACGCGGGGCAATGTGACCGGTAGTGTTTTCTGCCGGCGACAGGCCGCCGCTGATTACCATGGACTGTGAATCTGCAGCCTTTATGGCGGTATAGCCGGCCTTGAGCAACCGCGTATACGCCGCCGGATCGGGCGACGGCAGCCAGAAGGCGTCGATATTCGGTTCATTCCAGATCTCCCAGGTATGGACGCCCATCGGTGCGTAATGACTGGCGGCAGCGGCCGCATAGGCGGCGAACTGAGCCGGATCGGCAGGACCGCACTGGAAGCTGTCGCATCCAGCCGGCCGGGCCCACGCGGGCGTGAATGCGAGAATGGGCACCGACTTCAAACCATGCCGGTTTGCCGCCGCGACAATGCGGTCAAACCGGGCCCAGTTATAGGAACCCGGAGTTGGCTCAAGCAGGTCCCAGGCCATATCGAACCGGATCCACCCGACACCAAGGCTGGCGATGTCAGCCATGGTGCTGTCCAGATCCTGATCGCTGAGATCGGCCAGATTGTCACCAACGGAAATTCCGATATTTTTGCCAGCCTGGGGCGCCTGAGTCGGCTCGTAGCTGTAGGTATTGCCGAGCGAATCACCAGCGCTGGCTGTAATCTTCTGAAGAAATGATGACGTGCCCGTCGGCACGTTGTAATGCAAGGTCGCCACCGCCGAGCTGCCGGTGCTGATTTCACCCAGGTCCAGCGGCATATTTGAACCCAGCGTGACCCTTGACGACGCAGATGAACCCGTGATCGTAACGTTATAGGCATTGTCAGAGCCGGAGTTTCCCAGGGTGCTGTCAACGCTTAACCTCCCGCAAAGATAATCGCTGTAGCTGGCCCAGTATGCCCTGGTGCTTTTGATCTCCAGACCAGGTTTGACAGTATCTGAAGCATTGAAACTCCAGATGACGCTGGTGGTGCCGCCGCTGCTGTCCGTTACCCAGCCTGAAACTGTGTAGCTCGTGTTCCATTGAATTCCGGATACATTGCAGACATAATCGGCTGGATTTACGGAACAGCTGGAAAGTGTGGCGCCGTTATCGATCGTGAGCGATCCGGCGCTCAAGGTTGTATCCGACTGGTTGACAATCCCAACAACGTTGGGGATGCCGCCGATTGAACCGGTGGGCCAGTATGAAACAGACGGAGCAGTTGACGCCGATGCAGCCTCAACCGATAAGGGCGAGAGCAGATACAAACCCAGCACCCCGGCAAGGGCAAAAAAAATCAAACAAATGCGTTTGGAGTCGACCTTGTGTAACAAGTCGCTGACTGGCATCCCTGTACCAACTCACGTAGCCGCCTCCCGCCATTAATTGAATCGGCTCGAATCGCAAGTGTCTTTAGAAAGTCTGCAATATAACTCCTATTTGGCAGATTTGGGGCTACCGGAAGAGAAAGGCCACGGGGCAGAGTCAGCCCGGAAGGGCAATGCGGGAAATCCGCGAGCGCCGGAAAAGACCGGCTTGGTGACTAATTCAGAAGGAGGTCACTGGGCAACAAACGCGTAAAATTGCACCGCGAACGCAAGGCAAGAGCTAACCGCGATTGGCGCCTGGCCCGGTAGACGTCGTCTCTTGCGGGGACGGGCTCTTGTTTCCAGACCCGGCCAATCGCTGCTTAATGACATAGTATGCGGGTTTCCGGGAGCCATCATAACGCACCACTCCGAAGAAATCCTCTATCGTACTCCGGTCGGTGCCAGAGTCTTTATACGTGTAGAAAAACAAGGTTGCCAGCCAAGGCTTTCCCGACATCTCATTGATGGCGTCAGCAAATGAATATTTCTGCAGGTCCTCGCTGGCAAAACCAAGCGGACCGGCTGTGGGCACGCCATATTCCGTCCCCCAAATCTGTTTGTTGCTATCGCCAAAAGTGGCCATGACGCTGCGGAGACTGGGGCTCAGATCTGACATGGCCGACCACCAGTTTGCTTTTTCCACGTTGCTGGGCAGCGCCGGAAAAGAATAGGGATGATAACCGACGGCGTCCATGTAATTCTTGGCGCCATCTAGATACATACTTCTTAAGAATACGACCGGGTCGATGGTTGACTGGGGTGTGTCCACAGGGGATAGCCCGCCGCTGATCACGACTGCTTGCGGATCTGCTCGTTTTATGCTCATATAGGTTTGTTTCAGTAATTCGGTGTATGCCTTGGCATCAGGCTTCGGCTTCCAAAAGTAAACGATGTTTGGTTCGTTCCAGATCTCCCAGTAATGGACTCCTTCAGCCTTGAAGTGCTCCGCCGCCGCGCCGGCAAAGCGGGCAAACTGCGCCGGATCGGCGGGCGCACATTGAAACGCATCGGCGCAAGCCGGCAATCGCGCCCATTGCGGAGTATAGGCCAAATTTGCCAGAAGCTTGATGCCGTGCCGGTTGGCGACGGCGACGATGCGGTCAAATTGGGACCAATCGAATTGATCCGGCCCTTGGGGCTGCGCCCTAGTCCACGATATTTCAAATCTGAGCCAGCCGACGTGGAGGCTGGCGATATCGGCCATGGAGGCCTCGAGATCACTGTCGCTTAGCTTTTCGAAAGAGTCTCCTACCGTAAAACCAATCCTCTGGCCCATGGGCCACCCGCCTCCGTTTGAGCTCGTCGCCGCCGGCATCGCATCCCCCACGCTGCAGCCCGTCAAGAGACATAAAGAAAGAAAGAATGCAGCAACAATTGGCAAGGCAACAAGTGCAATCACTTTTCCGGATCGGAATATCTTCCTCGCGAGCGAGATCGTCCCTCCTTAGCTTCTAACCGCAGGCGCAGCCAGATATCGAAAAAGTAACTAATGGGCACCTCTAATAATTTGATGCAACACTCGGGTTT
>JACWAM010000010.1 GCA_014874265.1 Thermoleophilia bacterium | reverse complement strand
GTTATATATTGATAACGGAGTGGATACTATCATATTTAGTACTTATTATCAAGCTATGATTATGGGTATTTTTAGAGGTGCCCTAAAGTCAGAAAGCAGTCAGAATGAAGCAATTTTCTGAAAGTGAGGAAGGAGTTCAAGTGACAATGGAATCAACTATTCCGGTTTTCGGATCCAGATATCTTGATTCATGCTCAGGCGGTTGAGGGCCTAGCTGGTCTCTGGAAGAGATCACCGAAACCATCAACCGGCAGCTAACGGCGGACTTTAACGGGACCGCCAGACTTCGCTATGTAGACTTCGATTCCCCGGAACTGGCCGAGTTCCCCGAAGTCCTGGAAAAGGTGTCGGAGGGAAGGCTGGAACCCGGTGTAATCATGATCGGCGAGAAGCTGTTTAACATCTGGGAGATTCCCTACAGCCGGATGCAGGTCGAGTTCGAGCGGCTGGGCGCAAAAAGATCATAAAGCGGTCACCGCAGGAGCTGCCTGGGCAACTTGGATGATCATAAAAATTAATCAATTTTCCAGCTTCCAAAGTCCAAAATCTGCTTTTATCCTCACTTGGTCCGTTTGAGCAGCACCGGAACCGGGGTCCGCTTCAGAACCCCTTTTACGGTTGCCGCCCGTTTTCCCTCCAGACGCCCGTGCCAGATAAGAGCGATCAGGTCGTCATTTTCCTTTTGCGCGTAATCCAGCGCGGTCTCAATAATGTCCCCCGATTCGAACGCCAGATTCACCCCGACTTCCGGCATCCGGGTAGCAAACCGCCGCAGAAACTCTTCCGCCCAGCCCGACCAGTCGTAGTGCGGCCGGTCGAGGTATCTGGGCCCGGCAAAGGCTCCGGCGGCTTTCGGTCTGGCCCCGGCCGCGCCCACATATAGCACATCAACGTCAACTCCCATCAACCCCGCCAGCGACAGGATATGGTCCACCTCGGCCGCGGTCACCGGAGAGCCGTCATGCAGTACCAGCATCCTTGCCGGCCGCCAGTGGCTTTCAGGGATCCCCCGGGCGGCGGGGCGGATGACCATCACCGGGATGTCGGTATGCTGGATCACCATCATAGCGACGCTGCCACCCACAAGCCCGGCGTTGTGGGTCTTGCCGTGGCTTGACATGATGATCATGCCGGCGTCAATTTCAACAGCAAGCTCCAGAATCGCGTTGACAGCTTCGCCAGATATTTGATGGTATATGACCTTGACCCCGGCTGGCTGACCGATTTCGAGCAGGGACGGCAGCTTCTCTTCCGGAACCGTTTTCTCGCCAACGTGAACCACGTGGAGGGTTCCCCTGAGCAACCGCGCCATGGCCGCCGCGGCGCCAAAGGCGCGGGCCGCCGTGCGAGAGCCGTCCAGAGGTATAAGCAGGTCCCGCCGGTGATTGCCGCTACCCCCGGACTCGCGTTTGCTAACCATTTGAACCCTCCTTTCCGGCCGGAGCGCGGGCGTCTGCCTGGCCGCTGCCGCCCTCATGACCGGGCCCATCACCCTCCGGCCGGAAATCGCTCCAGACACGTCCGTCCCAAAAAGATGCGAAGCGACCAGGTGCAAGCGCCTGCGGGGCGCTGCGCCAGATTCCAATCATCGTCTCTCCCTCCCCCTCGATCTCAACGGTCATCTTCTGATCCCGCTCGATTTGAAAGCGAAGCTGCCGGCCACGCCAGAGAAGCGGAAACGCCAGCCGCCGCCACTGTGCCGGCATCTGCGGAAAAACAAAGATGCTGGCGGCAGATATCCTGATGCCGGCAAATCCCATCACCACCTGCTGCCAGAGGCCTCCCATGGCGGCAACATGGATGCCGCCGACGGCATTGCTGCCGGTAAGGTCAATCCGGGCCGAGCGGCAAAAGTAACGCCAAGCAGTATCCAACTGTCCCAATCTCGCCGCCACCAGGCCATGGATGGCCGGCGACAGCGAGCTGCTGTGATCGGTTCGCGGCTCGTAATAATCAAAGCTGGCGGCTATTTGCCGCCGGCTTAGCTCTTCCTCGCGCAGGTACAGGGCCATGACCACGTCCGCCTGCTTGACCAGTTGCGAGGCAACCGTCCTTTCATGTCCCAGGATGACGTCAACCGGCGCCGTCCGCGGCTCGTATCTGCTCAAGTTGATGTCCTCCAGGCCAAAATAGCCCGTAAACTGCTCGATCGCGCTCTCACCGCCCGGACCATCCTGTCCGGCGCCTGAAACCGCCGCCTGATGTTCAGCGCCCTTGGGTCCGGCGACCGGCGGCGCCTTTTCCTCCCCGCCTCCCGCCGCCCTCTCCTCGCGGTCTGCCGAATCCGCGCCCAGGTACATATTCTCCGCCACGCGTCTCCAGCGGCCGGGTTCTTTTTTATCAATTTTTATTTTTGTGGTCAGAAAGATCCAATCTTCCGGAAAGGATCGCTCGAGCCAGGCTGCGGTTTCAACGGCGCAGTTTAAGTTCCAGCGGGCCATGATGTTGGTGTAGAAATTGTCATCAACACCTTCATCGTGAAATTCATCCGGCCCCTCGACGCCATAAATATGAAACTGGCCGTCCGCTTCACTCACGCGGCTGGCCCAGAAACGGGCGGTCTCGATGAGGATCTCGGCGCCGGCGCCCGCCATGAAACGATCATCACCGCTGGCGTTCCAGTACGACCAAACTCCCCAGGCGACCGCGGCGCTAATATGATGCTCGAGCTTTCCGGACTGGACGGGAACGATCTTGCCGCGGGCGTCCGGCACCGCCACCGGGGTCATGTCATCACCGGTCATGGTTGATTCCCAGGCAAACAGCGCCCCGGCATAGCCCTTGCCGGCGGCTCTACCTCGGGCTGCCGGCAAGGTGTGATAACGGTACATAAGCATGGCCCTGGCGGTGGGGGGATGGGTAAAGATAAAAAACGGCAGAATGAACATTTCCGCATCCCAGAATATATGCCCCTTGTAGATGGAGCCGGTCAAGGCGCGGGCGCTGATCGAGGTGCGCTCGTCATGGGGGTTGCCGGCGCTGATCAAATGATAACCGGCAAAATTGAGCCATTTCTGGCTTTCCGGCTCGTCAACGCTGACGGCGGCCGCCTGCCGCCGGCGGCGCCAGGCCCGCGTCTGGGCAAGGATTAATTCATCAAACCCGGCTTCCTTGAACCGGGCGCAGTGGTCGGCGGCTTCGGTCCGCTCATCCGCGCTCTCCCGGGAGGTATAGGTGCTCACGTACTTCTCGATTGAGACCGACTGGCCCTCCGACGCGCTCCAGGCAAGCCGGGTGAAAGCGCCCTCGTTCCCGGAGGAGCTCTTCCGCACAGGCTCAATGAAACCGCTGCCGGCCTGACTGTGCTGGAAAAGGCTGATACCAATATTGGTGAATTTCGTCTTCAGATCCAGCCAGACGCCGCCGCCGGCGGCGCCGCCGGCGGCAACGGACAGCGCCGGCACGCAGTTCCCGCAAAGCTTGAGCCCGGTCATTACCTCTACCCGTCCGGCGTAGTTCTCCGGCACCACGGTAATTCTTTCCAGCTGGGCATGAGGATCTTCCAGGAGGGCGAAGCGGACCGTTTTTATCAGCGTCACCTCATCGCTTTCACTACGGTGCCGCCAGTGACGGAAGAGAATGCCTTTCTCCATGTCAAGGGTGCGCTCATGTTCAAGCAAGCCAAACTTGTCAGCGGCCAACTGCTCGCCATTGATGGATATGCGGGAAAAGAGCCAGTCGGGAGCAATGACCTGCTCGTCGAACGATTCCTCGCCGGCTCTGTCATAAACACCGTCAAGCAGCGTAGCGGCGCTGGAGGCGCCAACCTGCTCTTCCAGAGAGCCGCGGGTACCGAGATAGCCGTTGCCAATCGCCATCAGGGACTCGACCTCACGCTCCCGGAGCGGGTCAAAACCGGTCTCGGCCAGCACCAGGGCCGGATCCCGGGAAGGCATCAACCTCAGGTTGAGGTCGGCCTGCCGGCGCATAATTCTGATAAAGCAACCAGGGCCGCCGCCGATATGCCCGACTCCCGCCGGTACGCCGTTAGGCTCCGGACCTACCGAGATATAGATGGGCTGCGCGCCGCCAGCCTGCTCACTTGGCCCGTTTTCCCCACCCGGGAACGGCAGCGTCATGTGAAAATCACTACCCTCGAAACCGGCGACCGGGCCGAACTCGTCCCCGGCAATTACCATATCGCTGTAGGAGATATTGCGTCGCCGGCAAAGATGTTTGATCACCCAGCGGATTGAATCGGATTTGTCGGTAAGCCCGACCTCGATGGTTTTCACGTCGCTGGTGATCCGGGCTCCAGGCAGACCCATCTGACGGGCGTGATGCTCCGCCAGTTTAAAGGCGGTCTTAATGCCGCCGTTAAAGCCGCCGTCCTTAAGGCGCGCGTCGGTCCGCCTGATCAGCTCTCCGATCTCCGATTTGGGCGGATCGGGCCACTCGGGAATCAGGTCGACCTTCCTCCGGTTGAGCCGGTCGTAGACAATGTCCACGCTCACCCGGGAACGGTTCTCGATATCGCGCTTGACGGCCTCAACGATCCGGTCCATGAGGCCGTTTTCCCGCGGCGTCGCCTGTTTGCGATGAAGCAGAACCGTGTTTAGGTCCGCCCCGAAGCCAAAAACTTCCGAGCCGCGGTTGGCGCAGACGTAGAGGAAACGCTTGTGTGGGCCATTAATGAGCGAGCAAAACTGACGGTCGATATTTCCGAAGTTGGTCCCCGTGACGACGACAATGAAGACCTCCATTTTCATGAGCTCTTCGAGCGTAGCCGTTACTACCGCCGCATCGGACCGCCGGTTGGGAACCGCGGTGCCGTCCCAGTCAAATGTGATGATTTTAAACGGGCGCTCCCACACCGCGTCCAGGGAGCCGGCGCAATCCCCCATGCTCTCTCCGTTGCAAAGTCTCAGTTACTGCTGGTATTTATGCCCACGGCCGGCGATTAAAAACCAAATGAAGGCAGGAACAGCCGGTAGACGCTCCGGATTACTTCGGAAAGGGTACCCTGTAAAGGTCCGATGATGAGGAACAGCAGGATCATGATAAAGAACATGCCGTACTGATCCATTTGGATCCATTTCATGTAGGCGCGCCGGTTCAGAAAGCCTCCCAGGATCCGGGAGCCGTCGAGCGGCGGCACCGGGATGAGATTAAACAGCATCAGGATCACATTAAGCTGGAAGATCCTAAACAGGGCCGTCAGCAGCAGCTGGCTCGACGGCGTCCAGTTTTCCAACACCAGCGCTGACACGGACGCCAGCAGGAAATTTGTGACGGGCCCGGCGGCCCCCACCCACATCATGCCCCGCTGCGGGTCCTTGAAGCGGCCAGGGTTAATCGGCACCGGCTTCGCCCAGCCAAACAGCATCGAGCCTCCGGAGCCGAAGAATGTGAGGAACAACATCGCCGAGCCGAAAACGTCCAGGTGCCGGAGCGGATTTAGCGACAGGCGCTTCTGCCGGGATGCGGTATCGTCTCCCAGCCGGAAGGCCACGTAGCCATGCGCGATCTCATGCAGAACCATCGAGACAAGCAGCGCCGGCAGCGTTATCAAAAATTGAGTTATAAGTTCACTGCTATAGTTGAACATTTCCTTCTTGTTCCTTTTACGGTTTAAGCTGTTGCGCAAGCTTAAGAGCGGCCTCCAGCTGCTCGTCCTTGCCGCCAACCTCGCCGTTGATTTTCATCTGCCGGACCCGTTCGAGAACCCGGCCCAGAAGTGGCGACTCCGGCAGCCCCGCCTCAATAAGGTCGTTGCCGCCAATGTCGAGCGAGATATGCCTGAGCTCGGCCAGGTAGAGTTCAATCTCTTCCTTCGCCGGCCCGGAAGCCCCGGCGGCGGCCAGCGCCAGCCCCTCCGCCGGCAGCCTCGCCATCAGGTCATAAAGCTGGGCCCGCGACAGCGGCAGGCCCTGCAGCCGCTGCGTAGCCTGCCGGGCCAGCACGGCCGCGGCGGTAATCCTTTCCGCATCCGCGCGCTTCAGCTTCAGCTGCCCGGTCCAAAGATCGAGCTGTCCGGCTTCCATCTTCCTCGCCAGGCATGCCAGCCGCAGCCGCCATCGTATGATATCGTCCTCAAGCTGAAAGCGGTGAGCGGCATCATCGGCGCGCCGGATAAGACCGGCGGTAGCGGAGTCGGCGGCCAGGTCCGGGTGAATGGACGGCACCAGTCCCAATTCTCCAATCCTAAGAATAGTATGCTCCACTTCCCATTCAGAGAACAACCAGATCAGCTCGTCCCGGAGTCGCGCCGACGAAAGATTCCCCACCAGGTTCATCTCGACGCAGCCGCGGGCCAGCCCCAGGGTGTGCGGATCCATCCGGAAGCCAAGGCGGTTTTCGTAGCGGATGGCGCGAAAGATGCGAGTAGGATCCTCAATGAAGCTGAGGTTGTGCAGCACCCGGATCACTCTGGCCTCGATGTCCTTGAGCCCGCCAAAGAAATCGAGCAGCCGGCCGAAATCATGAAAGGCCAGGGAAACCGCCATCGCGTTCATCGTGAAATCACGGCGGTAGAGATCGCGCCGGATCGATGAATGCTCCACGGTTGGGAGGGCCGCCGGGTAGTCGTAAAACTCCGTACGGGTGCTGGCCACGTCGACGCGAAGCTGCGGCCTGGTGTTGGCCAGAATGACAACGGCAGTATTGAATTTTATATGCGCCCTGACTCTGCCCCCCAACTCCGCGGCCAGCCGGTGGGCAAACTCGATCCCCTCACCCTCGACAGCGATGTCAACATCGGTGTTCGGCTCCTCCAGGATGACGTCCCGGACGAACCCGCCCACCAGGTAAACGCCGCGGTAGCCGGCGCTGAGCTGCTGCACCACCTGGAGCAGCGGCTGAAGCTCAGGGCGCGCCGCCATCCGGTCGCGAAAGTTGACTTCGGTGCGAGCGATCTCCGAGGCGCCTTCCCTGGTATCAATGCCGTGCAGCGTCCGGAGGATATCCGTGCGCGTGACAATGCCGGCGACGTCCGCGACCTTTACCTCCACCAGCGCCGGGGCCTCGCCCCTGACGACCGGGATCCGGCCGATGGCGCCCGTGGCCATCATCCGGCGAAGCTCATGAACCGGAGTCTCCTCAGTGGCGACGTCCACTCCCCGGGACATGATTCCCTTGACCGGGGCATGCCCCAGCTGGTGCGCCACAGCCTTGTCCAGATCCTGGCGCGAGACAACCCCTGCCAGCCTTCCGTCTTCACTGACGCTGACGCCGCTATGCCCGTGGCGCTGGCAAAAAAGCAGCGCCTCCCGGATCGAAGTCCTGGCGTCGATGAAATGAACCGGCTGCGACATGATGTCACGTGCCCTGAGCGGCTCCTGAGCGATCCCGGCCAGCGCCTCCATCAGTTTGCGGCGTGCTTCTGCCAGACCCGATCCCTTGACGATCGCCGAAGCCGCCTGACTGTGACCCCCACCGCCCACGGCGGCCAGCACCCGGGCCACATCAACGAGCCGGCTCTTGCTGCGCCCGACGACGAAGATTCGGTCCTCCATCTCCACCGCCACGATCAGCGCCTGACAATCAGTGATATCCATGATCTTGTGCGCTACCACGCTTAGGCCTTCAACGTAGACCGGGCTGCTGACTCCGGCGTAAAAAACCTCCACGCCGGCGGCGCTGGCCGGCTCCAGCTCGTCCACGAGCCGCAGCAGAAGCTGCCGCTGCTCCTCGCTCAGCGGATTATGCAGATATTTTCCAATCAGGCTCTGGCTGGCGCCCAGACTCATGCACAGCGCCAACGCCTCCGCGTCCCTGGCGGTGGTGCCCGGATAGGTGAGCGAGCCGGTGTCCTCATGTATTCCCAGGGCGAAAATAGTCGCTTCCAGCGGCGAAATCCCGATCTTGCGCTCGTGGATGATCTTGAGCATGGTGGTCACCAGCGAACCATCATCGGAAAGTACGTAGTTCTCCGGCGAGACGAAAGCGGGCCGCTCCGACAGCGCCCCCAAACGATGATGATCGAAGACGATCACTTCCAGGCCGGCCCGGCCGCAGATCCGCTCGAACTGGCCGAGGCGGTTACAGTGGATCGTGTCTACGATGATGAGCCGGCGCAACCGGCCGGGATCGACCAGGGAGGCATCCACGGTATCGATTTCATCGGCATGCAGGTTGTAAAATTCGCGCACATTGCGGTTGAGCGACCCCGGGAAACATATACGGGCCTCCGGGTAGAGCCTCGCCGCCGCCACCGAAGCGGCAAAGCCATCAAAATCAGTATTGACGTGAGTGACTATGACTTCGGGGATGTTCAAAGGCTCAAGTTTCCGGTTTCGAGTTTCCAGTTCCCAGTTATCCTGCCCGTTTATGGCTTGGGCCTTGCCCGATCGATTGCTCAATACGCGAAGCTCATCATCGATTACCCGACGAAGCTACAAGCATTATATGTTTTTCTGTCAACTAGAAACCGGAAACAAAAAACTGGAAACTATTTATTACGCGAAGAACGTCTGCGCCAGATCCCAGAATTCCCGGGGCACCAGCTTGCGCTCGCCGACGGCCAGCTCCAGTGGCACGGCGACAATGGCGTCTCCCTGCAGGGCAGCCATCTGGCCGAAATCTTCGCTCTCTACCATCTGGGCCGCCTTGACGCCGTAACGCGTCGCCAGAACCCGGTCATAAGCCGTCGGCGTGCCCCCGCGCTGGATGTGCCCCAGCACGGTCGCCCGGGTCTCGTAACCGGTGCGACGCTCGATCTCCTGTGCCAGCAAGTTGGCGACGCCTCCCAGTTTCACGTTGCCGAAGGCGTCCACTTCCTCAGACAGAGTCACCATCTGCTCCTCGCCTTCCTTCGTCACCAGCTTCGCCCCTTCGCTAACGGCGACGATGTTGAAATTCTTGCCGGCCGCGCGGCTCCGCTTGAGAATGTCGCAGACCTCTGCCACCGAGATATCAAATTCAGGCAGCATGATCACATCGGCGCTACCGGCGATGCCGGCCATTGCCGTGATCCAGCCGGTGTGCCGGCCCATGATTTCAACAACGATCGCGCGGTCATGGGATTCGGCGGTGGTGTTGAGCCGGTCGATGCATTCGGTAGCGATCTGAACAGCGGTATTAAAACCAAAGGTATAATCCGTGCCGGAAAGATCGTTGTCGATCGTTTTGGGAACGCCCACCATGTTCAGGGCAAATTCGCCTTGAAGCTTGTTGGCCACGCCGAGGGTGTCGTCGCCGCCAACGGCAATCGTGGCCCAAATGTCATTTTGCCGCAAGTTGTCAGCGAGAAGTTCAACGCCGCCCTCCTGCTTTATGGGATTGGTCCGCGATGTGCGCAGAATGGTGCCGCCCCTATTGAGAATGTCAGCAGTAGACATTACGTCAAGCGGCATGTAGTCATTCTCCAGAAGCCCGCGCCAGCCGTACCTGACTCCGAGCATCTCGTAGCCGGCCTTGGTCAGCTTCAACGTGGCCGCGCGGATGACCGCATTGAGGCCCGGGCAGTCGCCGCCGCCGGTTAGAATCGCAACCTTTTTCGCCATTCGAACAACCTCCAGTGCAATTTGTTTGACTAAAGAACCGTTCCCTGCAGGAGTATCCTGCTGCGGCTCGGCCCGCTCCGGATTATCTGCCGGGATAGGCCAAAAAACACAGAGGAATAATATCAGATGATGACTGGCGGATGCTGCTATCCCGGCTGGGCATATCTGCGGGCATAGCCTCCAGCCCAAACACCCGAGAGGTTTTCAGCAAAGGGAGAGCTGCTCGGCTTCGATGCCGTTGCGCTTGGCGATCACGGCTCGGTCGAATGTCTTCAGGCAGTTCTCGCAGATAAAGCACTCCCGCTGCTCATGCCAGTAAATTGCGTCCGGTTTATGGCAGCAGTGACATGGATAGCGGTTTTTTTTGGTTTTTTTCATCATTGCCCGTCCTGGGTCCAGCTTGTCTATGTCCGTGGTTTGATGCCCGTGCAATTATTCATTCGTAATGACGCCGGAAATCCCTTGGCTGGACAGGTAAATAAACTGTTCCCGGATTCGGTCAAGTCAGCAAATTGTCATCGCAATTCCATGTAACAAATGCAGCCGCTCCCGGTTACCTGCTCCCGGCGCAACTCGTATTGTTTAAATCCACCCAAAATAGTATGATTACTTGGCCTGTTATTGTTTCGCAGGGGGTCAAAGTTTTTTTCTGCGATCCGATGAAGGACAGGTAGCGCGACACGGCCCGGCCGGCTCGCGCCAGAAAGATTTGCTTTCGCGGGTAAGAGAGACCAGCGCAGGTCGACAGCCATGTGCCGTAAAATGTCTTTCGCTGTGCCTCCCGCCCTCCACAGGTGGACGCGCGAGCAAATTATGCCGGGGGGCGCGGCCGAAGGCCGCGCCCCCCGGGCTTTCTGTAACTGCTTGCGGGTAAAGACACCCGCTTCCCTTAAAGTTACCGGCAATAAAAAAAACCGCGCCCGGCGGTCTTTTCTCTAACGAGTCGATACCGGGCGGGATTACCCGGATAACACCGTTTAACTATTCCTCAAAAGAAATCACCTGGCGGCCTCGGTATGTGCCACAGGTCGGGCAAACCCGGTGCGGCTGCTTGGGGCTGTGGCACTGCGGGCAGACGTTGACAGACGGATCACGCAAAGCATCGTGAGCCCGCCGCTGATCCCGCCTTGCCTGTGAAGTTTTTCGTTTGGGGACGGCCATCAAACCACGTTTCAAAGTTGCAAGTTCAAAGTTCCCTACACGAGAGCCAAAAATGAAGGATAGCAGATTGCAAGCGGAAAGCGAAATAATTTTAACAACTCTTCCATACTCCGGGTTCCAAGTTCCCTGACTTCGAACTTCGAACTTGGAGCTCCTAGTCCGAGGCCTTCCATTCCCTCAGTTTCCCCCAGCGTTCATCAAGCGGCGGTTCACAATCGCATTCAGCCAGATTGAGATTGGCGCCGCAGTGAGGGCAAAGTCCACGACAATCTTCCCGGCAGAGAATCTGCGGAGGCAACAGCTCGGCAGTGGCGCTAAGGGCCCATTCCGACAGGTTCAGGATTCCATCCTCCATAAACCAGAGCGACGCCTCGTCTTCCTGCCCCAGCTCCGCGACAGCAGGCATTTTCGTCTCGAAGAAATCTTCCGCGGTCACATCCAGATCCAGATCGGCCGGCTCCAGGCAGCGCCAGCAAGCTCCCTCAATGCGGCAGGAAAATTCCAGCTTTGCCATGTAGCCTTCACCGACGAAGGCCACATCCAGTTTTGCCGGAACCGTTTCGGGAACAAACCGGTAGTCCTGGCCGGCCAGATGCAGGGGAGGCAAATAGAGCTGGACAATAAGAGTCTGCGACGCGCCCAGCCCCGTCGGCAGCGATGCAAGATCAAAAGTCGTCGGTTTTTGATCGGACATAAAAAGTTCCAGTTTCGCTTCTGTTTACTAGTTTTCCATTCTCACAGGTTTTTAACTAGAAACTCGAAACTGGAAACGAAACCGGAAACTATTATTCTTCGGCAGTTTCCTCTTTTTCTTCGCCGGTCTTGCCCTGAAGCCTTTCCCGCCCGCGCCTTACCGCCGCCAGAAATTTTTCCAGATTCACTTCCAGGGTTTCCAAAACCTCGTCGGCATAATCCTCGGCCCCCAGACGAATCTCCCGCTCCCGAGCACGAGCATCCTCCATGATCTGGGCGGCATTTCGCTCGGCCATCTTGACCACTTCCTGCTCCGAGGTCAGCCGATCTGCCTGATCGTTCGCTTCCTTGACGATGCGGTCGCTTTCCGCCTTTGCCTCGGCCAGCATCTCCTGCCGCTCCTTGACGATCCAGCGGGCCTGTTTGATCTCTTCCGGAATTGTCGTCCGCATCTGATCGAGGATGTCATAGATCTCCTCCCGCTCTATCATGACCTTGTCGGTCATCGGCATCGGCCGGGCATTATTGACCAGTTCGTCAAGCTTGTCTATCAATACCAAAACGTCCACATCGCCTCCAGGTTCCAGGTTTACTGGAAAAGCTCGGCAAGTCGCCTGGCAACCTCCGGTGGAACCAGGTCGTTAACATTGCCGCCAAATCTTGCTATTTCTTTGACGCCGCTGGAGCTGAGGAAACTGTACTCCGGCGAGGCCATCAAATAAACAGTTTCTATATCTGGAGCGAGTTTCCTGTTAAGCTGCGCCATCTGAAACTCGTACTCGAAATCGGAGATTGCCCGCAGGCCCTTTACCAGTGCCCGGGCGTCCCATTTGCGGGCGAAGTCGACCAGGAGCGTGTCAAATACGTCAACTTCAATAGTTTCCCCCAAAGAGCTTCTTAAAAACTTGACGCGCTCCGGCGCGCTGAACACCGTGTCCTTCCGCGGCGACACTGCGGCCACACCGACAACCACCCGGGAAAACAGGCAGGTAGCACGCCGGATGATGTCCAGATGACCTTCGGTGACCGGGTCGTAGGTGCCGGGGCAAACGGCGATGGTGTCAGAAAAATCAGCCAAGATAGCGGTTCCGGTCAAGTTGCCCGAAAAACACGGATTCTCGTTTCGCCATATACCTTATCAGTTATCAGCTCCAATGGCAGCATCACCGCCCGGCAGGCATCGGATTCAACCACCACCCTGCCGCCGCTGACGGCAATCTGCGGCAACCACTTTTTAAGCTCTGGCTCAATGACGCGGAGCATTTTATAAGGAGGATCGACAAAAATCAAATCAAAGACGCGCCCCTTTCCGGCTGCATCTTTCAGAAATGAGCGATAGTCGCGACGGTTCAGGCCGGCGTTCTGCAAGCCAAGCTTGGCGATATTCTTTGCGATTGTTCTTGCCGCCCCGGCCCGATTGTCAACCAGTTCGGCAACCGCCGCGCCGCGGCTAAGCGCCTCCAGGCCGAGGGCGCCGCTGCCAGCAAAGAGATCCAGAACCGCAAGCCCCTCAACGCTTCCCAGGATGCTGAAGACAGCTTCCCTCACCCGGTCGGCAGTGGGCCGCGTGCGCGTTCCTGGCGGCGCCGCGATTGTGGCGCCTTTATTTTTGCCGGCGATAATCCTCAACTAAGAGTTCCAGGTAAATCCAAAGTCAAAATTCGCACCGATCATCCAAACAAGTCAGGTTACATGAGAATCATCCCGAGGGAAAGCGAGAGGTGTGTTTTTTTAAACCGGTAGTTGATAGTTAGATACTTTCTTTGTTTCCAGCAACTCTGAACTGGAACTTTGAACTTAGACCCGTTGCAGCCAATCCAGCGAGTCGCTAAAGGCACGATTGATTTCATCCTTAAAAAGCGCGTTCTCAGGCCGGGCGAGAGCGGGGTCGTCTTCCAGCAGCGCCCGGGCTTCACGCCGCGCATGCATCAGGATTTCCCGGTCGCGCGTCAGCCGGGCCAGTTTCAGGTCCGGAAGTCCCGACTGCCGCTCCCCGAGTAGCTGCCCTTCCCCCCTGATTTTCAGATCGAGGTCCGCCAGGGCAAATCCGTCATTGGTGGACCGCATCGCCGCCAGCCGCTTTTCCGCCTGGCCGGTCTTGGGATCGCCAAAGAGCAGACAATAAGACCGGTGCCTCCCGCGACCCACCCGGCCGCGCAACTGATGCAGTTGCGCCAGTCCGAAACGGTCCGCTTCTTCGATCATCATCACCGTCGCGTTGGGAACATCCACGCCGACCTCAATGACGGTCGTGGTCACCAGCACCTGAATCTCCCCGGCGGCAAACCGGCTCATCAATTCCTTTTTCTCGGTGGCGGGCATCTGGCCGTGAAGCACGCCCAGATGGTAACCGCTAAATTCACCCTTGCCCAGCCGGTCCGCCTCGGTCTCGACTGCGCGCAGCCCGGCATCATCCGGCTCCTCGATCAACGGGCAGACCACGAAGCATTGCCTGCCCGCATCGAGCTGCTCCCGGATAAACCGGTAGGCGCCCGGACGCTTTGCTTCCGGCACCAGCCATGTGCTTACCTTTCTGCGGCCGGCGGGCATCTTCACTATCATGCTTACATCCAGGTCGCCGTATAAAGTTAACGCCAGCGTCCGCGGAATGGGAGTGGCCGTCATGTGCAGCACATGCGGCGTGGGGCCGCCGCGGGCAGCCTTGGCCGCGAGTTCTTCCCGCTGCCTGACGCCAAACCGGTGCTGCTCGTCCACCACCACCGCGGCCAGGCGAGCAAAGGCGATATCTGACTGAATCAGGGCATGCGTACCAACGGCGATGTCGATTTCGCCGTCCGCCAGCCGCCTAAGCAGCGGCCGCCTCTCGGCAGGCGTGAGCCGGCTGGAAAAAAAGGCCAGCCGCACCGGCAACGCCGCCAGCAACCGCTGGAGACTAAAAAAATGCTGCTCGGCAAGGACTTCTGTGGGCGCCATCATCGCTGCCTGGCGGCCCGATTCAACCGCGCGCAAAATTGTGTAGACGGCGACAACGGTCTTGCCAGCGCCAACGTCACCCTGCAAAAGGCGCTGCATCGGCCGGGCTTTCATCAGATCACCGGAGATCTCGGCGCAGACCCGTTTTTGATCAGGGGTCAGCTCAAAGGGAAGCGCGCTTAAAAACCGGCGGGTAAGATCACCCTCCGCTTCCAGCCTGACACCCGTTCTGCTTTCTTCCAGAATCCGGCGGCGAAGCAACAAGCCTGCCTGCAACAGCAGCAGTTCCTCGAAAACAAGCCGCCGACGCGCCTGACGGTGATCGGCCGGACGCCGCGGAAAGTGCATGCTGAGCACTGCATCGGCCTTGAGGGGCATGCTGAGACGCGCCAGCATTGCCGGAGGAAGAGGATCCGCTATCCGCCCGCCGAGCGGCCGGATCCTTCCCAGCCAGCCGCGGAGTCTCTTGACAGATATTTTTTCCGTAGTCGAGTATACCGGTACGAAACCGGAAGTATGGAGGCCGGCTTCGCCTCCTCCGAGGACTTCATGGCTTTTCACCCTGAATGAGTTGCCAGGGCCGTCGTAGATCCCGCGGACAAGCAGGTTGTCCCCCGGCTTAAGCTGGCCGGCCAGATAGTCCTGGTTGAACCAGATGGCGTTCATGGGGCCTGTTTCATCCCCGACGACAGCAGTGACCAGCCGAAGGTTTCGCCGCCGCGTCCGCTTCAGGGATACCCGCTCGACCCGGCAGGAGACCGTTGCCTCCTCCCCCCACTTGAGCTCGCCGATCTTGCGGCTGCTGGTAAAGTCTTCGTGGCGATAGGGAAAATAACAGATAAGATCGCCCAGAGTGGCGATGCCCAGCTTGCCGGCCTCCTTCGCCGTGGCGGAACCGACGCCGGGAAGCACTGTAAGCGGCTGATTGAGCTCGGGCGGGTTCAGCGAAAGCTTAGAGGTTGGGGGCAGGCTACCTGGGAGAAGAAGCCCGGATCCGGCAAAAAGCGCCAGACAGCCGGATTTTGTCATCGCCTCTCCTTCTTGCATTTAAGAAGCGGCTATAGCATAATTACGCCTTGCGGCAAATGCAAATTAACCGGATGCTGGATTCCGGATACTAGATTCTGGATAAAGGAATTTAGTTGGATGATCCGGAATCGCTTGTCCAGAACCAAGGAACTGAATTGTCCCGAATCTGTTCAGTATGTGGCAAGAAACCCGGCTACGGCAACAACCGTAGCCACTCAAACCGGGCCACCCGGCGCCGGTTCGACCCAAACCTGCAAAAGATCCGCATCATCAAGGACGGCTCTGCGGCCCGTGCCTATGTCTGCGCCAAGTGCATCAGCGCAGGCAAAGTCCAAAAAGCTGTCTAGTTACAGCCGGCTGCTTTTATTTGAACTTCTTCACCAGGCTTGCCATTTCGATCGCGCCGGCGGCGGCCTGCCAGCCCTTATTACCCGCTTTGGTGCCGGCACGCTCGACCGCCTGTTCGATACTGTCCGTGGTCAGAACTCCCATCGCCACGGGTACCTTCGTGTCCAGCGACACCTTGGCGATCCCTTTTGATACTTCTGCAGCGACGTAGTCAAAATGAGGGGTGCCGCCGCGGATGACCGCTCCCAGGCAGATCACGGCATCGTACTTGCCGCTTCCGGCCATCTTCGCCGCCACCAGGGGAATCTCAAAAGCTCCCGGGACCCAGGCAATCTCAATGGCGCTCTTGCCGGCGCCATGCCGCACCAGGCAATCAATGGCGCCATCGAGCAGGCGGGTGGAAATAAACTCATTGAAGCGGGCCACGATTAGGCCGAAGTTAAGGCCTTTCGCATCGAGCATTCCCTCATAACTTTTAAACTCAGTCGCCATAAAAGATGTCCTTTCGGTTTTTGATTTGCGTTTAAGGTCCGGCCCTGAAGATCGCCGGAAGCCTCAGCTGCTCTTTTTTTCTCCCTCGAAACGCAGACCCTGATGATGCAGGATGTGGCCCATCTTTTCTTTCTTTGTCGTCAGGTAGGCGACATTCTCGCACTGCGGGGCCATCTCAATAGGCACTCTTTCCACAATTTTCAGCCCGTAGCCTTCAAGTCCCTTGATCTTCTTGGGATTGTTGGTCATCTGCCGCATCGTGGTGATACCCAAGTCAACCAGGATCTGGGCTCCGATGCCGTAATCGCGCAGGTCGGCCGGGAAGCCCAGCTCTTCATTGGCCTCGACGGTGTCGCGGCCCCGCTCCTGCAGCTCGTACGCCTTGAGCTTGTTGAGGATGCCGATGCCGCGGCCTTCCTGGGACAGGTATAAAAGAACGCCCATGCCCTCCTCCTGGAGCATCC
>JACWAM010000054.1 GCA_014874265.1 Thermoleophilia bacterium | reverse complement strand
GAGTGCTGGGAGAAAAACGAATCCGGAATTTTTTCACTTCGCCTTCAGAGATGGCTTTCTTTTTGATTCTGAACGGAGCGCTGCTGCTGCTGGCGGAGACGTTGCGGCTGCGGGCTCCGGTGGTAAATACCGAAAAGGGCTCGGACGAGCGGATCTCCCGGCTTGGCTCGGTGAAAGCGTTCGGCGTTGGCATCGCGCAGTCGCTGGCGCTGATTCCCGGCTTTTCCCGCTCGGGAGCCAGCATGGCCGGCGGCCTCATGTTTGGCCTGTCCAATGAGGACGCCGCCCGGTTTGCTTTTCTGCTAGCGACGCCGATCATCGGGGGCGCGGCAGTATACAAGCTGCCCGACCTGCTCAGCGCCGCCAACCGGTCCATTCTCGGGCCCGCCCTGGCCGGATCGATCATCGCCGGCGTCGCCGCTTTCCTCTCCACGCGGTTTCTGCTGCGCTTTTTCCAGACAAAACGACTCAATCCCTTCGCTGCTTATTGCTTTGTCGTCGGTGGCGGCCTGTTTGTTTACTTTATGACCAGATAGCGATAAACAATCCGTTTAATGTTAAGTGTTAAACCGATTTATTTTATACCCAGTAAAACCTGGAGGCGCGGCAGCAGCCGCCAGCCCCGCGCCTGCACCGGGGCGCGCAGCCGCTCCAAACCGGCCAGCATCTCATCGCGACCGGTTCCCAGCGGCATGATGATCACTCGCCGCTCGGGGTGCTCCGCCGCCACGGAAGCAACCTCGTCCAGTTCCTCAGCCACGCCAACCGCGAACTTGAGGGGCCCCGGCGGCAAACCATCAGCCAGCCGCCGCTCCGTCACGCTCACCCCTGACTTTGACAATTTAGGTGAGATGACATAATTATCGATCAGTCCGGCAAGTTCTGCGGGCGGCGCTATGGTTCCGTTTGTCTCGATATCAACCAACCGCCCGGCATTGCTGACCGCCGCCGCCAGCTCAACCAGTTTTTCTCCCGTCAGCAGCGGCTCACCGCCGGTGAACACAACCCGCTGCGGTCCGCTGCGGATTGCATCGAGGATCGCATCCACTTCCATCGGCCGGCCAGCCTCATGGGCGGTATCACAGTAGGCGCAGGCGAGGTTACAGCCAGAGAGGCGGATAAACGCGGCCGGCTCGCCGATCGCGGGCCCCTCGCCTTGCAGCGATACAAAGACCTCATTTACCAGGAAAGTCATCTTTCAGGATCAAACGTAAAACGTTATACATTAAACGTTAAATGTAAAACGAATTTCTTAAAGGTGCTTCTCCCCGACCAGCACCGTCGTCTCGATGCCGCCCCGGATGCCGGCGGTGAGCACCAGGCGGCAGGCGACCGGCTCCACCACGTTACAGAAATCCGTATAAACACGGGCGGCCAGATGCTCGTGCGAGATCGGCAAGTCGGCAAATCCGAAATAGTAGAGCTTGAGTGATTTTAACTCCGGCAGCAGATTTCCGGGGATAAATTCAATCCGGGCACGGTAAAAATCGAGCAAACCCGTCACCGGGCAGCGGGCTACCAACTCGGAAAAATCGTAGGTGACAAGTTCGGACACTTTGCCCACGTAGGGAATCGTCCGGATCGGGTGTGGATTATCAAACGCCATCGCCGCGCTGATTCGCTCGGCCAGCTCCCTGTCTGACATTTCTTCAATTTTTGGTTTGTATTCCCAGTTGCCGGTCATGGCCTCGATCCATTTGTTTGTTTATTTTGGCTTCCGAGCCGCCGCCAGCGCCTCGGCGCGCTCCACGCAGGTGCCGCACTTGCCGCACTGCTCCTCACCGCCCTCGTAACAACTCCAGGTGTCTCGCTCAAAGTCTATCCCCAGCCTGAGGCCAAGTCTCACTATATCTGTCTTGCTCCACTCGAGAAAAGGGGCGTAAACTTCGACTATTTCGTAATTCCCGGATTGAAGCGCTGCCTCGAAATCCAGGATAAACTCCGGCCGGCAATCCGGGTAGACCGCATGATCGCCGGCGTGCACCGCCACTGCCAGCCGCCGGCATCCCGTGGCTACGGCCCAGCCGCCCGCAATCGCCAGCATGATCATGTTGCGGTTGGGGACGACCGTTGACCTCATGGATTTATCCTCATAATGACCGTAGGGTACGGGGATTTCCTCTGATGTCAGTGCGCTGCCCTTAAGCAACTCGCCGGCGCCGCGGATGTCCACCACCCGGTGGCTCAGGCCCAGGCGCGCGCAGGTCCGGGCGGCGAACTCAAGCTCTTTGCGGTGCCGCTGGCCATAGTCGAAGGAGATCGGCAACACCTCGTCGCAAATATCAAGCAAATGATAAAGTAGTGTAGTTGAGTCTATCCCCCCGGAGAAGACGCAGACGGTTTTCCCAGCCATCGATGCTCCTTTAAGAATCCTCCGGACCGTCGTAGACGCAGCCGGCGGACGCGGTCTCCCGGATCACGATTCTGGACAGCTGTGGCAGCTCCGGCTGGAGCCGATCCCAAATCCACCGGGCCAGGTTCTCGCTGGTTGGATTCTCCAGCCCCTGGATGTCGTTGAGGCAGCGGTGATCGAGCTGCTCATACAGCGGCGCAAACGCCAGCTTGATGCCGGCAAAGTCCATCACCCAGCCGCTCGCAACGTCAACCGGACCAGCAATGTGTATCTCCACCCGGAAAGAATGTCCGTGGAGCCGCCTGCATTTGTGATCCTCCGGCAGCCCGGGCAGATAATGGGCCGCCTCGATTGAAAATGCCTTGAAAACTTCCATAAAACCACCGCGGTTGATTTGCTCAAAAAGATTGTACCGCAACCGGCGGCGCCGATGAGGTTCCCGTGTATTTTTTTAAAACCGGGAACTTGAAACCTCGAGCCGGAGCGTGATTTTGGTATCAGCCGCTGTCCGCGGCCGGCCGCAACAGGCCCCGCCGCAGGAAATGGAATCCGGCGTACGCCATCAGCAGCGCGGCGCCGGCGCCGATCGCCAGCGGCACGCCAATGATCTGGCCCAGCGAGCCAAAACCGAGGGCGGAGAAGGGCTGGATGCCTCCGAAGCAAAGGACGAACAGCGCCATGACGCGGCCCCGCAGCCCGGCCGGGGCCGCCTCCTGCAAGCCGGTCGTGCTGGCCGACATCCCCATCAGGAAGAAGAAGCCGGCCGCCGCGACTGCGGCGAGTGACAGGTAAAAGTCGCGCGACAGGGAGAACAGAAGGAGAGAGCCGCCCATGCCCATCAGGCCGAATCGCAGCAGCCTGTCCCGGCCGACGCCGGGCGAACTGCTGGCGACGAAGAGGGCGCCTCCGACAGCGCCGAAGCCGCCCGCGGCCATCAACATCGCGTAGCCGGACGCCCCCCGGCCGAGGACTTCGGCCGCCATCACCGGCATCAAGGTGACATAAGGCATCCCTAGCAACGCGAGCGCAAAGGCGCTGATGAGCATCCAGCCGATATGGGTGTTTTCGCGGGCGTACCGAATACCGGCGGTAAGGGTCGCCATGGCGCCGCCGTCCGCCGCCCGGCGCCGGTCCTGCTGGGGATGGATAACCCAGAGCGCCCAGATGACAAAAAGGAAACTTATGGCATTGATATAGAAGATCTCCGGCGCCCCCCAGCGGGCGAACACGATCCCGCCCAGCAGCGGCCCTAGCAGCCGGGCGCTGTTAAACTGGGCGGCGTTGAGGGCGATGGCGTTCATCAGGGACCGGCGGGGAACGATATCAGGCATGATCGCCTGCCAGGCGGGGAAGGCAAAGGCGGTGAAGATGCCGCCGAGCAGCGCCAGCCCGCCGATGATCGTTATCGTGGCCTCATTTATCTGGGTCAGGCGCGCCAGCACGAACGCTTGCAGCATCAGCAGCGCCTGCATGATGATGATCAGCCGCCTGCGGTCGACGCGGTCGGCGATGACGCCGGCAAACAGGGTCAGCAGGGTCATTGGCAACAGGTTGAGGAAGTTGATAACTCCCAGCGCCAGCGAGGAATCGCCGCCGCGGGTGAGGTCAAAGACGACCCAGCCGATGCCGACGTTTTGCATCCAGGTGCCGACGTTAGAGATGAGCGCCCCGCTCCAGAAATAACGGTAATCGCGGTGCCTTAGCGAGGCAAACGGGTTCCCGCGCCGGGGCGGCGCCGTCTCTGCCTCCGCCTCCAGGGTGAAGGTGTCCGCGCCGGTATCCGCGCCACGGCTATTTCCTTCGCTTGATTTTTTCCCCAAATCGTCCATCAAGAGCAAAAACAGTGTATTTAATCGATATCCAATATCCAAAATCCAAGGTCCGGTTTTCGGAGGATATTTATCCCTCGACGAGAAAAATATGACGGCCCTGGAGAAAGGAAGGAATCGGCGACACCGGCCATCAGCATCGAGGGACTCTCCAAACGCTTCGGCAGCCTGGAAGCGCTGGCGCCGCTTGACCTGGAAGTAAGTCAGGGCGAGGTGATCGGGTATCTCGGGCCCAACGGCGCCGGTAAGACCACCACCATCCGCCTCCTGCTCGGTCTACTGAAACCCGGCGGCGGTAGAGCCGCCATTTTCGGCCTCGATTGTCACCGGCAGACAATCGCCGCTCATCAAAGGCTGGCCTACGTGCCGGGAGAAGCGTCGCTCTGGCCCGGACTCACCGGCTTCGAGACGCTTCACCTGCTGGGGCGGGTTCAGGGTCAGGTTGACATCAAATATAGAGATGAGTTAATCAAGCGGTTTGACCTCGATCCCTCCATGAAAGTCCGTTCTTATTCCAAGGGCAACCGGCAGAAAGTGAGCCTGATCGCGGCGCTGATGACAAGGGCGGACCTGCTGCTTCTTGACGAGCCGACGGCCGGGCTCGATCCGTTGATGGAACAGGCCTTCCGGGGGTGCATGTAGGAAGCCAGGGCAGCCGGCCAGACCGTGTTTCTTTCGTCGCACATCCTCAGCGAGGTGGAGGCCGTGTGCGACCGGGTCGCCATCCTCCGCTCCGGCCGCTTAGTTGAAGCGGGCAGCCTGTCCGAGATGCGCCACCTGTCAGCGATTACGGTGGACGCGACTTTCACGAGGGCGCCGCCGGATGTTTCCGGCATCCCCGGGGTTTCCCAGGTCGTTGTTACAGGGAAAGAGCTTCGCTGTCAAGTCAGGGGCGCCATCGAGCCGCTCCTCAAGGTGGCGGCCGAAGCCGGAGTGAGCCAGTTCTTAAGCCGGGAGCCGTCGCTGGAGGAGCTTTTCCTGGCGTTGTACGGAAAGGAAAGCCACGATGAAGGCAAAGCCGCCGGCGCCTGAGCCAGGCGAGGCGCCAGAGCCGGCTGGCGATGCGCGCGCGCCCGAGCCAGGGCGGAACGACGGCCCTTCGCCTGCCGGCAGATTCCCCCAGCTGGTCGTCGCCGGCTTTACGTTCAGACGGTCCTTTCGCGGCGCTCTGCTTTGGGGGATAGTGTTTGGACTCTTCGTCTACATCAATGTCGCTGGTATCATCGCGACTTATCCCAATCCCCAGACCCGGCAAGAGGTTGCCAGGACCCTGGGAACAAACCCGGGGCTGCATGCCTTTTACGGTCAGCCCGTCAAGGTCGACACCATCAGCGGTTACGTCTCCTGGAGGACCAGCACCGGATTTGTCCTGTTTGGCGGGATCTGGGCCATTCTGACGGTGACGCGGCTGCTCCGGGGTGAAGAGGACGCCGGCCGCTGGGAATTGCTGCTGTCCGGCCGGACCACCCGCCGCCGCGCCGCTGCCGGCGCCGCCACCGGATTGGGTGGAAGTCTGGTCGTGCTTTACATTGGCACGGCCGTCCTCAGTGTGGTGTCGGGTCTAGCGGTGACAGGAGCATGGTCTGCCGTATCAGGTTTCTACCTGGCGCTGGCGGCTATGGGCGGCGCTTCGCTCGGCATGGTCCTGGCCATGATTGCCAGCCAGCTCCTTCCCAACCGGCGCGCCGCCATCGCTTTGGCCTCGGCGGCTCTGGGGGCGATGTTTCTTGCCCGGGCAGTTGCCGATACGATCGATTCCGTGAGCTGGCTTAAATGGGCGACGCCGCTGGGATGGGTAGAGCAACTGCATCCACTGGTCGGCGGCCAGCCGGCCGCAATTATTCCCTGGGCGGGAATTGTCCTGTTGTTGGCTGGGTTGGCCGTCTTCCTGGCCGGGCGGCGTGATATCGACTCGGGGTTCATCCCCTCACATGACACGGCGCCTCCGCACACGCGGCTGCTGGGCGGCCTGCTGGGACTAAACATCCGCTCCAGCCGCCTGACGCTGGTTGGCTGGATGCTCGGGACGGCTGTGTGGAGCGCGATCTTCGGCGTGCTGGCGAAAACCGCCGCCGAAGTCGTCAGTCAGTCAAGCGCGTTCAGCAGTTTTTTGGGAAATCTGGGGGCGAGGTCCAGGGCGGTGGAAGGCTTCATTGGTTTCACCTTCTTCTTCATCGTCATCCTGCTGGCAGTCTACGCCGCCTCTCAGGCTATCGCTACGCGCGAGGAAGAGGCCCGTGGCTACCTGGATAACCTGCTGGTGCGGCCGCTGGGCCGCGGCCGCTGGCTGGCCGGCAGGCTGGCGGTCTCCACGGCGGGGCTGGTCGCGCTCGGCCTGACCGCCGCCCTTGCCGCCTGGATCGCCGCATCAGCGGAAGGCGCCGGCGTCGGATTTGTCAAAATGCTGGCGGCTGGCCTCAATCCGGTGGCCCCGGCCCTGTTTATCCTGGGCCTGGGAACTCTGGCCCACGGCGTGATGCCACGCTCGGTTGCTTATGTCACCTTTGGTGTGATCTCCTGGTCATTCCTGGTTGAGATGCTGGGGTCGGTGATTAACTCCCGGTTCATCATTGATCTGTCTGTTTTTCATTACGTGGCCCTGGCGCCGGCTGTGGATGTTGACTGGAAAAACACAGCCATCTTTATTGTCCTCGGCTTGGGCGCGGCCATCCTCGGCGGCGCCGGGTTCCGCCGGCGCGACCTCGCTGGTGAGTGATCATCAGGCGATTCCATCACTTGATTTTTCGTCCGATTCCCAAAAAATGCATCAACGGCAATCGGTATGCCTCCGGTCAGATAATATGGGGCTTCAGCGGCTGCGATCCCCGAGGAATGACAGATAGGACAAGCTGCCAGCGAGCGGCCGGTTGAGGCGCAAATGCAATTAATGTTTGTAATAGCGGTCAACCCGTCGTATAATCAAGCTTCCCAATCTCGCAAGCTGCTTTGAAAAAGCGTCATTCTTGATAGCTTAAATCCACAGGGGAGGACAATGTTGAGCGGCCTCTTGAGGCGCTGTCTGATCATCTGGATGATTTTGGCGTTGTTCGCGCTGGCTGCTTCGTCGACGCTGTTTGCGGCGAGTGGCGGGAGTGTTGATGTCAGGCTGCCGCAGGGAAAACCACCGATTGCCAGCCAGGGCCAGGATCTGGGCAGTCTTCCAGATTCAACGCCAATCAAAGTGGCGGTTATCCTTCGGCTCCGCAACGAGCAGGGGCTGAAAAGCCTGATCACGGCCCAAAACACGCCCGGCTCGGTTTCCTATCAAAAGTTTTTGACACCTGAGCAGTTTGTCGATGCTTACGCTCCCAGCCGGAAGGACTACGACGCCGTCGTCAACTTTCTTTCTGAAAACGGCTTTGCCATTCAAACCACCTCAAACCGGCAGCTTGTAATCGCGACCGCCGATACCGCTGCTGCCGGTCACGCGTTTCACACCCAGTTGCACCGCTACCGGTATCAGGGAAAGGAAGCATACGCCAACGCAACGGCGCCCCAGGTACCGGCGGCGCTGTCCGGCATCATCAAAGGAGTGCAGGGGCTTGATTCCAGAAAGCTGAAATCTTTTCTGAAGAGGAAGCCGACGATCGGGGCGGCGCCGCAGGCGGCAAGCCCTCCCGGCTATACGCCGGCGCAGATCGAGACCGCTTATGACTACCCGGCGCTGCACGGCGTCAATGGTGCCGGCAGAACCATCGCGGTGGCGACATTTGCCGATTATAACGATGCCGACGTACAGACCTTTGAAACCTGGTTTGGGTACAGTCCGGCCAGTCTCAGCCGTATCGTGGTGGACTCGAATCCGGGAACGACCTATGGCGCCGACGAGACCACAATGGACATAGAATGGTCAACAT
>JACWAM010000009.1 GCA_014874265.1 Thermoleophilia bacterium | reverse complement strand
TCGCTTATCGAACGCCTGGGCGCCCGGATTGCCGTCTCCAGCGTGGCGGGCGAGACCGCGGAGCGTTTCTTCCCCGGCCGCTACCGCATTATTCCCAACGGGACCCCGCTGCCGCCAGAGGCGTCCGCGGCAAACCGGTCCAACCGGATCGTCTTTGTCGGGCGCCACGATCCGCGTAAAGGCCTGCAAGTGCTCCTCAAGGCCTGGCCCAGCATCGAAGCCGGCACCGGCGCGCGCCTGCGGGTGATCGGGGCCGATCCACAATCGGTCCGGAAACTGCAAAATCATCTCGGTTTGCCGCTGGATGGAATTGATTTGCTCGGCCAGATCAGTGAAGCGGAACTGACCCGGGAGCTGCTTGCCGCCAAGACCCTGGTGGCGCCATCGCTGGGCAGCGAAAGCTTTGGCATGGTTCTGACGCGGGCGTTTGGCTGCGCTACTCCGGTGGTAGCCTCCGATATTCCCGGCTACCGGTCTATCGTCAGTCCTGAAACGGGAACGCTCGTGCCCGGCGGCAATGCCGGCCTGCTGGCGAGCGCGGTCATTGAGCTTCTGGCCGACGAGCGCCGCCGCGTTGCCTGCGGGCGGGATGCCCGTGAGATTGCCGAGCGCCATTATTCCTGGGAGCAAATCGCGCTTAGCCTCGCCGAGATCTACCAGCAACTGTTGAATCCCTGGCGCTACCAGGAAGCTCCCCGCCGTGAACTGGTCACGTCTGCAGCGTAGGCGCGGCGCGCGCCTGCTGGCCGTGCTGGTGGCGGCGGTGGGCGTTTTATTATTCTTGTGGTTGCGGGGACCAAACTGGTCGCGTGTGGGGCACTCCTTTACCGACGTTGACTGGCAATGGGTAATTGTGGCGCTGGCGCTCAACGTGGTGTCCGTGCTGATGCGCGTGCTCTGCTGGCGGGTGATCCTGTTGCAGGCCCTGGAAAAGGTCCGTCTCCGCTTCATGACGGTTCTCTCCGCCTTTGCCATCGGGCTGATCGCCAACGCAATCCTGCCTGGCCGGGGTGGAGAATTCGCGCGGGTGGCAATGCTACACCGCAAGATGGAGCGGCGCCGGGGCCTGTGGCCGGAGCTGATAGGAACCGTCATCGCATATCGCCTGCTGGACCTGATCCCCGCTGTTTTACTGGCCGCCTGGGTCGTCCTGGCGGCGCCGTTGCCCGGCTGGGCCTTTGCCAGCCTTCTGACCGTTATCATCATCGGCACGGCTGGATTTCTGGCAGGCATCGGCATCGCCCGCCGGAGCACGCCATCCGTGATTGCCAAGCTAGGACCGGTCCGCCGCTGGCTCGCGTTTGCCCGGCAGGGCCTGATAGCGCTTAAGTCATCGGCAAGCGGCGCCCTGGCCGGCGCCTTTCAGACCCTCGGCTGGCTCTGCCAGCTGCTGGCGGTATGGACGGCAATGCGCGCCTTCAGAATCGACCTGCCGCTCTCCGCCGCCGCACTGGTCCTGGTCCTGATGAACATTACGCTTATCCTCCCGCTCTGGACGGGCAATGTCGGGTTGCTGCAGGCAGCCGTCGCCCTGCCGCTGATCGGCTATGGAATCAGCTATTCGCGCGGGTTTGCCTGCGGCATCGGAATTCAGGGAATCGAGGCTTCCGTTGGTATTGCCTACGGGCTCGGATTTCTGGCCAAGGAGGGAATCGGCTTTGCGACCTTAAGGGAGACCCGGCAGGCTGCTGCCGAGAAAGTATCCAGCGGTAAAGATAATTATGACTCCGGCTCATCCTCCGGTCTGGCGTAATACCGGCCCGTCCCTGTCATTCCAGACCGCAATTCAACTGTAGCATCAAGTCAGGCTTCGTTCCCAGGCTTCCGCCACCAGTACCTCCGCCTGGCGTGGAAAGACTTTTTCCAGCAGAACCTTGTGGACCTCCGAGTCGTTGTCGATACAACAATCCCCCAGCACCAGCAGCTGGTAATCCAAGTCGGCCGCCTCCCGAAGTGTAGATAGCACAACACCACTTGTCGCGATGCCGGTAAACACCAGCGTCCGGATCCCCTGGGAGCGCAAAATCAGATCCAGGTCACTGCCGGCAAAGGCGCGACACTTCCATCGCTCACACTCGCGCGTCAAGATTGGCAATCTCCGCCAACTTCCTTTGCGCTCGCGACCTCGCTCATGGAACATCCGGATCATTCTTGGCGGCGCCGAAATTAGCTTTGCACCACGCGCAGATGTTAACGTTTCCATCTTGAGCCGGTTGGATGTCATCCTTCACAATTATTACACTTGCCATTTGGTATCCAGCATCTACCATCCCTTATCCACCATCCGGTTTTATGTATATTGGCGTGCCTGACAGCTTAACATTGTTTGCGGTATCGGCATGCTCGTGCCCGTAAATATCAGTGACGGTGACGCGGCCGCTGATCCCGGCCGGAAGCGGGCCGCTGCCCCAGAGAACGTAAACCGGATGCCCGCCGACCAGAAACCTGTACTTTCCCGGAGCCAGCCGCTTGACGGAGTCAAAATAATCAAGCTTATCAACCATGGTCTTGTAGGCGTAGAAAGGTTTCTGCCGCTGGCAATCGGCTGGATCATAAGGTGCGTTGCGGCCGGCCCCCGGCCCTATCCGGCATCTCACCAGCAGCGAATTCGGCTCCGTTGGCGTGCTGTTATCCAGGCCAATATAAAACAGTTTTGTGGCGCCGCGGCCGAACGCCCGGATAAATGACTGCACCAGGATCACGGACCACTGATCCTGGCTCAGGCCTTCAAGACTGAGAGCGGCCGGATTGTGCGGCGGCGGCTTAAAAGCGTTGCTGTCCGCACCCGGCAAATATTTGCCGGCCGACAGATCAGGGCCGGCGGGGGCGCCGGAATTGGCGGCGCCATTTTGATTTGACTGGCCCGCCCACTGGCGCAGGAACGGCTCAAACGATTGCAGGTACTGGATCTCGGTCACCCAGACCGGCCGGTGAAAATCCAGCTGGCGCATCAACGAGTTCAGTGCGGGCAATTGCAGGTCCGTGCCCATCTCGATGGCATGGATTGTCATTACATCAATGTCATTGGCCCCGGGACCGCTCAGAATAGACCGCCAGAAAGGCGTGTCCTGTTGATTCAGGTAGGCGATGCCGCCGTTTAACACCTTGGCGCCGGGATCTGTCTGCTTGATGGCGTCGTGCGTCTCCTCAAGCAGCTCCAGATAATCAGTCGTTTGCGGATTACCCTTGAAAAAGAGCGAGCCGCCGGCAACATCCGGCTCATTATCAACTTCCCAGTATTTGATCGGGTACTTGAGGCCTGGCATGTCATTGATGCCATCACCATCGTAGCGGTCAACCAGAGCACGGACAAACTGTTGATAAGCGTCGGAGTTGCACGGCAAACCGCGATAATCGCCCAGTTGCGAGGTAAACAGAAGCCTCTCATTCGAAGGTAGCCGCTGATGGCATTGTC
The DNA here is from genome assembly GCA_014874265.1 of Thermoleophilia bacterium. Classification (GTDB taxonomy): domain Bacteria; phylum Actinomycetota; class Thermoleophilia; order BMS3ABIN01; family BMS3ABIN01; genus JACWAD01. Next base: position 3,676 of record JACWAM010000009.1, on the reverse strand, counting down.
GCTGGTCCCAATCGGCATAAGGCCAGATCGTCGCCACGATCTGAACGCCGTATTTTTGAGCATTTTTTACATAATTATCAACCTGACTCCAGTCATATCCTCCCCCCGCTGTTTTTTGAATGGCTCCCCAGATAAACGGTCCGGGATGCGGCCGCTCCCAGTGTACTCCTAGCTCAGCCATAAACGGATAAGACTTGTATGCGCTGAAAAATCCAAAGTGGCTCTGCTCGTACTGCGCGAATGCGGCGCTTTCCGGAGCCCCGTCATCCAGGCCGCAACCCGCCAGTAACAGCAGCCCCGCCAGAAAGACGGCCAGGAAAGCGCTGACGATGAGAAAAATTCTGCTCCTGTCAGTTTTGTCGCCGGTCATTTGTGATGATTTCGCATGCTGATGAAGAAACTTCCGCCTCAGGCCGGAAGATGTTTTGGACTTCCGTCTAGGGGGAATGTCGGGCATGTGGACCTATCATACATGGAGGTGTTTGTCATGGATCAAAAAACGGGATACGGGCATGGCTACGGGCATCATGAGCATGGTTGCGAAGGCATGGGTAATGGAGGCATGAAAAAATCTCATCATCACTGCCCCGTCTGCGGCATGCCGCACGGCATGGAGGGCCCCGGACCGATGAAGGCTGGCGGCCGTCATCATCTCGCGCAAAAAGCTGTCAAAAAACTTCTCCTGGAAAAGATGAAAGCGAAGATCGACGAACGCTGGGGCGACAAACTGGATGAAATCGCCCAGGAACTCGTTGATATGGCTGAGGAAAAAATGAAACTGAAGAAAGAAATGTGGAACCGGAAAAAAGCGGTCAAAGAGCACATGCGTGCGATCCTCACCGAGGAGCCCGAAGAAGAGGAGTAACCTGAAACAGGGTTATAACCTGACCAGAGTCTAATCCAAAGTCCAAAATCCGGTTTTACGGCGTTCCCCACATTTCATTAAAATATCCGTTCCAGAGGACGCGCTGGGAGCTGACTGAATCCGCCGCGGCGGTATGGGCGGCATTAGAGAAAGTCTTCACCTCAACAGGACCGTTTTGCCAGTGGGGAAAATCAGGAGTGATAGTCCCCATGGACGGAATTGGGCCGGGGCCGCCGGAAGTTTTATCGTCCATCACCTTAACGCCTGCGATATCAATCTCGTAATACATCGGGGAGCCAGAAGGATTGGCGATCATCACCCAGTCGGCGGCGCCGGGCGATTGCTCATCGTACCAGGTCCACTGGTAATCGCTGGCCAGCGCCGAATAGCCGCTGGCGGCGTTTTGGGAGGCCAACCCCGGCACCTCTTCGAAGGAGGGGCCCCACAGGGTGCGCTTCGTGCAGATTGATCTTGCCACCGATACGCCTGGGTGAGCCGGATCAGTGAAGGTATCGACCTCCACCGGACCGCCCTGCTTGCCTGGAAAATCGGACGCGGTGGCGGCGCCGGGAGCAATCGGCCCACCATCCATGATGGCGGGGGCGCCCCCGATGAAAACGTTGTAATAGATGGGGGCTGTGGCGTCGGCGGGGTTGGCAACCATCACCCAGTCAGATGCTCCTGGCGATTTCTCATCATACCAGGTCCATAGATATGAGCTGGACAGCTCGGTAGCCGGGATGCCGGGGACTTCATTAAAGGCAGCACCGTAATTCGAAAGCACTCGCTGTGAGGTCATAACGTCTCCGCCAGTTGAGCTTACTTCCAGCGGACCACCGATTTGTCCGGGGAAGGCGGGAACAATGCTCTGACCAGGAGCGATCGTGTACGTGCCAAGCACGGCGCCGTCGAGCTTGACAGTGGCGGTGACAATACCCTGCGGATTATCCTGATGGTCAACTCCCTGATTGGCGATCAGCAACCAGTCAGTCACCCCCGGATTTTTCTGGTCGTACCACGGCCAGAAGTAATCGTTGGACAACTTGCTGGTCTGCCAGCCGGGGACTTCTTCCAGGGAATTGCCCGCCCACAGGGTGCGCTGAGAGGTAACCGCGTATCCGGATGTCAGCGATGTGGCGTCCACCGGCCCGCCGATGAGACCCGGATATTGCGAGAAAAGAGTATGCCCGGGGATCACCTGGCCGCTGCCGGGAAGCGTCTTCGAGGCGCCCTGAACCGAGAGGCTGAAATAGAGGCTGTTTAAAGCCGCAGCCGGATTGGCCATGAGCACCCAGTCCGACGCGCCGCTTGACTGGTTGTCATACCAGCTCCAGAAATAATCGCGCAGCCACCCGTCTGGCGTCGTCCAGGGGAAGCTGTCCTGAACACCACCTGCAATTACATACGGATTGTCAACAATGCCGTCGTGATCGCTGTCCGGGGTCGTCCAAGTGCTCCAGTAGTTGCCGCCCCCCGGCATCGGCAGGCTGAAGGCGTTGCCGCTGCCGCCGGAGACGCCGGCCTGCGTTAAATTATTGTTGAAAACGTTTCGGGAGATCACGTTGTTGCTGGATGACCCCAGATAAATGCCGACGCCCCAGGTGCCGCTGACAGTATTGTCATAAACCTTGTTGTAATCGCTGGAAGTCAAATTGATCCCGTAGATACTGTTGGAGCCGATCGTGTTGTTTGTTATGGAGTTGTAGCTGCCCTGCGAGTAAGCGTAAATTCCGTCATTATTGCTTGTGGAGATATTGCCGGTAATATTATTGTAATAAGCGGAGCCGAGGATAATTCCATTTCCATTGGTATTGGAGGAAGTGATGTTTGCAGAAACCGTCTCGCCGGAGCACGAACCCAGGCCGATACCGTTGTTGCCGTTTGAATTGACGGTATTGCCGGTTATGTCGTTGCCGTCGCTGGCGCCGATGGTATTAATGCCGTTGTTGCTATTTGCGTTGACGGTATTGATGGAAATGGTATTACCGTCGCTATAAGAGTCAATCTCGATTCCATTATTGCCGTTGGCGTTGACGGTATCACTGGTGATGACGTTGCTGGAGGAAGCTGTCAGAAAGATGCCGTCGTTGAATTTGGTAACTGTCAGATTTTTGACAGTGACGCCGCTTCGGCCCGCGAGATAGACGCCGTACCCAAGGTTGCCCGATCCGGTCAGGGTGTGGCCGCCGCCGTCAAGGGTGATACCGTCACTGTCGATATGGATCGCGTCGACGCCAGCCGTCGAGATGTCGGTATTTAAGGTGCAGGTCTCCGTGGCGGCGTCCCAGGAGCCGATCAAAATGCAGTCCTGTCCGCCCGCAGCATTACTGACGTGGTAAGTTCTCGAAGTCGCGGACGCCGGCGCGGCCATCAGCAAGAGAATCACCGTCGCCGCGGCAAGCAAAAATCCCCCCCGCAGCCCCCCGCCAATTCTGAAAACGGGGTCATTCATGAGAACCCTTTCCGGATGATTCTGTGATTCGTTATACCCGTATTGTAACCGGTATAATCAGCTTTATCTCTTTTTGAAACATAATGTTCCCGCACTTTCCGCTTTTTGTCAATGCGCTTGGTTTTCGGCAAAGCCAAAATCCAGCGCCCGGCATTCATTTCCGATGAGCAAAAGCCGCTGCCGGTTACCGGCGCCGGCAAGGGCAGCGCCACCGGACCTGTCCCCTGCTAAAGCTGTAACAGCGAGTCATGTAACAAATCATTACAAACGTAGTCGGAATAATTGACAAAATTGTGGTTATGAGTATGATTATTCTCATACTCGGGGGAGGGGGACGCCAACCACTAGGGACGGGGGCG
>JACWAM010000053.1 GCA_014874265.1 Thermoleophilia bacterium | reverse complement strand
GGCGCGGCCGGGCAGCGACATCGATATCGCTGTCCTGCTCAAGGAGCCCGGCCGGCATTCGCCTCTGGCTCTGCTTGAACTTGGCCGTGAAGTCGAGAATCAGACCGGGCTGAAAAACATCGACATACGGCTGCTTAATGGCGCACCCCTGTCTGCCAAGGGGAGGATCCTCACCGAGGGCAGGCTGGTCTGGTCGGGCGATGATATTGCGCGCGTCGATTTCGAAGTTGTTACCCGCGGCCTTTATTTTGACTTTCTGCCACACCTTAAATATTTGCAGAAGGCATTTATTCGCAGAACGGCGGCGAGCGGTCTCTAATGGTCAACCCTCAAAAAGTGACCTCAATGCTGGAAAACCTGCGAGGCTATCTTGATAACTTGCGCGAGCACGCTACGGTGCCCAGGAGCACTTTCTTAAACGACCGCAAATCTTTGGATAGCGCCAAATACAACTTCGTTGTCGCCATCGAATGCTGCATAGATATCGGCAACCATATTATCGCTTCCGAGGGCTTGCGCCTGCCGGAGGACTATCGAGATGTGGCGCAAGTACTGGCAGAGGCCGGTGTCATCAGTCAGGATCTTGCCGAGCGGTTCAAATCGATGATCTCATTCCGCAACCGCTTGGTGCATATGTACTGGCAGGTTGATGATGAGCTGGTGCGTGATTACCTCGAAAATAATCTTGGCGACATCGGCAAACTGGCGCAGGCTTTCGCACGGCTGGTCGAAAGCCAGTAGCCACTTGTTATGGGGGCACCAGGTTTGACCACTCTCTTCATCCTCGAACAGGTCGATAACGAACGCTTTCCTTACCGGCTGACTTTGAGGCAGGGGGAGAAACTGCTGCTTGCCCTGCGCGTGCAGGAGAAATGGCCGGGCCAGAAGGGGAATGTCTTCTGCCTCCGCGAGGATGCCGGCGCCGCGGACGGCGACTGGCAGCCGCCTGAGGGTGAGATCGAGCGCGTGCCGGTGGTCTCGCTGAAGCGCTACGGCAAGCGGCTCGCTGTGGTCCTCGATCGCCCCAAGAACAAGCGCTGCGACTTCCTCTTCCTCATGAAAAAATACAAGAACCGGGATGGTGAATACGAGCAGATATTCTGGCGCACGCAGAAGGCGCTCACACAAAACAGGCCTAAGGTCAAGCTTTCAACCTACCGGAGCGGCGAGTTGAGCGTCATCATCGATGCGGCCGAGCGGTATCCCTGGCGGTTTCCCGACTGTGACGTCAGGCGTGAGCAGCTGCCGGTCGGTGACTATGCCCTCAAGGGCGAGCATTCCCTCTCGGCGATAGTCGAGCGCAAGACCTTTGACAATCTGCTGGCCGAGTTCGCGCGCATGCCGTCATTCCACCAGCAGCTTGGTGAGCTGAGTGCCTACCGTCACTCGGCCCTGGTCGTGGAGGCCAATTATTCCGATTTCCTTAACCCGAACAAGCTGAAATATTACCCGCCGGCCTTTACGGCGAAGGCGCTGGCTGAGCTCTTTGCCTTCCATCCGGGGCTGACGATCTCCTTTGCCGGCAACCGCAAGCTCGCCAATGAATGGACGCTGCGCTTCTTCTCAGCGGTCAGCGCCCACGAGCTGGACGCGCCGCATGACAAGGTGGCCGAAGCGCTGGTGCGCTACGGCCAGCCACCGGCAGCGGACGGCGGCATCTTTCTCGAGATAAAGCGCAAGATCTCCGGCGAGTTTCCATCGCGCTTCACGATTGCTACGGTCAGGGAGGCCTTCCCGGACGCGCCCGAGAACACAATCCGCCGGGCGCTAAGGGAGCTGCGCGACCAGGGCTTTATCGCTTCGCAGGGCAGGGGGAAGGGGAGCTGGTGGGAGAAGTACCCTTAAAATTTACTCTTTTAAGCCGTCTGTAACAATTTCGTTGGCCCAGGCCAGTCCTTCTTCGGCGATCAGCCTGGCATCCCGCCTTTCCAGAGTTTCCTCAATTTCCTCGGCAAACCCATAGCGAAATTCAACCGCAAACGGATTCAGCAATGCAAGCTTTTCAATGTTCAAGGGAATTTCGATTCCCGAGTCTTGGCATATCCCGGCGATTTCTAAAAGGTCGTGTGTTCTTCGATATACAATGCCGTGCCATGTTAGAACAGCCTTTATGCTTTTTTCGATTGCCTGCTGGGCATGGAAGCCAATGACATCGTCGGGTACGGCCATATCATCAGACAGCTTCTGGACGACTGTTACGTCGCCCCCGGCTTTTTCAAGTAGCATTCGCGCTGCGTCAGCATGCGCATTACTTGCCGGTACATTACTGGACATAAAGATCCTTCCCCTCCCGCAGAACGGAATAGATAATGTTACCGCCGACGTCTTTGTATTTAAAAAAATAATCCTCACTGCAAACAAGGACATCCACAGGCACTTTGAAGGGTTGAAGAGCTGCGCGAACATGGGCCATTTCTGACCGTGTCTTTACCGGCTTGTCCTTGACAATGAGAAGATCCACATCGCTATCGGGGCCGGCGTCTCCGCGAGCATACGAGCCAAACAGGATGATGCGCCGGGGGTGGAACCTCTCGACGATTAGCCGGCTCATGGCCTCTATTATTTCAGGTGTGGGGATTTGCATATAATCTGTTTATAGGTTTGGCTTTTTCTTCCTGCAAGATTATCAATAATAGGCCGGTTTTTCAGTTTCGCCCGCCGACCTGATTAGGTCCAAAATGAACAAATCAGCTTCAGGCTCTCATATCACCATCCGCGGCGCCCGCGAGCATAATCTCAAGAACGTCTCGCTGACGCTGCCGCGGGACAAGATGATTGTCATCACCGGCCTCTCCGGCTCGGGGAAGAGTTCACTGGCCTTTGACACCATCTATGCCGAAGGGCAGCGCCGCTACGTGGAATCGCTTTCGGCCTACGCGCGCCAGTTCCTGGGGCAGATGCAGAAGCCGGACGTTGACAGTATTGAAGGGCTGTCGCCGGCCATCTCCATCGACCAGCGCGCCATCAGCAAGAACCCGCGCTCGACGGTAGGGACCGTGACCGAGATTTACGATTACCTGCGGCTACTGTTTGCCCGCATCGGCCATCCCCATTGCCCCAGCTGCGGCAGGCTGATCTCGGCCCAGTCGCAGCAGCAGATCGTCGACCAGATACTGAAGTTGCCGTCCGGCGCCCGGTTCATGGTGGTGGCGCCGATGATCCGGGGCCGCAAGGGGGAGTACAGGGAACTGCTGGAAGGAATCCGCCGGGACGGGTTTACCCGCGCCAGGATTGATGACGAGATTCATCTTCTTGACGAAGAGATAAAACTTGATAAAAACAGCCGCCATGATATTGCTATTGTTGTTGACCGCCTGGTAAACGGGGAAGATATCCGGCGGCGGCTGGCCGACTCGGTGGAAACGGCCGCCGCCCTCTCCGGCGGGCTGATTGAAATCGAGACCGTCGCCGGCGAGACCACCACCTACAGCGAGCAGTTCGCCTGTCCTGATTGCGGCGTCAGCCTGGCTGAGCTTGCCCCGCGCATCTTTTCCTTCAACAGCCCCTACGGCGCCTGCGAGCATTGCACCGGCCTTGGTTTTCAGGAAGAGATCGATCTCGATCTGCTCATTCCGGATCAGAGCAAATCCCTGCGGCAGGCCAACATCCTTCCCTGGAGCATTGGCTTCCGCCATGTGATCCGGAGGCTGGCGCGCCGCTACGGGGTCAGCATGAGCAAGCCTTTTGCAGATCTCTCTGCTGAAGATCAGCAATTGATTCTTTACGGTCCGGACGAGACGCGCCGCCGCCACCGCTACCAGTACAGCGAGGAGGGCATTATCCCCAATCTGGAGCGCCGGTACCGGGAGACCGACTCAAATCTGGTCCGGGAGCGCATCTCCCAGCTGATGTCGGTTAAGTCTTGCCCGGTCTGTCACGGCGCTCGGCTGAAAGCAGAGAGCCTGGCGGTGACGGTGGGCGGCGTCAACATCTATGAACTCACCCGGATGCCGGTAAAATCTTCGCGGAGATTTCTGGAGAGCCTTGAGCTGAGTGAGACGGAACAGCTGATCGGCGGCCGCATCATCAAGGAGATCCAGGAGCGTCTGGCGTTTCTCGACGGCGTCGGCGTCGGGTACCTGACCCTGGACCGGATGGCGGGCACGCTATCCGGGGGGGAGGGTCAGCGCATCCGGCTGGCCACCCAGATCGGCTCCAGCCTCATGGGCGTCCTTTACATTCTCGACGAACCCAGCATCGGTCTGCACCAGCGCGACAACAAAAAGCTGATCGAGACGCTGCACCGGCTGCGCGACATGGGCAACTCCGTCATCGTCGTCGAGCACGACGAGGAGACGATGCGGGCCTCTGACTACATCATCGACATGGGGCCGGGAGCCGGTGAGCACGGGGGGGAGGTTGTGGCCGCCGGCACCCTTGTTGAACTGCTTCAGGCGCCCGCGAGCCTGACCGCCGCCTACTTGAGCGGCGAGCGGGGGATCCCGGTGCCGGAGCGGCGCCGCGCCGCGGAAAACGGGCGCATCACGGTGCTAGGCGCCCGGGAGCATAACCTGAAATCGATCGATGTCGAGATCCCCCTCGGGCGTCTCGTCTGCGTCACCGGTGTCTCCGGTTCCGGCAAGTCGACGCTGATCAATGACGTTCTCTACCGCGCGCTGGCCTCCGGGATGTACCGCGCCAAGGCCGAGCCCGGCGCGCATGACCGCATCGAGGGCACGGAACAGCTTGACAAGGTGATCAACATCGACCAGTCACCGATCGGCCGCACGCCCCGCTCCAATCCGGCGACCTACACCGGCGTCTTCGATCATATCCGCCAGCTGTACGCGATGACGCCGGAAGCGAAAGTGCGCGGATTTAAGCCTGGGCGCTTCAGCTTCAACGTCCGTGGCGGCCGCTGTGAGGCTTGCCGTGGAGAGGGGACGATCAAGATCGAGATGCACTTCCTGCCGGATATCTACGTGCCGTGCGAAGTTTGCAAGGGGCGCCGGTACAACCGGGAGACTCTGGAGGTGCGGTTCAAGGGGAAGAATATCGCGGAGGTGCTGGATATGAGCGCCGCCCAGGCTCTGGAGTTCTTTGACGCCATCCCCAAGATTGCCCGCCGCCTGAAGACGATGGAAGATGTCGGGCTGGGCTACATCCGGCTGGGGCAGCCGGCGACGCAGCTTTCCGGAGGGGAGGCGCAGCGGGTAAAACTGTCGGCAGAGCTCAACAAGGTGGCCACCGGCCGGGCGCTTTATATCCTTGACGAGCCGACCACCGGGCTGCACTTCGCCGATATCGAGAAGCTGCTGGAGGTGTTGCAGCGGCTGGTAGACGCCGGCAACACCGTGGTTGTCATCGAGCATAACCTGGATGTGGTCAAATCGGCCGATTATATCATCGACCTGGGGCCGGAAGGCGGCGACGGCGGGGGAGAGCTGGTGGCCGCCGGGCCGCCGGAAAGCATCGTTCGCAACCGGAAGTCTTATACCGGTCGGGCCCTTAAGCCTTTGCTGGCAAAAAAGCGCCGTTGAAACGGTTGCAGGGAAGGTGTGAGGACCGGCGAAATAATCAGTTTAAGAAATCAACTTTCCCCGTTGTCTACGAAAGGCGTAAATGCCTCGTGCTGCCCGGCTCCTTTTTCCTCTGTCTGTTTTCATCATCATCCTGCTGATTGCGTTTGTTCCCGGGGATGCCGCCCCGGAGCCGTCCGGAATGGGCATTAGTGTCACGCCCGGCCATATTCAAGTCAATATTGCGCCCGGAGATCAAACCCGCGAATCTGTCAGGCTGACAAACACGTCCGGTTCCCAGGTGGTCGTAGACGTCCGGCCGCAATATTCCAGTGACGCCGGCGGCGGTCTGTCGATATCGGCCAGTCCCGGCGAAGTCACCATGAAACCGGGAGCGGCTGCCGACGTTACCATCAACATCAGGGTCCCGCCGGATGCCGGCACCGGTGAGCGGCAGGACGGCGTCGTGTTTCAGATCCAGCCGCCGCGGCAGGGAAACATTTCCCTGGCCGGCCGCGTCGAAGTAGTTCTTGACGAAAACATCGTCAACTTTGTGGACCGGGTGCGCTGGCAGGCGCCGCGCTGGCTTGACGCCGGCGAGCCGGCCCGCTTTTCCGTTAGCGGCCGGAACAGCGGCGATTTCCCGGAACGGCTGGTGGCGACGGAGGCGGTCGACGGCGTTTTTGGCGGCCATCTCCTCAAAGAGCAAAGCGGTCAGCTGGCAATTGGCCAGAGCGCCAGCATGCAGGCCACCTGGCAGAATCCCCCCTTTATCGGCATCAAACGGGTGATCCTGAAAATAGGCGCCGGCGTCGGCGCCCCCGCGGAAACGGAGACCTGGCTGATCATTTTTCCGTGGCGGCTCAGTCTTGCTTTGGCAGGATTGGCCGCGGCCACGGCCGCCGGGTTCTGGGCTGGAGGTTTGCGTCTGAGGCAGTAATCCTGCCAGTCTGGACCGGGCCGGATTCTGCGTCTATTTCCGGCATGAAGATCATGCCGGCGCCGCCAAGGGATGATACGGCGCCCCCCTAATGTTTTTCCTCCAAAATGGCGAAATTGCAGTAGAAAGCGGCTCTTGTGGTTCTGGCCGGCAGTGCCGCATGGCCCTTTTTTCGCACAGTCAGGAGGCCAACGTTTGGGCTTGTCAATCAACTCCTCCGGGAAGAGTCGTCAACTTGTCATTCCTGCGGCCGCGGCGCTGCTGCTGGCCGCTACCGTCCTGGTGAGCCTGGCGGGCTTCATGGCCGGCCGGGGCGGCGCCGTGATGGCTACCTCGAACGGCACTTATACGGAGAGCAGCGGCGACACTGTCGAGATCTGCGCCGATCCCGCCTGTACTAACCATACGACCACCTTTGCCGCCGGCAGCAGGGTTTACCTGCGTATTACCACAAAACGAGTAATTAACAATTCTTCCGGGGGCAACATCCAGCTGCAGGATTATCTTGGCAACCGGGTGGCCCAGGGGGCCTGGACCCAGACCTCGACGGCCTCTCCCTACACTTACACCGGTTCCATCCAGATCCCGGCATCTGGCGCCAATTACCTGAAGGTTTACGGACTCATCCGTCACTGGCGGAACCGGTTCCAATTTGAAATGGAACTGAACATCACCAGCCTGCCGAACCAGTATATTCGCTTTTACAGCGACCCGGCGCATACGGATCAGGCCGACACCTTCAAGCCGGGAGCCGTCATTTACGTCGCCGCATACGGATCGGGGGCTGCTTACTCGGCCGCAAACACCGGCAAGCAAAACAGGATCTATGATTTTGCCAATACTTCCGCGTACGCCGCACCGGCGCCTGCCGTCACCGAGAGCGGCAACTGGTATTACTTTCCGGTGACTCTGCCGGCCAGCGGCCTGACGGACGGGGACTGGTACAACCTCCGGTCGAGGCTGGTGGACACCGGCGGGTCGACAATTGAAAGCATGTCGGACATGATCCTGATCGACGGCACTCCGCCCACAGCCGTGATTACTGCTCCCGCTGCGGGCGCCTCCGTCGGCGGCGCCGTCCAGATTAGCGGCGCCGCCACCGACGCCACCAGTTTTTACAGCTACACGCTGGCCTATGGAGCCGGAACGGCGCCCACCACCTGGAGCCAGATCGGCTCCGCCTCATACTCGCCGGTCAGCTCCGGCCCTCTCGGGAGCTGGGATACCACACAGGCGGCAGACGGTGTCTTTACCATCAAGCTGACCGTAACCGACAGGGCCTACAATGTCAGTACTTCGACCGTGCAGGTCAATGTGGATAACAGCCCGCCGGTTATCTCGGGCGTGAGCGCGTCCGGGATCAGCGCCGCCGGCGCCACCATCGCCTGGACCACGGACAAGCCGGCGACGTCGCAGGTCGATTACGGGACCAGCTCCGGCAACTATACGGGTTCCACTGCCATTGACACAAATCTGGTGACTAGCCATAGCCAGGCGCTCACCGGGCTGGCTCCGGGGACGACATATTACTATCAGGTTCATTCAACCGGTCAGAACGGCAAGGAAGCAATATCCCCCGAGTACAGTTTCAAGACTGCATATCTGACGATATTGCAACCATTTACCGGTATCGGCGTTGACACCGAATTCGGTACGGGCCAGCCGGACTGGAACTGGGGCGCCGATCAGTACCTGCGCGTCGGTGATCTGGCCGCCGACCCGAATATCGTCACCATGCGCAGCGCTCTCCGCTTCGATCTGTCCGGCATCCCCGCAGACGCCAACATCCTCAGCGCCAACCTGTCTCTGTACCAGATGGCCGAAGGAGATACCAGCACGCAAACCCTAGTAGCCTATGCCCTCAACCGCAGCTGGGTTCCCGGCACCATGGCCGGATCGCAGCCGGCCAACGGCGCCACCTGGAACACCTGGGACGGTACGAGCCCATGGGGCGCGCCCGGCGGCGACTATGCCACCTTTGCCGGCTCGACTGCCGCCGGCAACACAACCGGCGCCTGGGTCAGCTGGGGCCTCAGCACCGCCCTGGTCAAGTCATGGGTGAGCAACCCCGCCGGCAATTACGGCCTGCTGATTAAAAACCTGTTTGAGAACTCAAGCGGCAATGAGCTGAAGAAGTATTACTCGTCCGAATACGCGGGTGACGCTTCCCTCCGGCCAAAGCTGTCGGTGGAGTGGCTGCCGGCGAGCGGCAAGGACGTGACGCCGCCCAGGATCGGCGAAATCCAGGCGAAGAACATTCACCAGACCTCGGCTGACATTTCCTGGTCCACCGATGAAAACGCCAGCTCGCAGGTCTGCTATGGCACTACTACCAGTTACGGCGCCTGCACGGCGGTCGATCCCGCCAGCATCAACCAGCATCTGGTTTCCCTGACGGGGCTGTCCGGCGATACCGATTATCATTACGAAGTTATCTCTGTCGATCAATCCGGCAATCAAGCGCAATCCGGGGATAATGTATTTCATACCGCCAAACTGATTACAATCACCGCTAGCGCCGATACCTGGATCTCCAGCGCCGCCGCCAATCAGAATCTTAACTGGGGGGCCGCAAATGACATTGACGTGGGCGAGAACGGCGCCGGCGAGGCCCGGCGCGGCATCCTTAAATTCGACCTGTCATCGATCCCGATCGGATCGACAATCAACAGCGCTACCTTCTCGTTATATGAGTCCGGCCAGATGGATGCTTCCACCCCGCAACTGGGTGTTTACTATGCGTTCGGGAACAGGCTCTGGGCTGAGGGAACCGGTGACGGGACCGCCACGGGGGACGGCGCCACCTGGCTCAGCTATGATGGCAATCCGGCCGACGTCTGGACCGGCCCCGGCGGCGACGGTGACTTCAACGTGGCGCCGAGCGCGACCGCGAACGCGCTTGACGTAAGTTCCTCTCCCGGGTGGGTAAATTGGGATGTCACCACCCTGACACAGTCATGGGCATCGGGCACAATAGCGAATAACGGTATATTTGTCAAAAAAACGAGCGGCAGCGGCGCCGTTGATTACAAGGTTTTTGATTCAGCAGATTTTTCCGTCGCGACCCTGCGTCCGAAACTGGTAATTGAATATGTGCCGGCGCCAGTGGCGATATCGCTCACGGTCAATGGCAGCTATAACTATGACGGCAGCTCCGGGGGCGGATCGTCAGTGGACTTCGGCACTGTTGATCCGCTTAAGCCTTATTTTATCGGCAGCAGCGCCACCCCGTCCCTGTCTCCCTACGCAACCGAGTTCAGCTTGAGGAGCAACGCACCCTGGACCCTCACCGTCGCCGCCGGATCTGACATGCTGTTGCAATCAAACCCGGCCATCTCGATTCCGGTGGGTAACCTTTCCTGGAGAAAGAGCGGCTCTGCCGATCCCTGGCGGCCATTTCAGCTGACGCCAGACTCGATTACCAGCGGCGGCGGCGGTGCCAGTCCGATAACTTTCGATTATGACTACCAGCTCGACATACCGACGCTGACACCTTCGGGCAATTACAGCACCAGTATCGTTTACACTGCTGCATATGCGGGGTAGTGTCAGGCCCGCGCAGCCCTAGCCCGATGGGCAGGCGCGCATCTGGGAGGCGCTGGTTAAACGTCAGACCCGCACAGCCCCAGCCCGATGATTAAAAATTCTGACCGAGCTCTCCGCCGCGGCGCCAGGTATTCTTATTTAATCCTAAGAAACGATATATGTTATCAAGCCGTCCTTTTGATCAACCAATTTTAACACGCGGTTTGATCCGTGGGCTTTTCCGTCTACCGAAACGGCCAGAAAGCCTCTGACTTCGACGCTCACCCGGATGCCGGCGGCTGGTGTTGGCGTTGCCAATAGCGCGGAGCTGCCGGCGCCCAGAAATAAAAAGGCGGCAAGCAGCACGGCCGGAACGCTTTTGCATAATCTGCGGCAATGAAGAAAAGAAATGATTTTGCTCCCTTTTAAACCAAAAGCGGCGTAATGCTATCACTAAAACGGGAAGCTGTAAACCGGCAATAAAAAAACCGGCAATGCCGGCTCTAGAAAGAGCGTAGAAAAAATAAAAAATTAAGAGACCAGGTTCGGCTACACCCAGTCCAGCATGTCGTCAATCAGGCCGACCTCGGAGAGAAGGCCCAGCTTGTGCGCGGCTTCACGGGCTTCCAGCAGCTCCCGCCGGGCCTCGTCATTTTTACCCTCGGTGATGAAGGCGCGGGCCAAATCCATCTCGTTGTCGATCATCGTCCGGAGCAGCTTTCTGGTCTCGTTGTCGTTGATATCGATCATGCGGCTGTCGTTCATGGACGGGAACAGCTCGTTGAGCGGAATATGGCTGCTGACCGGCTCTGGCGGGGCCGGCTGGCGTTCCGGCCCGGCGGCAGCCGGTTCGTCCGTTTCCGCCATGGTGGTTTCCGTTTCTTGCGGCTCTTCCAGGGCTGCGCCTGTGACGGCGCCATAGTTGGCGTGGAACTGCTTCAGCTCCGCCTTGCGGGCGGCCTTGGCCTGGCGCCGTCCCCGGGTCGCCCAGGAAAGCAGGATCACGATGATAATCAGGGACGAAATCACCGCCAGGATTATCTTCCAGGGAATCGCCCAGAAGGAAGAGGACATGATAATCTGCTTGTCGCTGGCGCCGTAGCTGATCTCTGCCTGGATGGTATAGCGGCCGAAAAGAAAGTGGCTGGGCCAGTTGACGACAAGCCGGTAGGCCGCATCGGGATAAACCGTCCAGTTCGCGACATCGATCACCTTGACTGTCTGGCCGAGCATATTGCTGATATAGACCTTGCCGTGAGGATTTTCGTGAACGTTGCCCTTGTTATTAAAAACCAGCCCGATATTAATCGGACCATATTCAACGAAACCGGGAATCTCAGGCGGGTTCAGGGTGCCCATTTCAGTGACGTCGCCCGCGACGCGTAAAAGGAATGGGGCGCCGATCCTAGGGGTTACGTCCACCGAAGATCCCTGCTTGCCGGCGCCGGCATCGACGTTTCTGGCTGTCGCAAATACGACCGCGTAGTGTCCGCCCGGCTCGGCGTTCTGGGGAACAGTTATTTTGACCTGGAAGGTGAGCACCTCTCCCGGCTTTAAGGTAATGCTGCTCAGCTCCGGCTGCAGCCAGTGGCGGGCGCTCCAGGGACTGTCCTGGTCGCCGTCGAAGACGTATTCCTGGCTGGGATCTTTTGAGCCGGTAAAATCCTCGACGGAGAACTGAATGGACTCGGTGTTACTGGTTTGATTGGCAAGGACGATGTCGCTGGAAGTGACTTCGCCGGGGTTTACGTCAAGCTCTGTCTTTGGCGGTGACAGGACCAGCTGCCCGGTCGCTGGCGTATTATGATTTTCCACCGTATAGGCCGATGCCGCTGTCGGCGCCGCGGCCATGGCGATCATAAAGACGGCAGCGGCAGCCAACCAAAGCGCCGGCCGGTTAACATAATGATGTCGCGGCTTGACTATCACGGATTCTCTTCTGCTGACAATTCAGAAACGAAGGCAAGGCTTAAAGCGTATCCAGGGTCATATCCTGGATAAATCCCCGGATCATGCCGTTCAGGGATAACTTTTCTCCTTCACCAGATTGATTTCCTGCAAGTTCCTTCATAATAGGTCGATGTAATGGCGCCGGAAACGACCAAAGCCCTCGGCAGGGAGGGCCTTTAGTCGTCGATCTTGCTGTTGTCTTGTTTACTATACTATGTTGTTACCCAAAGTAATTTTCCTCCGTTTGGGTTAATTTCCTACTGCAGTCAGCGTCACTCCGGCGGAATAGGCGCCGGCGGACTGGATCTTGTTCGGGCCCACGCCGGCTTCGAAGTCAACGGTCACATTGTCGCCGCTGTCGACGGACTTTACATTTGACGATGCGATCTGGAGTGCTTTCGAGCCCTGAAAGCCCTGATAGTTGGTGCCGTCGACGCTGAAGCCAAAACCGGTCTGGCCGTTGCCGAGGGACCATGGCACCGCGCTCCCCTGGCTGTAATCAGCAAAGCTGTTGCCGGCGCCATCACTCATCGCCGGGGCCCCGCTGGTGAAAATCGAGGCAACGTAGCCGGAATTATCATTTGTCTTGATATTCCATGAGCCGCTGCCGGTTGCGTTGTCATTGTCACCCGTAATTGGCTGACCATTGGGATCAAGCAGAGTAACCGGACCCGGAACCTGCACAGCGATGAATTCCGCCACGTTTGCATTGACCGCGACGGGCGCAGCTGTTTTCTGAGGCGGCGTCGTACCGAGACCGGCAGACGACAGCGCCAGAAACACCAGCAATGCGCACGAACCAATTAGAACGAGCTTGACAGTAAATCTCATCTTGCACCCCTTTCTACCCTTTGACTCCGGCCCTTTCCGGAGTTATCTTGACCCTCATCCCGTAATCCCTCGCATCAAAAAAGGCCCAAAATGCCGCTTTCCGAAGCACCTTGGACCGCACCCTCCAACCCCGGGCGCACAAACGCCCAGTCCCAAAACTAAAGAGCTTGCGTTCAAAAGCTTCGGCGGCTGGGCTGTCTCCCCGGAGACCCCTGGCTTTGCGTCTCCGCCTCGCGGCGGGTTTGCCCTTTCATAATGCGTTACTGCAAACCTTTATCGGATAATTCAAAGTAAAGCTTTAACGTTTTCTTAGTAGTTTTAATCGCTTGTGATATAGTGTTGACAGGATGTTTCCGCAGTTTTCCATAGGACCGGTAACGGTCCATTCTTTTGGCCTGATGATGGCGCTGGCTTTTGTAGCGGCGGGTATTGTGGCCCATCGGGAGTTCAAGCACCGGGGCTTAAACCCGGAGAGCATCTACTGGCTGACGATCGCCGCCGCCGCGGGCGGCCTGCTGGGCGCCAAGATCAACTACGTGCTCCTTAACCTGAATCTGTTGCGCAGCGATACCCTCGGTACTTTGGTCGGCGGCGAAGGTCTCGTCTGGTACGGAGGATTTATCGGCGGCGCGGTGGCCGGGCTGGCAGTCATCAGCCTCTACCGGCTTCCCTGGGCCAAAGTGCTTGACGCCGCCGTGCCCGCGATGGCGATCGGTTATGCTGTCGGCCGCATCGGCTGCTTCCTGAACGGGGATGACTATGGCCGCCCCTCTACTCTGCCCTGGGCGGTGCGGTTCCCCAAAGGATCGCCGCCGACGCCGCCGGGAGTGTCGGTACAACCCACGGAACTCTACGAGACTTTCTCATCACTGGTAATTTTTGGCATCGTTCTCTATATGCGGCGATGGTTGAAACGGGATTGGGCACTGGTTTGCTTCTATTTGGTGTTGGCGGGGCTTGAACGGTTCCTAGTCGAGTTCGTCCGCTTTCACAACGGGGAGATGCCGGGCGTCACGCGGCAGGGACAGGCACAGCAGCAATATGGGGCGCTGGCTATGGCAATTGCGGCCGGGGCCGCCCTGATCTGGGTGCAGTGGCGGCCGCAGCGGCAGGCCCGGCTGGAATCGCAGCTGGATTAAAATTCATCTCCACCCTTACCCATAGCTTTGCACTGCCTCACGGGAATTACCGCCGTGGCAGACTCTAAGTGGTAAAATGATGGCCAATGCGGCGAGGTTAGATCCAGCCCGATGCCTAGCACTGCTCAATTGCAGATAACCAATGTGACATTTCTCGCCTTCTTCTGGGCGTTCATCGCTGGACTGGCTTCATTTCTGTCTCCCTGTGTCCTGCCGCTGCTGCCCGGTTACCTCTCTTATGT
>JACWAM010000052.1 GCA_014874265.1 Thermoleophilia bacterium | reverse complement strand
CAGGACGGCTCCGGAGCCGGCGGGATCGAGATATTTGTTCGAATGCCAGGCAGTTGCCAGCGGCCCGGTCTCGGCTTCACCATCACCGACGATGCAGGCGGCGATCAGGTCCGGATTGTCGAACACGGCACCGTAGGCATGCGACAGGCAGTAACCGAGTTCACCGCCTTCCTGGATCATCCCGGGCGTTCCGGGATAGACGTGGCTGGGGGCGCCATAGGGCCAGGAGAACTGCCGCATCAGTTTTTTCAGGCCGTCCAGGTCAAAAACAAGCTCGCGGTCGAATTTTGCCAGGGTGCCCTCAAGGTAGAGATTCGCCAGGACCGCGGGCGAGCCATGTCCGGGACCGACGACCAGCATGACCTGGCTGCCGGTGTCCTGAATCAGCCGGTTGAGATGCGCGTAGAGGAAATTGATGCCCGGCTGCGTGCCCCAGTGGCCGAGCAGCCGTGGCTTGATGTGCTCGGGTTTGAGCGGCTCGTCAAGCAGCGGATTGTCCTGCAAGTATAATTGAGCGGCGCCCAGATAATTGGCCGCGCGCCAGCAGCGCTGCAGGCTGTCGATCCGGGCCCTGGTCATTTTCTGCCGTTCACGGGCTGCGGTCTTGCCGGGATCAGCCATTGTCCTTCACCTCTTCCTTCCTTTTCATTAATCTGGCGGAATGCCGCGCGATCATCAGCTCCTCATCTGTCTCGATCACGTTCACGGTAACGGCGGAGCCGGATCGTGAGATCGTACTCTCGTTACGCGCATTCGCGTCCCGGTCAAGCTCCAGACCGATAAAGCCAAGACCGGAGCAGACCCGTTCGCGGATGGCGCCGGCGCGCTCGCCGATTCCGCCTGTGAAGACGAGCGTGTCGAGCCCGCCCAGCGAGAATGCCATCGCACCCAGGTGCTTTCGCGCCTGGTAGCAAAACAACGATATCGCTTCGGCGGCCAGCGGATTTTCCGCTTCCTGCTTGAGCAATTCTCCCATGTCGCCCGTGGCCTCCGAGACTCCCAGCAGGCCGGCGCCGTCACTGACAAGCGCCGCTGCCGCTTCCGGTTCCATCTCCTTTTCCCGCAGGAGGAAAAAGATAACTCCGGGATCGAGATCTCCGGCGCGTGTGCTCATCATCAGGCCGCCGGTCGGCGTGAAACCCATCGTGGTGTCAATGCTGCGCCTGTCCCTGACCGCCGTCATGCTGGCGCCGCTGCCCAGATGAGCGATGATGATGCGCACAGGCGCCGCCGCGGACAGCTGAGTTGAGGTTTGTTCCGAATTGGACTCAGGAGGATTGCTTAAGCGGCTCATGATGTATTCGCAGGAGATGCCATGAAAGCCGTAACGCATTAAACCGTCATCAACGAATCTTCCCGGAAGGGGAAGGCGGCGCGCTTTTAGCGGCAAGTCGCGATGAAAGGCGGTGTCAAAGCAGACTGTCTGCGGCGTGGCGGGATAGCGCTCGCGGCAGAAATCAATCGCGGCGATCTCGTCGGGCAGATGGTCGGGCGCCAGGCGAATCAGCCGGCGGAGGCCGGCGAGCAGCTCGCTGTTAACCAGCTGAGGTTCGCGGTAGAGCAAGCCGCCATGGACGACGCGGTGGCCAATGCAATCGATCTGCTGGGCGCCCTCCCTTTCGTCGAGGTATCGGGCCAGCGTTTCAAGCGCGCTCCGGTGATCGGGAAGCGCTACCGGCCGCGATGATGCTTTGGCCTGCGGCGCCCCCATCCCGCCGCCGGCGAATTCGCGCACATCGAAAGAGCTGTCAGCCGTGCCGATGCGCCGGAGGCTGCCTGATTCGACCGGCGCTTCCTGCCCGCCGTCGATGTCGTGGATCGCATATTTGAGGCTTGATGATCCGCTGTTTATTGACAGAAATTGCAATGCTATCACTTCCTGGTTGTTCCGTTATCAGGCGGCTGTAAACCGGCTTTGACAAGGGTTGGTCCCGAAAAGCCGCCGGAACTCACCGATTTACGACGGCTTCTTTTTCCCCGAGTCCCCCTTCTTCCGGTATTCCTTCTTGACGGCAGCCCATGCCACCTTGCGGGAAGCCTCCGCGTGGATCGCTGCCGCGCAGCTTTGAAGGCGACTTGTACTGTTCTCAGGCGTTGTTAAAAAACATGCGGAAGATCGTCTGCGCATGACCAGGTAAGTTGTTCTTTTTTACTGGCTGGAAGCTCTTTGTTGATACTATATGGCTTAATGACTCCTTGAATGTTCAAGTAACACGTTTGTGCTTTTCACCGGAAATGAGATTAACGATGAGCAGCAAGATAACCGAGCCGGCAAGGGGTTACCACCATGCCGGATTTCTAAACCTATGAAGGGCCAATTTTGCCGCAACGCGGCTGGTTCCGGTAAACCGGGCCCGGTCGTTTTCCTGTGCCACGCAACCTGTTTGAGCTACCGGAAAGCGGGAAGAAATTAATCATCACCGGACGCAGGGACAGGCGAACATATTATCCTTCGCGACTAGAGAACGGGAAAGGACCAATTTCTAACAACCGGCCCTGATGCAAACATTTCTGAAAACGGGAGATATGTCGTCTGTCAATTGAGCGCTTCAGGTCAATTATCACCAATCACCAAAAATATTTCTCTTTGACCGGCAGACCGGAAATCGGTCGCAGGTGGAGGTTCCAGCAAATTGGGATGAGTGGTCCCGTTTTGACAACCTTTCCGCCAGCCAATGAAGCCGCCAATAACTGACAGGCAAGTGGAGGCCGGAGCAAAAAGAGTTCTTGCGCAGGCTATTTTGCTCCTTCGTCCTTCCCTTTCGTGTTTGAATTTGCCAGCAGGATGACATCCTCGATCTTGGTCAGGAAAGAAACCATTTTGTAGCCGGCAACGAAAGCCACGACCAGATAAATGTAAGACGTGTTTGGCTTGGTTGCCGTGGAAGTGGACAGAGCGAACAGGCCGCCTTTCAGGGCGAGATAGCTGATCAGGCCGGTGGCGGCGCTGCCCACCGGGCGGAAGACAAACCAGAGCGCCCATTTTTTCATCCAGTTCCCGTTGGCGTGATGCCGCCAGAATGCGATCGCACAATACAGGACCCCTCCCAGGGCGCCAATGTAGCCACATTGGAAGAGCAGCAAGTCATCAATATACCAATTCGGTATGTTTATCAAATGATGCAGAATCGAAAGAAAAAAGAGCGCGACAAACAGGAACAGTAAATAAGCGCCGACGAGATTGTTTTCCGTCCGGCGCTCATGATCCGTGGCTTCCGCCTGGCGCGAATGATTCCGGGAATGGTCCGGCAAAATGTATGGCCTCCATAATTAGTGAATTTTCCCGGTTAGCTTCTACGTCCGCAGCCGGCTTCCTTTTAACGCCGCCGAATTGTGCACGGTGAGGCGGCCGGCCTTGCTTGCCGCCTGCCCGCAACTCTGTTACATTACTGTCAGGTTCTACAAGGACGGCTTGGCCGTCTTTTCTATTGCTGAATTAAATTTAACATTGAGGGTTTCATGGCTTCTGACAAACGGCCGATGGTTACGCTGGCCTGCACCGAATGCAAGCGGCGAAATTACAACACTACCAAGAACAAGGTAAACAACAGGGAGCGGCTGGAGTTGAAGAAATACTGCCCCTGGTGTAAAAAACATACCCCGCACCGGGAGACTCGTTAAAGGCGCCGGCCGGGCGGCGGTTTTTGCCTGACTGACCCGTGCCGGGTTATAATTTCATTTGGCCCGTGGCAGCCAAAGGGCAGTAGCTCCAACTGGTAGAGCGCCGGTCTCCAAAACCGGATGTTGGGGGTTCGAGTCCCTCCTGCCCTGCCAGAAAGATTGCTCACCTTTCGTTTCCCACCTGTTCTGAAGGTGATCAGAATCTATCTCGGAAGGTTGTTTGTTGCCAGGCAGCGCGAAAAGGCTATGGCAAGGACGCAGGTGGCATATAACTTGAAACTTTGAACTTGGAACCTGGAACTTTAGAATGGCCAAGCCGGCAAGAGTAAGGAAGAAAAAAGAAGAGGCGGCGCCCTTAAAGAAGGGTGCGAAGGCGGCTGCCAAAGGAAAGGTTAAGGAAGTTCCCGCGAAGGGAAAGGCAAAAGGGAAGACCAAGGAAAAAGCGAAGGCTGCCGGGGGCCTAAAGGCCAGAAGGGCAAAGTCGCAACCCAAGACAGCCAAGGCCAAGGGCAAGGCGGCGCCGAAAGAGCGCAAGGCAATGAAGTTCTTTCGCGAAGTCCGGGTGGAGCTGTCCAAAGTCACCTGGCCTTCCCGCGAAGAGCTGATTCAATCGACCATTGTCGTCACCATCGCTGTCGTCATCGCGGGCGTATTTATATTTCTGTTTGATGATCTTTTTTCTTATATCATCGGTTTGTTCACCGGTTAAGGAGGAACATCGCTTTGGCATTTAACTGGTATGTCATCAATACATATTCGGGTCATGAGAACAAGGTCCGGCTCAACCTGCTGCAACGGATCAAATCGATGAACCAGGAGCACAGTGTCAAGGAGATCGTTGTCCCGACGGAACAGGTCGTGGAGACGGTAAAAGGCGAGAAGAAACAGGTGGAAAAGCGCGTCTTTCCCGGGTATGTCCTGGTTAATATGAATATGACAGATGACTCCTGGGCGCTGGTGAAGAATACTCCCGGCGTCACCGGGTTTGTCGGCTCGGCCAACAAGCCGGTGCCACTGAACGGGCAGGAGGTCGATCGCATCCTGCATACGTCCACCGTGGAGAAGCCCAAGGCCGTGGCCCAGTTCAGCGTCGGCGAGACGGTGCGGGTTATGTCCGGGCCGCTGTCTGACTTTAACGGCGAGATCGCCGAGATCAACGAAGACCAGAGCAAGCTGAAGGTGCTGGTAAACATTTTCGGCCGCGAGACTCCGGTGGAGCTCAGCTTCGAGCAGGTCAAGAAGGTTTAAAAAGTTGCGGCGCGGGCCGTTTTTGCTGTATCCTTCTTGCTTGCGCAAAAATGCTGGAGCGGCTGCTCAGCCGCAACGGGGTTGCAGGCGGAACTTTGAACTTGGAACTTTGAACCGGGTTTATTAATGGCTAAAAAAATAATGACAATTATAAAGTTGCAGATTCCGGCGGGGCAGGCCAATCCGGCGCCGCCAGTCGGACCGGCGCTGGGACAGCACGGTGTCAATATCATGGATTTCTGCAAGGCGTTCAATGCCAAGACACAGCAGGAAGGCAACACCATCATCCCCGTGGAAATCACTGTTTTTGAAGACCGCTCCTTCACATTTATCACCAAGACGCCGCCGGCCGCCGTGCTCCTGAAGCAGGCTGCCGGCATCGAAAAAGGTTCCGGCGAGCCGCACAAGGAGAAGGTGGCCACCGTACCGGTCGCCAGGGTCAGGGAGATCGCCGAGCTGAAAATGAAAGATTTAAACGCCAATGATGTCGAGGCGGCCATGAAGATTATCGCCGGCACCGCCCGTAGCATGGGGATCGAGGTGCGGTGATGAGCGTGAAGACGAGCAGGCGCGTCCAGGAAAATAAATCCCGGGTCGACCGGGCCGAGCTTTATTCGCCGCTGGATGCGGTACGGCTTCTCAAAGGCCTTAAATCAGCCAAATTCGACGAAACGGTCGAGGTCCATTTCCGTCTGGGGGTGGATCCGCGAAAAGCCGACCAGATGATTCGGGGAACGCTGATGCTTCCTAAGGGAACCGGGAAGCAGGTGCGCGTGCTCGTGTTTGCCGAAGGCGAAAAGGAGAAGGAAGCCAGGGACGCCGGCGCTGATTTTGCCGGCGGCGAAGAGCTGGCCAAGAAAATCGAGGGCGGCTGGTTTGATTTTGATGTGGCCATCGCCACACCGGATATGATGAGAGTGGTCGGCCGCCTTGGGCGCGCGCTCGGCCCGCGTGGTTTGATGCCAAATCCTAAAGCTGGCACAGTAACCTTCGATGTCGGCAAGGCGGTTGAGGACGCCAAGGCTGGCAAGATTGAATTCCGCACTGACCGGACAGGCATCGTCCATCTGGCAATCGGCAAGGCTTCTTTTTCCGATGCCGATCTACTCGAAAATTACGGCGCCGTCATCGATGAGTTGATCCGGGCCAAGCCGGCGGCGGCCAAGGGGCGTTACATGAAAAGCGTCGTTATGGCCACCAGCATGGGACCGGGCATCCCTCTTGATTCGACGATCACCCGTGATTTTATGGGAGAAGGATAAAAAACAGTTTCTGGTTTCCAGTTGACAAAACTCGAAACAGGAAACTCATAGCCGAAGACAGCTGGCGCTCGCATTTACGAAGTGAGCTTAAGGGGCCGGGGGCCTGCCCGCCGAGGTGACGGTATCGGGAACAGGATTCCTGTTCTTTTATGTCTACCTCTGCGGAGGTAGTTTTTTTATTGATCAAAACTTGAACTTTGAACTTTAAACTGGCCGGGAGGTGAGAAATGAACAGGGAAGAGAAGGAAACCAGGGTGGCGGAACTGGTCGCCAGGATCAAGTCCAGCAGCGCCATGCTGGTCACCGACTTCCGCGGCCTCACGGTGGCCGAATCGCGCCAGTTGCGCCAGGGGCTCAGGGAGGCCGGCTGCACGAGCTTTGAGGTAGTAAAGAACACGCTCACTAAACGCGCCGCCGAGGAAGCCGGCGCAGGGGAACTGAAAGAGTTTCTCACGGGGCCGACGGCGATCGCTTTTTGCGACGTTGAAGCAGTGATCCCCGCCAAGGTGCTGGTGAAGTACGCCAAGGAGTTCACGCCGCTGGAGATAAAGGGCGGCATTCTTGACAATCAGCTGATTGATGTCGACAAGATCAAATTTCTGGCGTCGCTGCCGCCCAAAGATATTCTCCAGGCGCAGTTGTTGGGGGTCATGATCGGACCCATTCGCGGGCTGGCGACTGTTTGCGCCGGACCGATTCGCGGACTGGTGACAGTGCTTCAGCGGATTCAGGAGCAGAAAGAGGCGGCATGAGTTTGCGGCCGGACCGGATTCCCGTATCTGCTTGCATCTGGTCTGATTGAAGAAACTTTGAACTTGAAATGGAGGAAAAAATGGCAGTTGACACACTTATCGAAGAGATTAAAAAACTAAGCGTCACGGAGCTGGCCGAGCTGGTCAAGGCTCTTGAGGACGAGTTCGGCGTCAGCGCCGCGGCTCCGGTAGCGGTGGCTGCCGCTCCCGCTGCCGCCGGCGAAGGCGCGGCTGCGGAAGAGGAAAAAACAGAGTTCGACGTGGTCCTGGCGGCGGTGGGCGACAAGAGGATCCAGGTGATCAAGGTTGTCCGGGCCGTCACGGGGCTAGGCCTCAAGGAGGCCAAGGAGGTCGTCGATGGCGCGCCCAAGCCGGTAAAGGAAAAGATCGGTAAAGAGGAAGCCGAGGACATCAAGGCCAAGCTGGAAGAAGTGGGCGCCACCGTCGAGGTGAAGTAACAGCCGCGAAAACGATTGATTTTACATAGGGGCGCACGGCTGAAGCCGTGCGCCCTGATAGAACCCCCGAAGAACGCGTGTACCCTAGGCGTATCCTGCTGTGATAGGCTTTAAACGTTTAAGGCTGCCGGATTCAGGATATTGAAAAATTAAATTGGTAATCAGGCAGCAATTTCACAACAGCGGGATGGAAGTTTGACGGTACGCTTGCTTCCCACATCCCCGTATGTTATATTTCATTGTTCGTGCCTCTGCACGGTCCTGTTTTCCTGCAATTTTTCCTCCCAGGAGGGGTGAGCCTTTTGGAGCAACTTTCCAACTTCGCCATCAGTCCCCGTCAGCGCCGAACTTTTTCCAAGCTGGAAAAGATTCTCGAAGTACCCAACCTCATCGATATCCAGAAGAAATCCTATGAGTGGTTTCTCACGGAAGGCATCCGTGAAACGGTAGCCGATATCTCGCCGATTGAAGATTACACCGGCACGCTGGCGGTTGAATTCGGCTCTCACGAATTCGAAGAGCCGTCGAGCAGCATTGAAGAATGCCGTGACAAGGATGGCAATTTTTCCGCGCCGTTGTTCATGGACGTCAGTTTTGTCAATAAGGAGACGGGTGAGATCCGCCAGCAGAAAGTATTCATGGGCGATTTCCCCATGATGACCGACTGGGGCACTTTCATCATCAACGGCACCGAGCGGGTGGTCGTGACGCAGCTGGTTCGCTCGCCGGGGGCCTATGTCATGGAGCCGAAGGACCCGGCCAAGCAGGTGTTTATCGCCAACCTGATGCCCTCGCGCGGTTCCTGGCTGGAGCTGGAGATCGACAAGAAAGGCCTGGTCAATGTCCGGATCGACCGCAAGCGCAAATTGCCCGTGACGGTGCTCCTGCGGGCGCTCGGCTATTCGACGAACAGCGAGATCGAGAAACTTTTTGACAACTCTGTCTATATCAAGAACACGCTGGAAAAAGATCCCACCGCTAGTGAAGAGGAGGCGCTGATCGAGCTGTTCAAGAAACAGCGCCCCGGTGAGCCGCCCAGTCTCGACAGCGCCCGGTCGCTGCTGAAAGCGCTGTTCTTCGATCCCAAGCGCTACGACCTGACTCGAGTGGGGCGCTACAAGCTGAACAGCCGTCTCGAACTCAGCATCGATCCCGACATGCGGGTTCTCACCAATGATGACATCATCGCGTTGATCAAGGTGCTGATCGTGCTGCCGGACAAGCTTGGCATTCCTGAGGATGCCATCGATTACGCCGAGGAGGCCCGGTCGTTGATGCAGGAAAATGCCGAAGCGGTCGCCCACGACCTCGACGAGTACGAACATTTTGGCAACCGCCGCCTGCGCACGGTCGGCGAGCTGGTGCAGGAAGCCTTCCGCATCGGGCTCTACCGGATGGAGCGGGTAGTCAAGGAGCGGATGACCACCGAGGATGTGGATGCCATCACGCCCCAGCATATTATCAATATCCGGCCGGTGGTGGCGGCGCTCAAGGAATTTTACGGCTCCTCGCAGCTGTCACAGTTTATGGACCAGACCAACACGCTGTCGGGACTGACGCATCGCCGCCGCTTGAGCGCTCTCGGCGCCGGCGGCCTCACGCGCGAGCGAGCCCCGATCGAGGTGCGCGACGTTCATCCGACTCACTACGGGCGGATGTGCCCGATCGAGACTCCCGAGGGTCCGAATATCGGCCTGATGGGATCGCTTGCCTCGTACGCCACGGTTAACGAGTTTGGTTTTATCCAGACGCCTTACCGCAAGGTGGAGAAGGGCAAGGTCACAAACAAGATCATCTATCTGGACGCCAGCGAGGAAGACAAATACGTCATCGCCCAGGCAAACGCCAATTTCAGCACCGAGACGGGCAAGTTCCGCGACAAGCACATCCTGGCGCGCGCCCGCGACGGCGAGGTGGTCACGGTTGACCCCAAGGAAGTTGACTTCATGGACGTGTCGCCGCAGCAGATCGTCTCGGTGGCCACGTCGCTGATCCCGTTCCTGGAGCACAACGACGCCAACCGCGCCCTGATGGGCTCCAACATGCAACGCCAGGCGGTGCCGCTGCTCAAGGCGGAAGCGCCACTGATCGGCACCGGCATGGAGTTCCGCGCCGCTGTTGACACCGGCGACGTCATTCTGGCGCGTCGCGCCGGCAAGATCAAAGAGGTCGATGCCGAGCGGGTCATCGTCGAAGGCAACCGGGGCGAGGAGGATCTGTACATCCTTAACAAGTTTACCCGCTCCAATCAGGGAACGATCATCCACCAGAAGCCTCTGGTGGTGGAGGGCGACCGGGTCAAGAAAGGAACGGTGCTTGCCGATGGTGCCGCCACCGAGCTGGGCGAGATGGCCCTGGGCAAGAACCTGCTGGTGGCGTTCATGAGCTGGGAAGGATACAACTTCGAGGACGCGATCATCTTAAGCGAGCGCATCGTCAAGGACGACGTTCTCTCCTCGATCCACATTGAAGAGTACGAGGTCGAGGCCCGCACCACCAAGCTGGGCGATGAGGAGATCACCAGGGACATCCCCAACCGCAGCGAGGAGTCGCTGGCGGACCTGGATGAGGATGGCATCATTCGCATCGGCGCGGAAGTCAACTCGGGCGACTTGCTGGTCGGCAAGGTGACGCCCAAGGGCGAGACGGAGCTGACCGCGGAGGAAAAGCTGATCCGCGCCATCTTCAAGGAGAAAGCCCGCGAGGTGCGCGACACTTCGCTGAAAGTGCCGCACGGAGAGGGCGGCCGCGTTATCGATGTCAAGATTTTCTCCCGGGAAAAGGGCGACGACCTGTCTCCGGGAGTCAACAAGCTTGTGCGCGCCTACGTGGCCAAGAAGCGCAAGATCGCTGAAGGCGACAAGCTTGCCGGCCGGCACGGCAACAAGGGAGTCATCTCCAAGATCGTGCCCGAGGAGGATATGCCATTCCTGGAGGACGGCACGCCGGTTGATATCATTCTCAATCCGCTGGGCGTTCCCTCCCGTATGAACATCGGCCAGATTCTGGAGACTCATCTCGGATGGGCCGCTGCGCGCGGCTGGGATAACGGCGACGGTTTTGAATCGCCAACTCACATCGCCACGCCTGTTTTCGACGGCGCCACGGTCGGTGAAGTGGAGGAAGCGCTGATTAAATGTTACGAGCATGATCCGGAGAAAAAGATCACTTATACGTATGACAGCGACGAGCCCAACCCGGCCGCCGGCAAGGTGAAGCTGTACAACGGCCTGACCGGCGACCCTTACGGCGACAAGATCACGGTCGGCTACATGTATATCCTGAAACTGCTCCACCTGGTGGACGACAAGATCCATGCCCGATCCACTGGTCCCTACTCGCTGGTAACGCAGCAGCCCCTGGGCGGCAAGGCCCAGTTTGGCGGCCAGCGTTTCGGTGAAATGGAGGTATGGGCGCTGGAAGCATACGGCGCCGCCCACACGCTTCAGGAAATGCTGACGATCAAATCCGACGACACCATCGGCCGCGTCAAGGCTTA
Organism: Thermoleophilia bacterium; assembly: GCA_014874265.1. Classification (GTDB taxonomy): domain Bacteria; phylum Actinomycetota; class Thermoleophilia; order BMS3ABIN01; family BMS3ABIN01; genus JACWAD01. Next base: position 32,043 of record JACWAM010000052.1, on the reverse strand, counting down.
CGAGGCGATCGTCAAGGGCGAGAATATTCCCGAACCCAATATTCCCGAGTCCTTCAAGGTATTGCTCAAGGAGATGCAGAGCCTGGGGCTTGATGTAAACATCCTGTCCGAGGAGGGCGAGAATGTTGACATGCTGGAAGAAGACGACGAACTCCGCCGGGCGGCCGAGGAGCTGGGAATTGATCTCTCTGCCGGTTTGAAGATGGGCGGGCAAGAGGAGGAAGAAGAGAAATCGGCGGAAGAACTGCTCGGAGATGTTATTGACATGGCTGAGGAGTCCGAGGACGTGCTGGCAGATTCGGAAGCCAGCACCACTGAAGTCGAGGTTGATTAAATTAAAAGATATGAGGTGGAATTTTGATGTTAATCCACCACGGAGCATCTGCCATCCACCATCTGCTTTAGGAGGATAGTTTTGTTAGACATCAATAATTTTGATGCAATCAGGATTGGCCTGGCCTCATCGGAGAATATCCGGGCCTGGTCCTCCGGCGAGGTAACCAAGCCGGAGACAATCAACTATCGCACGCTCAAGCCGGAGAAAGACGGCCTCTTTTGCGAGCGCATATTCGGTCCCACCAAGGACTGGGAATGCTACTGTGGCAAATACAAACGGGTCCGTTACAAGGGCATTATCTGCGAGCGCTGCGGTGTCGAGGTGACCCGCTCCAAAGTGCGCCGCGAGCGGATGGGTCATATCGACCTGGCCGCCCCGGTTTCCCATATCTGGTTTTTCAAGGGAGTCCCGTCACGGATGGGCTATCTGCTTGACATTGCTCCCAAGGAACTGGAAAAGGTGCTGTATTTCGCCGGCTCGATTGTCACCTTTATTGATTTTGAGAAGCGGGCCGCCGACGCTGAGGTTTTGCAGGAAAAGGTGAACGCGGCCATCGAGCAGTTTCATGCGGACAAGCTGGAACGGATCAAGGAGCTGGAAGAAGCAAAGGAACGGCGGCTGCGCGTGCTCGACGGCGACGCCTCTCCGGAAGAGGTTGAGATGGAATCGCTGGCGCTTTTCGGCGGTACCGAAACCAAACTGAGCAAGCTCACCAAGAAGGAGACCGAAGAGCGCAAAGTGCAGGTCGAGCGGGAAATCGCCGACGAGATTGCCGATAACGAGCAGTACGCCAACGAGCAGGCGGAGCGCCTGGCGCAGCTGTGGGAAGAATTCCAGAAGCTGGAGCTGAAGCAGATCATCGGCGATGAGCAGCTTTTCCGCGATCTCAAGGACCGTTTTGGCAGCCCGTTTGGCTTTGGCAATTATTTCCGAGGCGGTATGGGAGCGGAGGCGATCCGCGAACTGCTGGAGCAGGTTGACCTTGAAACAGAGGTAGCCGAGCTGAACGAGATCGTCGTCACTTCCAAAGGACAGAAGCTGCAGCGGGCGCTCAAACGCCTGAAGGTGATGGATGCCTTCCTGCGCTCCGGCAACAAGCCGGAGTGGATGATTCTGGAATCCGTGCCGGTGATCCCGCCGGAGTTGAGGCCGATGGTCCAGCTGGACGGCGGCCGCTTCGCCACAAGTGATCTTAATGACTTATATCGGCGAGTTATCAACAGAAATAACCGCCTCAAGCGGCTCCTTGACCTGGGAGCTCCCGAAATCATTGTCAACAATGAAAAGCGGATGCTGCAGGAGGCCGTCGACGCCCTGTTTGACAACGGCCGCCGCGGACGCGCCGTGACCGGCCCAGGCAACCGGCCGCTCAAGTCCCTGTCGGACATGCTCAAGGGAAAGCAGGGGCGGTTCCGCCAGAACCTGCTCGGCAAGCGTGTTGACTACTCCGGCCGCTCGGTGATCGTGGCGGGACCGCAGCTGAAGCTGCACCAGTGCGGCATCCCCAAGCTGATGGCGCTGGAGCTGTTTAAGCCCTTTATCATGAGCCGCCTAGTCGAGCGCGACCGGGTGCAGAACATCAAGGCCGCCAAGAAGATGGTGGAAAGCATGGTTCCGGAAGTATGGGACGTGCTGGAAGAGGTCATCTCTGAACATCCGGTGATGCTCAACCGCGCTCCTACCCTGCACCGGCTGGGTATCCAGGCGTTCGAGCCGATCCTGGTCGAGGGCAAGGCTATTATGATCCATCCACTGGTATGCGCCGCCTTTAACGCCGACTTTGACGGCGACCAGATGGCGGTGCACGTGCCGCTTTCAGTCGAGGCCCAGGCAGAGGCGCGCATCCTGATGCTGTCAGCGAATAACATACTCTCGCCAGCGCACGGGCGGCCGTTAGCGGTACCGTCACAGGATATGGTCCTGGGAACCTACTGGCTGACCTACTGCGAGGTCAACGTGGAGGAACTCGACCCGCAGAAAATGAAGCCGACGCCGCCGATGTTCGGCTCACCGGATGAAGTGGTGCGCGCCGTTGACGAGCGGACGGTTGGGCTGCAGCAGGTGATCCGCTACCGCCGCGCCGACGGCAGCAAGATCGTCACCACCGCCGGCCGGGTCATCTTTAACGACGAAATCGACGAGGTGCTCAGCGGGCATCTGGGCGATGTGTACGATCAGATGAAAAGGAAATTTGTCAATGTCACTCTTGACAAGACAAGAATGAAAAATCTGATCGCGGATCTGATCAACCAGTACGGAACGGTCACGGTAGCGCGGGTGCTTGATGTGATCAAAAGCCTCGGTTTCCGGCATGCGACTCTCTCCGGCGTCACGGTGGGAAAGAATGACATCGTCGTTCCTCCCGAAAAGGGCGATATCCTTGACCGTTACGAGTCGGAAGTGGAGGAGATTCACCGGCAGTACGACCGCGGTTTCATTACTGATGGCGAGCGGAGGGACATGGTGATCCAGAAGTGGCAGCAGGCGACCGAGGAAGTGGCCCAGGCCATGGATAACAACCTCTATGAGCTTAACCCGCTGTTTATGATGGCGAATTCCGGCGCCCGCGGCAATCCGGATCAGATGCATCAGCTGGCCGGGATGAGAGGTTTGATGCTTAACCCGAAAGGTGATACAATCGAGCGGCCGGTGCGCGCCAGCCTGATGGAAGGCATGAGCGTGCTGGAGTTTTTTATCTCCACCCACGGGTCCCGCAAGGGACTGGCGGACACGGCGCTCAGGACAGCCGACTCCGGCTACCTGACACGGCGCCTGGTCGACGTCGCACAGGATGTCATCATCCGGGAAGATGACTGCGGCACCGAGGCATACCTGGAGCTGCCGCTGCGGGTGGTTGACAAGAAAAGCCGGAGCACAAAACTCAATGAAAGCCTGCTCGGTCGCGTTTTAGCGCAGGATGTACCCGGCAAGCGCAAACCGCAGGTAGTGGCTCAAAAGGGCGATCAGATTACGGACGAGCTGCTGGCCGCTATCGACGAAGTGCACGGCGCTAAGGAGGGTTACTTCCTGGCAGTGCGGTCCGTGCTCAAGTGTGAATCGGAAGTCGGAGTCTGCTCCGCCTGTTACGGGCGCAACCTTGCTTCCGGAGAGATGGCGGAGCTGGGGGACGCCGTCGGCATCATCGCCGCCCAGTCTATTGGCGAGCCAGGCACGCAGCTGACCATGCGCACGTTCCACCGCGGCGGCATCGCCGGCGAGGATATTACCCATGGTCTGCCCCGCGTCGTCGAGCTGTTTGAAGCGCGCAAGCCAAAAGGGCAGGCAAAGATTGCCGAAATTGGCGGCAAGGTTGAGATCGTCGATACTGACAAGAGCCTCAAGGTGATCGTCCATGGGGCCAAGGGAGACGAGAAGAGCTACAGTTTTCCGCGTCATACCCGCTTGTTCGTCAGGGATGGCGACAAGATCGAACAGGGGACCCAGCTGTCGGAGGGTTCGCTCTATCCGGGCGATCTGGTCGCGGTTAGGGGCAACACCTCCACGGAACTGTATCTGGTAAGCGAGGTTCAGGACGTCTACCGTCGCCAGGGAGTTGACATAAATGACAAGCACATTGAGATCGTGGTCAGGCAGATGATGAAACGTCTGCGGGTTGAGTCCAGGGGCGACACGGACCTGCTCCCGGGCCAGCTGGTGGACAAGGTCCAGTTCAAGAAGATAAACGAACAGGTGATCAAGGCCAAAGGAAAGCCTGCCGTTGCTGAGCAAGCAATTCTTGGTATAACCAAGGCTTCGCTGGCTACAGAAAGCTTCCTGTCGGCGGCGTCGTTCCAGGAGACGACCAAAGTACTGACGGACGCCGCCATCGAAGGGAAAGTAGATCGTCTGCAAGGCCTGAAAGAGAATGTCATCATCGGCAAGCTGATTCCGGCGTCAACCGGCCTCAGAAGGTATCGCACGCTGGAGATATATTCGACGGTACCGCCGGTGGAGGCGGAGATGTTGGCCGTGGGAGCCGCGAGCGACGACGAAGACCCACTGGCGTAAACCCGGCCCGCCGCACTCAAAATATATATGGCCCATCCCGGAAGATCCGGGATGGGCCTGCTTATGCCGGCGCCTTAAGGGATGCTCCAATGGAAAATTAGCCGGCGCCCGGCGCCGGGATGATCCGGATATTTCTTTTGCTAAGGCTCCCGAACCTCATTAAGGGGAGCGACCGCCGAATCTGCTTAAAGAGCAGCTCCTTCGCGGAGCCTGCGCTAAGCGGTAGCGAAATGCTCGGGATGACAATCTGCCTGGCTCTGTGCTTTGCGCCTTAAACCTCACTCATGAAACATCCAAATCAATCCGGCGCTGGCTTAGCTGCCTGTCTGACGAAAAAATGGTATACTTCCATCCAGGACAGGCGGCTGTGCTGGCCGGCTCGCAAGTTAGGAGATCATCCACTGAACGCACCTCGTTTTTTCCGCCGCCGCAGGTTTTTTGCGTTGAATCCGAAAGCCGCGTTGATGTTGGCGCTCTCCGTTGTAGTTCTCGCGGCGGCGCTTGTGGCCTGGAGTTGCGGCGGGTCTTACGTCACTCTTCCCGCAGACACTGATACGCAACCGGTAGGAACCCTGGCTGGCCGGATCACCAGGCCGGGGCCGGTGACAAAGGATGACGTCCAGCAGGTAATGGACCACGAGCTGGGCACCAAAGGCGAGATGGAAGAACCTCTCGTCAGGAATATAACTCTGACGCCCGTGGCGGGCGGCATTTCCATCCAGATTGATATGAACCGGACTGAATGTCCCATGATTGCGATGGAGATGGTGTGTACTCCTGAACAACTGCCTGGTGTGGCGGCCGACGCCACCCAAAAGGTTGCCAGCATTTTGTTTGAATACAAGGACGTATCCCGGGTCCAGATAAACCTGTACAGCGACCTGCAGACATCGGTTAACATGACCGGCCCCATGAACATGGATCAGCCCCTGGTGGTCAAGACGGCGATCACCAGAGCCGCCGCCATCAAGATGGACTGGTCCGCCTATTCAGAAGACACAGCGGCAAAAATGGCTTCTGATTACTGGGTAAATCCGGCAATTCCCGCGAATTCTTCCGCCGGTCCATCCGCCGGCGGTGCCTCTACCGGAACGAGCACGGGCGGGGGAATGCAGGGGATGCCGGGCATGTAAAAAACTCCCGGGGCCGGTTGTTTTTTTCTTGACTCCACTTTTGCCCCTTGCTATACTGCCTTCTTGCGCCTCAAGAAGCAGGCGTGTGATTCTGCAAGGGAATTATTGTAAGTATCACCGAGCCGCAGGCTCGCTCCGGATTTGTTCTCCGGAGAGAATTGGCCTGCAGCTCGTTTGCGTGCAATGAGGATCATTCGTAAAGTCACGAATCGCTCAAACTTTGAAATTGGAACTTTAAACCGGATATTATTATGCCGACCGTAAATCAACTTATCAGGAAAGGCCGCGTTACTCCTTCGGAGAAGGTGTCGACGCCGGCTCTGAAAGGCAGCCCGCAACGCCGGGGTGTCTGTACACGCGTGTACACCACCACGCCCAAAAAGCCGAATTCGGCTCTGCGCAAGGTTGCCCGCGTTCGTCTGACTAGCGGCATCGAGGTTACCGCCTATATTCCCGGCATCGGCCACAACTTACAGGAGCACTCGGTGGTTCTTGTAAAGGGAGGCAGGGTCAAGGATCTTCCAGGCGTGAGGTACAAGATCGTCAGGGCGGCGCTGGACACGGCCGGCGTAACCGATCGGCGGCAGGGCCGGTCCAAATATGGAGTCAAGACTCCCTAAGCCATGCCGAGACGAGCCGCAGCCCAGAAGCGCGATGTTACGCCTGATCCGGTTTACAGCAGCAAGCTGGTAGCCCAGTTTGTCAACAAGGTAATGCTGGGCGGCAAGAAATCAACCGCGGAGCGTATCGTTTACCGCATGCTGGAAATTCTGGGTGAAAAAAACAGCGACGATCCGGTGGCGGTACTCAAAAAGGCCGTCGATACGGTGACGCCGCAGCTCGAGGTCCGGTCGCGTCGGGTCGGCGGGGCCACCTATCAGGTGCCGGTGGAGGTTCCTACCCGCAGGGCCAGAACGCTGGCGGTGCGCTGGATGGTCGGCTATGCGCGGCAGCGGCGCGAGAAAACAATGGCGGAGCGTTTGGCAAATGAATGCCTCGATGCTCTGTCGGGCCAGGGCAGCGCCTGGAAGAAGAAGGACGATCTTTACCGGATGGCTCAGGCCAACCGGGCGTTTGCTCACTACCGCTGGTAGGGGCGTAACAATGAATGAAGGCCGGCGACAGCGGCTGACAAACAATTATAATTAAAGGTTTTGATTAATAAATGACGACACAGGCTATTACTGTAAGCAAAGGGAACAAGAGCGGTAACATGACCAGAAAGTTCTCGTTAGAAAAAACAAGAAATATCGGCATTATGGCTCATATTGACGCCGGCAAGACGACCACCACCGAACGGATCCTGTACTACACCGGCAGGACCCACAAGATCGGCGAGGTCCACGAAGGCGCGGCGGTCATGGACTGGATGCAGCAGGAGCAGGAGCGGGGAATCACCATCACCTCCGCTGCTACAACCTATCACTGGCGTGATTGCCGAATTAATCTTATAGACACTCCCGGGCACGTGGACTTTACCGTCGAGGTTGAGCGCTCGCTCCGGGTGCTGGACGGGGCCATCGCCCTGTTTTGCTCCGTCGGCGGCGTCGAGCCGCAATCGGAGACGGTCTGGCGCCAGGCCGACAAATACGGCGTCCCTCGCATCGCTTACGTGAACAAAATGGACCGCATCGGCGCCGATTATTTCGCCGTTTTGGACATGATGGTCAAACGGCTGGACGCCCACCCGGTGGCGATCCAGTTGCCGATCGGGCGGGAGAGCGCTTTCCAGGGGGTCATTGACCTGGTAGAGATGAAGGCTCTTATCTGGGGAAGCGATGACAAGGGCGAGAGCTGGAAAGTGGAGGAAATTCCCGAAGATATGAAAGATTTCGCCCAGGAATGGCGTGAGCTGATGATCGAGAAACTCGCCGATCACGACGATGAGCTGATGGAAGCTTTCCTGGAAGGAAAAGAGATTGAAGCGGCTACGCTGAAGCGGATCATCCGCAAAGCCACCAATGATATTGTGATTACGCCGGTTCTGTGCGGCTCCGCTTTTAAGAACAAGGGAGTGCAACCGCTCCTGGACGCGGTCATCGACTATCTCCCCTCGCCGGTTGACGTTCCCGCCATCAAGGGAATCAACCCCGATACCGGCGCCGAGGAGGCCAGGCATGCCGATGACAGCGAGCCGTTCGCGGCGCTGGCTTTCAAGGTTATGACCGACCCGCATGTAGGCAAACTGACCTATTTCCGGGTTTACTCCGGCTCGCTAAAGGCTGGCAGCCACATTTACAACGCCACCAAGGACAAGAAAGAGCGCATCGGCCGCATTCTGCAGATGCACGCCAACCATCGCGAGGACCGCGACGCGATCTATGCCGGGGAACTGGCGGCGGCTATCGGCCTCAAACATACGACTACCGGCGACACTCTTTGCGTTCAGGGCAGTCCCATCATTCTCGAATCGATGGACTTTCCGGCGCCGGTTATTTCGGTTGCGATCGAGCCAAAGACCAAGGCCGATCAGGAAAAGCTTGGCACTTCGCTGCATCGTCTGGCGGAGGAGGACCCGACCTTCCAGGTTCGCACCGATGAGGAGACCGGCCAGACAGTCATCTCCGGCATGGGAGAGTTGCACCTGGAGATTATCATTGACAGGCTTCTGCGGGAGTTCCGGGTCGACGCCAATGTCGGCCGGCCCCAGGTTGCTTACCGCGAGACGATCCGCCGGCCGGTGGAGAAGGTGGTAGGCAGGTTCGTGCGGCAGTCCGGCGGCCGCGGCCAGTACGGTCACGTCGTCATCAACGTCGAGCCGGCCGGCCCCGGCGAGGGCTACGAGTTCGACGACCAGATTACTGGCGGCGTCATTCCCAAGGACTATATCCCCGCTGTTAACGAGGGGATCAGGCAAGCGATGGACAACGGCGTGCTTGCCGGCTACCCGATGGTCGGGATCAAGGTAACTCTGATCGACGGCTCTTACCATGAGGTGGACTCATCGGAGATGGCTTTTCGCATTGCCGGCTCCATGGCGCTGAAAGAGGCTGCCGGCAAAGGGAAGCCGGTGCTGCTGGAGCCCGTGATGGAGGTTGAGATTGTCACTCCGGAAGAGTACATGGGAGACGTCATCGGCGACCTGAATTCCCGGCGCGGCAAGATTGAAGGTATGGAGCCGCGTGGCAACGCTCAGATCATCCGCGCGCATGTGCCGCTGGCGTCAATGTTTGGCTATGCCACAGATTTACGGTCTATCAGCCAGGGACGGGCGCAGTATACGATGCAGTTCGAAAAATACGAAGAGGTACCCAGCTCCATTGCCGAGGGCATCATGGAGCAGGTGGGCGCCAGGTAGTAATTGTCCGGGATGGCTGTTTGATATATAGTACTCGCCCAGGGAAATCGGCGGGCTTTAAACGGAAAACCGGTTGCGCAACTTGAAAGCAATAAAGATTCAAAGAGAATTTTATAACTTGCTCGATTTTTAGTGACGAAAGGAGTAACCCATGGCAAAAGCAAAATTTGAAAGAACGAAGCCGCATCTGAATGTCGGCACCATCGGCCATATTGATCACGGCAAGACGACGCTGACCGCCGCCATTACTTCTTGCCTCGCGGGACACGGCGAGAATGTGGAAGTGCGCAGCTTCGATTCGATTGACAACGCGCCGGAAGAGCGAGAGCGCGGCATCACCATCGCCACCGCTCACGTCGAGTACGAGACGGCCAACCGCCACTATGCGCACGTGGATTGCCCCGGCCATGCTGACTACATCAAGAACATGATCACCGGAGCGGCCCAGATGGACGGCGCCATCCTGGTGGTAAGCGCCGCCGACGGCCCGATGCCGCAGACGCGGGAGCACATCCTGCTGGCCCGCCAGGTCGGCGTTCCTTACATCGTCGTCTTTCTTAACAAGGTTGACATGGTTGACGATCCTGAGTTGCTGGAGCTGGTGGAGATCGAGGTGCGGGAGCTGCTCTCAGAATATGAGTTTCCCGGTGATGATATCCCGGTCGTCAAGGGTTCCGCGCTCAAGGCGCTCGAGTGTGGCTGCGGCAAACAGGAGTGTGAAGCCTGCAATCCCATCCTGGAGCTGATGCAGGCCGTCGATGACTATCTCCCCGAGCCGGAGCGCGACATCGACAAGCCTTTCCTGATGCCGATTGAGGACGTATTTACGATTACCGGCCGTGGCACCGTCGCCACCGGTCGTGTCGAGCGCGGCATCGTCAAAGTGAGCGAGGAAGTCGAGATCGTCGGCATGCAGGAAAAGATCGACAAAACCGTCTGCACCGGCGTGGAGATGTTCCGCAAGCTGCTGGATGAGGGCCGCGCCGGCGACAACATCGGCGTGCTGCTCCGCGGCACCAAGCGCGAGGACATCCAGCGCGGCATGGTTCTGGCCAAGCCGGGCTCGATCACTCCGCATACGCATTTCAAGGCACAGGTATACGTTCTGTCCAAGGAAGAGGGCGGCCGTCATACCCCGTTCTTCCCGGGCTACCGCCCTCAGTTTTATTTCCGGACGACCGACGTGACCGGGACGATCCAGCTGGAAGAGGGCGTGGAGATGGTGATGCCGGGTGACAACACGAATATGGAAGTTCAGCTGATCACGCCGATCGCCATGGAGGAAGGCCTCCGCTTCGCCATCCGCGAGGGCGGCCACACCGTCGGCGCCGGCGCGGTTACGCAGGTTATTAAATAACAACCATAGTGTGGCCGCCTAACCGGCGGCCATGCAGTTCAAAGTTCAAGGTTCAAAGTCAAGGCCTTGAGATTGTAACTTTGAACTCGGAACATTGAACCGGAACTTAAAAAATGGCACAGCAAAAAATAAGAATTAGGCTTAAAGCTTACGATCATGAGTTGATCGACCGGAGTGCGCGGCTAATCGTGGAGCAGGCTCAGCGGACCGGCGCCACCGTGGTGGGTCCGGTGCCGCTGCCGACGGAAAAGAATGTCTACTGCGTGATCAAGAGCCCGTTCAAGGACAAGGATTCGCGCGAGCACTTCGAAATGCGGACACACAAGCGGCTGATCGACATCCATCAGCCGACGCCGAAAACCGTCGATTCCCTGATGCGACTTGACGTGCCGGCCGGCGTTGATATTGAGATTAAATTGTGATGGCTGCCATTCTGGGGAAAAAACTGGGCATGTCCCAGATCTTCACCGAAGGCGGCGACCGGATTCCAGTTACGGTCATTGAGGCCGGTCCCTGTACGGTAACGCAGGTGAAAACCGTCGCCCGGGACGGGTATGAGGCGCTGCAGATCGGATCTGGCGAAATCAAGGAGAGTCGGCTTAACAAGCCTGCGGCGGGTCACTTCAAAAAAGCCGGCGTCGGTCCCCGGCGTTATCTGGCTGAAGTGCGCTGCGATCTAAGGGAAGCAACAGCCTGGGTGTCAGTTGTTGAAACCGCGGAAAAGCCGGCGAAAAAGACCCGGGCGAAAGCGAAGAAAGCCGCCAAAGGGGCGGAGAAGGAAGCAAAGGAAGCAGCTGAATCTGAAGAGGCCGTCGTGGCTGGCGAAAAAGCGGCGGAATCAGTCAAGCCCGAAGCAGCTCAGGCTGAGGCTGCCGAGGCTGAGGCTGCTCCCGCGCCGCCAGCCGAGAGGGAGATGCCGCAGGCCGGCGACCAGATCACGGTGGAGGCGTTCGAGATCGGACAGAAGGTCAAGGTGACCGGCATTTCCAAGGGAAAAGGCTTTGCCGGCGTCATCAAGCGCCACGGATTTGCCGGCGGACCGGGATCGCACGGGGCTCATTTTCATCGGGCTCCCGGATCGGTTGGCGCTTCGGCCTACCCTTCGCGGGTGTTTAAGGGGCTCCGGCTCCCGGGACAGATGGGCAACAAACGTTCGACCCAGCTGGGCCTGGAGGTGGTCGCCACGGAGCCGGAGCAGAACCTGATCATGGTAAAGGGCGCGGTGCCGGGCGCCAGCAACGCGATTGTGTTCATCCAGACGCATTAAAGCAGTTCTGGATTAACTTTGAACTTGGAATTTTGAGCTGGTTTTATGGCTGACAACGAAGAAAAAACTGAAAATCAGGAACCGCAGCAGGAACCGAAGAAAGAAGCGGCCGGGAGCCAGTCCGAGCTGGAAACTGAGGCAGCCCCGACCGGCGCCGTAGAGGTGGAGGCGGGTGCGGAAAATCCGGAGCCGGAAACGCCGGCAGAAGTGGAGTCTACGCCTGAAGAAGCGGCGGCTGGCGCCGAGGGCGAGGAAGAGTCGCAGACCGGGGCTGAAGCCACAGCGCCCGCCAAAGAAACGAAGCCCAGGAAAAAGACTTCCAGGAAATCGAGGCGGAAAAAGAAAGAAGAGGTCGCGAAGCGGGAGGTCAAGGTGCCTGAGGTTAAGGCTCTTGAGGGCGAGCAGGCCGGTCTTGATCCGAAAGTTTTCGGCGTTAAACCAAAGATCGCCGTTCTGCATGAGGTTGTCCGGGCCGAGCTTGCTTCCCGGCGGCGCGGCACCGCGTCGGCGAAGAACCGGTCCGAGGTAAGGGGCGGCGGCGTGAAGCCCTGGCGCCAGAAGGGCACGGGCCGCGCCCGCGCCGGCTCGAGCCGGATGCCGCACTGGACCGGCGGCGGCATCGTTTTCGGACCGGTGCCGAGGGATTACAAGTTTAAGGTTAACCGGAAAGTGCGCAGCCGCGCCCTGAAAATGGCGCTGAGCGCCAGGGCCGGCGAAGGCAGTTTCAAGGTTGTTGACGCTTTGCCGTTCGAGGAGCCGCAGACGTCTGCGGTGGTTGCGGTGCTGGAAAAGCTTGAGGTCAAGTACCCGCTGCTGGTGCTCCTGGCCGAGGCCGATGACAATGCCGCTCTGTCGTTGCGAAACATTCCGAGGGTGGATGTTACCGGCCCCGGCGATCTGCTCGTGAGCGACATCATGGCGGCGCGGATGGTTCTGGCGACGAAGGAAGCCGTCAGCGAGCTTAACAGGGTGGTTGAGTCCAGATGAGAGATCCGTACACGATTATTATCGGGCCGGTGATCTCGGAAAAGAGTTACCAGCTGATCGAGCACAATAAATACACCTTCAAGGTGGATCCGCGGGCAAGAAAACCGGCGATCGCCAAGGCGGTGGAAGAGATTTTTAGCGTCAATGTGGTGGGCGTCAACATCATCAAGACGCGGTCCAAACCGAAACGTCGCGGCATGGTTCAGGGCCATACCAGTTCCGGGAAAAAAGCGATCGTGGAACTGTCAGAAGGACAGAAGATCGAGTTTTTCGAATCGATGTAGGAACGTTCAACTTTAATGTTTAAGGTTTGACGGATTTCAGGAGTTGTTTGCGGAGCATTAAACGTTAAACGTTAAACGTTAAACGAAAGAATTTATGGCACAAGTAAAAACATACAAGCCAACATCGCCCGGCCGGCGGTTCATGACCGGCTCGACCTTCAGTGAAATTACCAGGTCGAATCCGGAAAAGAGCCTGACCAGGGGGATTCCCAAGAAGGGCGGCCGCAACTCTTACGGGAGAATCACGAAGCGCCACTCGGGCGGCGGCCATAAGCGGCGGTTCCGGGAGATAGATTTCAAGCGGCTGAAGGACGGCGTTCCGGCGAAAGTTGCTTCGATTGAATATGATCCGAATCGATCCGCCAGGATTGCGCTGCTTCATTATCTGGACGGCGATAAGCGGTACATTCCGGCTCCAATCGGACTAACGGTAGGCGCCCAGGTGGTTTCCGGTCCCGAGTCTGACATCCGCGTCGGCAACAGCCTGCCGCTGGCGCATATCCCCGTCGGTACCGTCATTCATTGCGTTGAGCTGAAGCCAGGCCGGGGAGCCCAGATGGCCCGCGGCGCCGGTACTTCGGCGCAGTTGATGGCAAAGGAGGGCGAGATGGCCACCTTGCGTCTGCCTTCCGGTGAGATGCGGCTGATCCCGGCTGCGTGCCGGGCCACCATCGGGGAGGTCGGAAACGTTACGCATGAAAACCTGACCGGTGGCAAGGCCGGCAGAACGCGCTGGCGCGGCAAGCGTCCGCACGTACGCGGCACCGCCATGAACCCGGTCGACCACCCGCACGGCGGCGGCGAGGGCAAGACAACGGCCGGTCGCCATCCGGTTACTCCCTGGGGTGTGCCAACCATCGGTTATCGCACGCGCAAGAAGGGTAAAGACAGCGACCGTTATATCGTCCGCTCGCGGCGGCGGGGACGCAGGTAGGAAGGACAAAAATGAGCAGATCGTTAAAAAAAGGACCGTTCGTACAGGCGAAACTGCTGGCGCGGATCGAGGCGATGAACGAATCAGGCAAGAAAAAGATGATCAAGACCTGGTCGCGCGCCTCCACCGTCTTCCCGGAGATGGTCGGCCATACGATCGCCGTCCATGACGGCCGCAAGCATGTGCCGGTCTTTATCACGGAAAGCATGGTGGGTCATAAACTCGGCGAGTTTGCTCCCACCCGCACGTTCCGCGGCCACGGCCATCATACCGATCGGAGCACGTCACTTAAATAGTTCAAAGTTCCAAGTTCAAAGTTTGTTTTTTTAAGGGATTTTAAACTTTGAGCTCGGAACCTGGAACTAGGTTTATTATGGCAGACAAAAAAAAGAAAAAAGAAAAAGCAGAAGCAGAAGAAACCGAAACAGCAGCGCGGTCGGTGACGGCGACGGCCAAGTACGTACGCATTTCGCCGCGGAAGATGCGGCTGGTGGCTGACACAGTGCGCGGCAAGAAGATCGCGGAGGCCCGCGCGGCGCTTACTTTTTCCACCAGAGGAGCCGCGGGCGTCATCGGCAAGGTTATCTCTTCTGCCGCCGCCAACGCGGAGAATAACAACGACTTAAGCAGTGAGGATCTTTACATTAGCCGGATTGTGGTAAATGAAGGGCCAACATTAAAGCGTTTCCGGCCGCGGGCGATGGGCCGCGCCGGCCGGATTCACAAACGCAGCAGTCACGTGACCGTTGAGCTGACAAGCAGGGAGGAGGGATAGCATGGGTCAGAAAGTTCATCCAGGAGGACTCCGGTTGGGAATCATTCATGACTGGAAATCCCACTGGTATACGGAAAAGGAATTTGCCAATTTTTTAATCGAGGATCTGAAGATCCGCGAGCATATCCGCAACAAGCTGCGGCATGCGGCGCTGTCGGATATCCACATCAAGAAGGATACGCAGAAAATCACGATTGACATCCATACGGCCCGGCCCGGAATCGTCATTGGCAAGAGCGGCGCCGAAGTGGATGCCCTGCGCAAGGAGATTCATGCGCAAACGGGGAAGTCTGTCCACGTCAACATTATCGAGGTCAAGCGGCCGGAGTTGGACGCCAATCTGGTGGCGCAATCCATTGCCGAGCAGCTTGAGGGCAGGGTTGCCTTCCGGCGCGCGATGAAGCGGGCCATTACGTCAGCAATCAGGTCGGGAGCCGAGGGCATCAAGGTCGCCTGTTCCGGACGGTTGGGCGGCGCCGAAATGGCGCGCAGCGAGGGATACAGCGAAGGACGTGTGCCGTTGCATACGCTGCGGGCGGACATCGATTATGGTTTTACGGAGGCCCGTACGACCTTCGGACGTATCGGCGTCAAGGTCTGGATCAACAAGGGCGAGATTATGCCTGCCGGCTACGACATGGAGACCAAAAAGAACGAGCGCCGGTTAGGCGAGGTGGACGCGCAAAGAAGAAAATAAGTTCAACATTCCTGTTCAAAGTTGAAGCTCATGGAACAAGAACAAGAACATTTCTTATTTGACTTTTATGAAACATTGAAATTTTCATTGTTGTGAAAAGGCAGCAGAGGGAACGAGTAGTTTTATGTCGCTGGATTAGTTTTGGAACTGGGGCCCTGGCAGACAGAAAAATGTATGTAACCTTGAACTTTGAACTTGGAACGTAGAACTAAAGATGTTACTACCAAAGAAAACAAAGTATAGAAAACAACATCGGGGCCGGATGCCGGGGATGGCTAAAGGCGGCACGCGGATCGAGCACGGAGAGTACGGGCTAAAGGCGCTCGAGCCCGGGTGGATTACCAACCGGCAAATCGAGGCCGCCCGTATCGCGATGACCCGGCATATCAAGCGCGGCGGCAAAGTCTGGATCGATATTTTCCCGCATAAACCGGTCACGGAAAAGCCGGCTGAAACCAGAATGGGTGGCGGCAAGGGCTCGCCCGAGCAATGGGTGGCGGTTGTCAAGCCGGGTAAGATCATGTTTGAGCTCTCTGGAGTGGCGCCGGTGGTGGCGCGGGAAGCCATGCGGCTTGCCTCCCACAAGCTGCCGGTTAAATGTAAATTCGTGATGCGCGGTGGTGATATCTTTGAAGGCTAGCGAGCTTCGGGAAATGACAGACGACGAACTGGTTCAGCGGCTGAGTGAAACGCGCAAGCAGCTGTTCAATCTCAGATTTCAGCATGCCACCGGGCAGCTGGATAACCCGCGCAAGCTGCGGCTGGTCCGGCAAGATATCGCCCGGATCATGACGGTGCAGGAA
This sequence comes from Thermoleophilia bacterium, assembly GCA_014874265.1. Classification (GTDB taxonomy): domain Bacteria; phylum Actinomycetota; class Thermoleophilia; order BMS3ABIN01; family BMS3ABIN01; genus JACWAD01. Next base: position 16,163 of record JACWAM010000052.1, on the reverse strand, counting down.
GAGCGTAATTTCGCCGGTGAGCAGGAGGCCACAAGTTGAGCAATGAGACAGAAACAAGCGTTCGCAAAGAGCGCCGCGGCGTCGTGGTTAGCGACGGAATGGAAAAGACGATCACGGTCCGCATCGATACCAAGAAGCCGCACCGTTTGTATGGCAAAACAATGCTCAGGTCAAAAAAACTGGCAGTGCATGATGAGAAGAGCGAAGCTCATGTCGGTGACATGGTTCGCGTCATCGAGACCAGGCCCCTGTCAAAGAACAAGCGCTGGCGGCTGGTCGAAGTGATAGAGAAAGCAAAATAATAGTTTCAAGTTCAAAGTTACAAAGTTAAACGTGAAAAAACCTTGAACCGGTTTGAACTTTGAACTCGGAACTTTGAACAAAAATATTGACGAAGAGGAAAACTTAAGCAGGCAATTTTTACAGGAGAGAAACCGTTAATTGATTCAGGTCGAGACAAGACTAAAAGTAGCTGATAACACCGGCGCCCGCGAGCTCCTGTGCATCCGGATTATGGGCGGTTCCCGGAGGCGTTACGCCCGTGTCGGGGATACGATTGTCGGCACTGTCAAGTCGGCCACGCCGGGCGGCGCCGTAAAAAAGGGCGATGTCGTACAGGCGGTGGTCGTCCGTACCAAAAAAGAGCTTGGACGCAAAGATGGCACCTACATTGCTTTTGACGAGAATGCCGCGGTGCTTATTGACGCCGCCAAGAATCCTCGCGGAACCCGCATTTTCGGCCCGGTGGCTCGCGAGTTGAGGGACAGAAATTTTATGAAAATTGTTTCTCTGGCCCCAGAAGTGCTTTGAACTTTGAACTAAAGGTTTTATGTCACAGAACAAACTAAAAATTAAAAAAGGCGATACGGTCAAGGTGATCGCGGGCAAAGCCCGGGGCAAGACCGGCAAGGTGTTGCGCGTCGATCCCAAGAAAGAGCGGGTTGTGGTAGAACGGCTCAATATGGTCAAGCGCCACAAGCGTCCGACGCAGAACAATCCTCAGGGGACGCTGGAGCGGGAAGCGCCGATTAACATATCCAATGTGATGTTTTACTGCTCGCGCTGCAGCGATGCCGTCCGGCTGGGAATCAAGCGAACGGACGACCGCCGGATGCGGATCTGCAAGCAATGCGGCGCGGAGGTTGACTAAATGGCGCGCCTGAAAGACAGATACGAACAGGAGATTCTGCCTGCGCTTATGAAAGAGCTGGCGTTCAAGAACCCGATGGAGGTTCCCAGGGTCACCAAGATCACGGTAAATATGGGCGTCGGCGAGGCCAAGACGGACGCCAAGGCTCTCGATGACGCGATGCAGGAACTGGCCGTGATTACCGGGCAGAAGCCGCGGCTGAACCGGGCCAGAAAGTCCATCGCCCAGTTCAAGATCCGGGAGGGAATGCCGGTAGGCTGCTCCGTGACGCTAAGAGGCGAGCGGATGTATGAATTTCTGGACCGGCTGATCTCGATAGCGCTGCCGCGGATTCGTGATTTTCGGGGGATCTCGCCTAAGTCGTTTGATGGCCGGGGCAATATGTCGCTGGGCATCAAGGAGCAGATGATCTTCCCTGAGATCGACTATGACTCGATCACCCAGACCCGCGGGCTCGATATTGCAATTACGACCACCGCCAGCAACGACGAACAGGGACGGGAGCTTATCGCAAGGATAGGCATGCCGTTCCGTGAGCGCTAAGGAGATTTTTCATGGCGAAAACATCATTGGTAGTCAAATCCAATCGCTCGCCAAAGTACAAGAGCAGATCATATTACCGCTGCCGGCGCTGCGGCAGGCCGCGCGGTTATTTTCGCAAATTTGGACTGTGCCGCATCTGTCTGAGAGAGCTTGCCCATCACGGTGTAATCCCTGGGCTGACCAAGTCCAGCTGGTAGGAGGTTGGTGATATGGCAGTAAATGATCCGATCTCGGATATGCTGACTCGCATCAGGAACGCGAATACAAGCCTGAAAGATAACGTGGAGATGCCTGTTTCGACGATGAAGGTGGAAATCGCCAGGCTGCTGAAGGAAGAGGGATATATTCTGGATTATTCCGTTGTCCACGGCGACAGTTTTGACATGATCGTGCTGGATCTGAAATATGGCGATGACCGGCGCCGGGTGATCTCCGGCCTGAAGCGGATCAGCAAGCCTGGCCGTCGTGTTTACGCGAAGAAGGACAGCATTCCCAGGGTTCTGGGAGGGCTGGGAACGGCAGTGCTTTCCACCTCGAAAGGGTTGATGACCGGACGTGACGCCGAGAAGAAAGGAATCGGCGGCGAGGTAGTCTGCTTTATCTGGTGATAAAAAACGAATAAATTAAGGGTTGTCAGGGCCTGGCTGACGGGTCAAACGTACAATATGAGGTTATTTTTTTAAGTGTCACGAATTGGAAGAACTCCCATAGCAGTTCCGGATGGCGTCGAGGTCAGGATCGACGGCAGTGACGTTAGCGTCAAGGGCCCCAAAGGGTCGCTGGCGGGACGGTTTTCGCCAGAGATGGAGATCGTCCAGGAGGACGGCCAGATTCTGGTGCGCCGGCCCACCGATCAGGGGCATCACCGCTCGCTGCACGGGCTGACGCGGACGCTGATCGCCAATATGGTCCATGGCGTGACGCAGGGGTTTAGCCGCGAGCTGGAGATCAACGGCGTTGGCTACCGGGCCCAGCTGAAGGGAAAAGACCTGGAGCTTGCCGTTGGTTACTCGCATCCGGTTTTGATCCAGCCGGCAAATGCGGACACGTCCTTCGAGGTTCCCAAGCCGACCCAGATCATCATCAGGGGAATCGACAAGCAGGTCGTTGGCCAGATGGCGGCCAAGATTCGCTCTGTGCGGCCGCCTGAGCCTTACAAGGGAAAGGGCATCAAATACGTGGAAGAGCATATTCGGAGAAAGGTTGGCAAGCGGGCATAATGGCAAAAACCGCCGAACAGCTAAAAAGCAGAAGCAAGACGCGCCTTCGCCGCAGTATGCGCGTGCGCCGCGTCCTGAAGACGAACTTCGAGCGGCCCCGCCTGTCGGTTTTCCGCAGCAATAAAGGTATTTATGCGCAGATCATCGATGATCTGAAAGGAAACACGCTGGCCTCCGCTTCGATTCGGGATATCAAGGAAACCGGCTTGAGCAAGAGTGAGGCTGCCGGGAAGGTGGGCGAGTTGCTGGCGGCTAGGGCCAGGGAAAAGAATATCGACGAAATTGTTTTCGATCGAGGTAACTATCTTTATCATGGCCGTGTCAAGGCCCTGGCTGATGGAGTCCGCAAGGGAGGGATTAAGTTTTAACAATGGCCGATGCTTATGAGAAAATCGAATTGGGCCGCAAAGGGCCGGAGTTGCAGGAGAAAGTAGTCCATATCAACCGCGTTGCCAAGGTGGTCAAGGGCGGCCGGCGCTTCTCCTTCACGGCGCTGGTGGTCGTGGGCGACACGGTCAACCGGGTTGGCGTCGGTTATGGAAAAGCGAAAGAGGTGCCGCTGGCGATCCAAAAGGCGGTGGAAGATGCGAAGAAGAATATGTTCACCGTGCCCAAGCACAACAACACGATCACGCATCAGATCCTGGGGCGTTACGGCGCCGGCCGGGTGCTGCTAAAACCGGCTTCTCCTGGCACCGGCATTATTGCCGGCGGCGGGGTGCGGGCGGTGCTGGAGCTGGCGGGCGTGCGCGACGTACTGGCGAAATGTCTGGGAACCACCAATCCGATCAACATGGTCCGGGCCAGCATCGACGGGCTGGCGTCGCTTAAGGATCCAAAAGCACTGGCCAAGCTCCGGGGCAAGACCGTCGCCGAGATATTGGGAATCGAACCCGAGCCTGAGCCGGCTGCCAAGTCGCAGAAAACCGCGAAGACGGCGGCCAAGGCCGCAGAGGGGGCGGCCAAGTAAATGGCGCGAATAAAGATTACCCAGAAGAAAAGCCTTATCGGTCACAAGGACCGGCATCGGAAGACAGTCAGGGCGCTCGGCCTCCGGAAGATTAATCACAGCGTCGTGCATGACGATAATCCGGTGATCCGGGGCATGATTCACCAGGTTCGTTATCTGGTTGAGGTAGAAGAGGTAAAAAAATAGTTTCGTGTTCCGAGTTTATAGTTTCTGTTTCCTTTTTTAAGGGTTTAACCAGAAACTGGAAACCAGAAACCGGTGGCTAATGAGTACAGATAATAAAAAAGAACAAAACGTCAACACCGAGACCTATATCGGCCTCCACAACCTGAGGCCGTCGCCGGGCGCCAAGCATGCCCGAAAGCGTGTCGGCCGGGGTCATGGCAGCGGCCACGGCAAAACGTCCGGCCGCGGTCATAAGGGTTTTACCAGCCGCTCCGGCGGCGGCGTTCGCGCCGGCTATGAGGGCGGTCAGATGCCGCTCTACATGAGGGTGGGCAAACTGCGCGGCCCCAACAAGAAAATGAGCATGCCTTTTGGTCCTTTTCGCACCATGACGCAGGCTGTCAACTTAAGCCGCTTGGTCAATTTCAAGGAAGGCGCGGTTGTTAACCCGGCGGTGTTGCGAGAGGCAGGGATCATCAGCAGCGCCGAAGTCCCGGTCAAGATTCTCGGGCATGGAGAGATCAAGACGGCTCTCACCATTCAGGCCGCGGGGTTCAGCCGGTCGGCGCGGGAGAAAATCGAGGCCGCCGGCGGCAAGGCGGAGGTAATCTAGGTGCTGGGATCGCTGGCAAATGCCTGGAGGATTCCCGAGCTGCGGTTAAAGTTGCTCTTTACCGCGGGGATGATTGTTGTCTACCGCCTGGGAGCGCACGTGCCGGTTCCGGGCATAAATGTTCATGCAATCAATCAGTTTATTAGCAACGGCTCGAATCAAAATTCCATTCTTGGTTTTCTGAATCTGTTCTCCGGCGGCGCGCTCACCAGATTTGCCGTCTTTGCCCTGGGCATCATGCCATATATCACCGCGTCCATCATTCTGCAGCTGCTGACGATGGCGTTCCCTTCATTGAAGGAGCTTGCCCGCGAGGGAGAGGCAGGGCAGCGAAAAATCACCCAGTACACCCGTTATCTCACGGTCGGGCTGGCGCTGGCGCAATCGGTCGGCTTCACCGTTCTTTTCGCGCAGCAGGGGATTATCCAGCTGACGCCGCTTAAACTTTACGAGATCGTGATCACGCTGACGGCCGGAACGGTGCTGCTGATGTGGATCGGCGAGCTGATCACGCAGCATGGCATCGGCAACGGCATCTCGCTGATAATCTTCGCCAGCATTGTCTCCGGCCTGCTGCCGGCTCTCTACCGGTTCCTCAATGGGAGCGCCAGCGCCTTTACAATCGTGATCATGATTGCTATTGCCATCGTTGTCGTCATGGGCGTCGTGCTGGTGCAGGAGGGCCAGCGACGAATAAACATCCAGTACGCCAAACGCCAGATCGGCCGCCGCATGACCACCGGCGGCAGCACTTACCTGCCGCTGTCAGTCAACATGGCCGGCGTCATCCCGGTTATCTTTGCTTCCTCGGTGCTGATGTTTCCGCCGACGATCGCACGCTTTTTCCCTGGGGCCGTGGCGCAGGGGTTTGCCAGCTTTTTATCGCCTTCAGGGGCGCCTTTCCTGATTATCGACGCCATCCTCATCATTGGTTTTACCTATTTTTATACTGCGGTCCAGTTCGATCCGGTGGAACGCGCTAATGACTTAAAGAAATACGGCGGTTTCATTCCCGGTATCCGGCCGGGGCGGCCGACGGCCGTTTATCTCGACCGGGTGCTGACCCGGCTGACGCTGCCGGGGGCGATCTTCCTGGCGGCGATCGCGGTGTTGCCCAACATCCTGATCTCCACGATGGGGATCCCGTTTTTCTTCGGTGGCACCTCGATCCTGATTGTTGTGGGCGTGGCGCTGCAAACCATGCAACAGATGGAATCGCAATTGCTGATGCGCCATTACGAAGGGTTTCTGAAATAATGGCTGGGCTGAACGTCATTCTCCTGGGGCCGCCGGGCGCCGGCAAGGGCACGCAGGCGGAGCGAATCAAGAAGGACTACGGCCTGGTGCACATCTCCACCGGCGATATGCTGCGGGAAGCGGTCGCCGCCGGCACGGAGCTGGGCGTCAAGGCCAAAGGGTTTATGGACGCCGGCGAGCTGGTGCCGGACGAAGTCGTCATCGGTATCGTTGTCGACCGGCTCCGGCAGCTGGATACGGAGAGCGGTTTCTTGCTGGACGGTTTTCCCCGGAGCCTGTCTCAGGCCCACGAGCTGGACGAGGCGCTGGACGCTGCCGGCAAGCAGATTACGATGGCGCTGGCGATTATCGTTCCCGAGTCAGAGCTGATTAAACGGCTTACCGGCAGGCGGCTTTGCCGCAATTGTCAAAAGCCGTATCATGTAGTTTTTTCACCGCCCCGGCAGGAAGGTGTTTGCGATCAGTGCGGCGGAGAAATATTTCAACGAAGCGATGACAGCGAAGAGACGGTGCGAAACCGGCTTGAAGTTTACAGGACGCAGACGGAGCCGCTGATCGATTATTACCGGTCCCGCGGTGTCCTGACAGAAATCGACGGCGTCGGGCATCCTGACGAGATTTACCAAAGGATCAGGGGAATTCTCAGTCAATAGATTCTGATCACGCCGCTTGATTTCCGGCAAACCGCGCAAGCGAGAGGGCAGGGCATCGATTTGATTATTTGCAAGTCTCCAGCCCAGATAGAGAAGATGGCCCGGGCGGGAGAAGTTGTTGCCGGTTGCCTGGCGCTTTTGCGTGATAGCTGCGCCGAGGGCGTCACGACGGCGGAGTTGGACCGGGTGGCGGAGAGTTTTATCCGGGAGCACAAAGGCATTCCCACTTTTAAGGGATACCGGGGTTATCCGGCTTCTATCTGCGCATCGCCCAACCAGATGGTTGTGCACGGCATTCCCGGGCCGTACGAGCTGAAGTTTGGCGACATTATCAGCCTGGATGTCGGCGTTACCCTCGGAGGCTGGGTGGCTGATGCGGCCATTACGGTGGCCGTGGGCGATCCGGGACCTCTGGCCCTGAGGCTGATGGAGGTCACGGAAACATCGCTGATGCGGGCAATTGCCCGGTGCGTTGTGGGCAACCATCTGGGAGACGTTTCGCACGCGGTGGAGGAGCATGTCGTCGCCAACGGATTTACCGTGGTCAGAAGCCTGGTCGGCCACGGCGTTGGCAGGGAGATGCATGAAGACCCGCAGGTGCCGAATTTCGGCGCCGAGGGAGAGGGACCTTTGCTTAAGGAAGGGACGGTCCTGGCTATCGAGCCGATGGTAAATGCCGGTACGCACAAAGTAACGGTGGGAGAGGATAAGTGGGCCATCTCGACAGCGGATAACAACCTCTCGGCTCATTTTGAGCATACTGTAGCTGTGACCCGGAACGGTCCCAGAATTTTGACAGCGAGCAAGGCAGAGGGCGAGGCGGGTTTGGGCGCGGCCCATCGTTTGTGGTAAAATGCCGGGTTGGCCGTGACGGGAGATTATGACTCAAAAAGAGGAAGCCATAGAGTTTGAGGGCGAGGTTGTGGAAGCCCTGCCGAACACGATGTTCAAGGTGCGCCTTGACAACGATCATGAGGTTCTGGCGCACATCTCGGGCAAGATGAGGATGCATTATATCCGGATCTTGCCGGGAGACAGAGTGAAAGTTGAGCTGTCTCCTTACGACCTGTCACGGGGAAGGATTACGTACAGATTTAAATAGGGTTCAAAGTTCAAATATCAAAGTTTTATAAAGTCGAACTTGTGAGATTGCGGTTAATTAAACCTGGAACCTGGAACCTGAACTTTGAACTTAGAACGGGGTTAGCTTGAAAGTCAGATCATCTGTAAAACCAATATGCGAGAAGTGCAAGATCGTGCGGCGGAAGGGTAAGCTGCTGGTCATCTGCGTTAATCCGCGGCACAAGCAGCGCCAGGGATAAAGCAGTTGCTAGTTTCTGGTTAAAAGTTTCTGGTTAAGAAATCTTCAAACAACAAACAGGCTGAATAACTGGAAACTAGACTAAAAACAAGAAACTTGTTTTTTGGAGGTTTTAAGTGGCACGAATATCAGGAGTAAATCTACCTCGTGACAAACGGGTTGAGGTAGGGCTTACATATATATTTGGCGTCGGCCGCTCCACATCCAACAAGATCCTGGCTGATCTGGACATCAACAAGGATACGTATATTCGCGACTTGACCGAGGAAGAGGTCAACCGGCTGCGGGAATACCTTGACCGGAATGTGATGGTTGAAGGCGACCTTCGCCGCGAGCGGTCGCAGAATGTTAAACGGCTGATGGAGATTGGCAGTTACCGCGGTCTCCGGCACCGGCGCGGTCTGCCGGTCAGGGGCCAGCGCACAAAAACAAATGCCCGCGGCCGCAAGGGGCCCCGCCGCACCGTGGGGGTCAAACGTAAAAAATAGTTCAAAGTTTCAAGTTTCAGGTTCAAAGTTTTTGGCTTGAAGCTTTTTATAAATTTTCATGGCTGTAATTTGGAACTTTGAACTGAAAGGAATAAATGGCAGCACCGAAATCAAAAGGGCGCACGCGCCGCAAGGTAAAGAAAAATATACCGGTAGGGCAGGCGCACATCAAAACATCGTTTAATAACACGATCGTCAGTCTCTGCGACCGGGATGGCAACGTCATTGCCTGGGAAAGCGCGGGGTCGGTTGGTTTCAAGGGATCGCGCAAGAGCACGCCTTTTGCCGCGCAGGTGACTGCCGATTCGTGTGCCAAGAAGGGCATGGAGCACGGCCTGAAAAAAGTAGATGTTTACGTAAAAGGCCCGGGATCCGGTAGAGAGACGGCCATCCGCTCGCTGCAGGCCGCCGGCCTGGAGGTAATGAGCGTCAAGGACGTAACACCGTCGCCGCACAATGGCTGCCGGCAGCGCAAGCGCCGCCGGGTCTGATTATTCGGATTCCGGACACTGGAAAAATCATAAAAGGGAAAAACAATCAACAATCAGTGTTGTAAACTTTGAACTTTGAACCTGAAATTTTGAACTAATAAAAAAGGTGAATTAATTTGGCCAAAGACACATCACCCGCCTGCCGGCAGTGCCGGCGCGAGAGTTTGAAATTATATCTCAAAGGGGAACGTTGCCTTACCGATCGCTGCGCCATTGACCGCAGATCATACGCTCCGGGAGAGCACGGGCGGCGGCGGACAAAACAAACAGAATATCTGACCCAGTTGCGCGAGAAGCAGAAAGCGCGGCGTTATTACGGGCTGCTGGAAAAGCAGTTTCGCAACTATTATGAAACAGCCAACCGTCAAACTGGCATTACGGGCGAGAACCTTCTGAGAATTCTGGAGACGCGGTTAGATAATGTCGTGTATCGCCTTGGTTTCGCCGCATCGCGGCGGCAGGCTCGGCAACTGGTAATGCATGGACATTTCATGGTCAACGGCAAACGAGTTGATATACCGTCGTATCGTGTTAAACCGGACGATATGGTTTCCGTAGCGCTGAATTCATCGGCGCGGGGAACGATCAGCGAGGCAACAGAGCTGACCGCCTCTGTTTCGCCTTGGCTGCAGGCAGATCATGACAACCTGGTGGGTAAAATCCTGAAGTATCCGGAACGCGACGAGATCGACGTGCCGGTGGCGGAACAATTGATCGTGGAGTTGTATTCCAAATGAGCGAGCCTGCCAGGATCGATTCTTGAGCCCCGCAGCCGCGGCCGAAGCCGTTCTCAAGAATTTTCAACTTACAACCACGGAGGACAATTTGTTAAATTTTCAGGTCCCCAAGATTACACATGAGCAGATAGACCATAACAAGGGCGTTTTCGTCGTCGAGCCGCTTGACCGCGGTTTTGGCCATACCTTTGGCAATTCGCTCCGGCGCGTGCTCCTGTCATCACTGGAAGGCGCCGCGGTCACGGATGTCAAGATCGAGGGAGTCTCCCATGAGTTTTCGACGGTCACGGGCGTAAAAGAAGATGTGACCGACATCGTCCTGAACCTGAAAAAGATGGTTTGCACCCTGGGCGGCGAGACCGGCGAGGTAGAGGTCCAGCTGGCTAAATCAGGCCCGGGTGAAGCGGTCGCCGGCGATGTCAGCGCGCCCTCCGAACTGGAAATTATCAACCCCGATCTTCACATTGCCAGCCTGGGGAAAAAGGCCAAGCTCGAGATGACTCTGACGATCAGGCGCGGCCGCGGCTATAACTCAGCGGAAGCAAACAAGCCCGCCGGCGCCGCCATCGGTATTATTCCGGTTGACTCCAATTTTTCGCCCGTGACCAGGGTTTCCTATGAGGTTGACCGGGCCCGGGTCGGCCAGCGGACCGACTTTGACAAGCTGACGATGGAGATCAGCACCGATGGCAGCATGGGTCCCGGCGACGCTCTCCGGAAAGCGGCCGGCATTCTCATCTCTTCCCTGCAGATATTTACCGGCGTCCACGAATCGGGTGAGTCGCCCGAGGCGGCCGCCGCGGCGGCACTGGAAATCCCGGCCGAGGCCAAGAGCGGCGGCAGCGAGGATGACATTCTCATCGAGGAGCTGGAGATCGGCGTCCGGTCATACAACTGCCTCAAGCGAGAGGGAATTCAGACCGTTGGCGATCTGGTCAAGCGCAGCGAGGCGGAGCTGATGAACATTCCGAATTTTGGCAAAAAGAGCATTGAGGAAGTAAAAGAGAATCTGGCCAAGCTGGGGCTGTCACTTAAAGGCGGAAGCGCCGAGGAGCAGCAGGATTGATCTCATTGCAGATCTGCTAGCATTCCGTCACAATAAATAATCAGGCCTAAACTTACCTGTTCGGAGATATAAATGAGGCACGCCAAACAAGGCAGAAAACTGGGAATCGACTCTTCTCACCGGAAGGCGATGCTGGGCAACCTTGTCTGCTCGCTGGTTGAGCACGGCCGGATCAAGACGACAGCAAGCAAGGCCAAGGAGGCCCGGCCGCTTGCGGAACAGATGATTACCCTGGGAAAGCGCGGCGATCTGCATGCCCGCCGTCAGGCGCTGGCGCGGCTGAGAAGCAATGATGTGGTTCACACCCTGTTTGCCGATGTGGCGCCCCGGTTCGCCGACCGGCCCGGAGGATACACTCGCATTGTCCGGATTGGCCCCCGGCCCGGAGATGCGGCGGAGATGGTTTATCTTGAACTCGTGGACTGACAGTTAAAGTTCCGGCTCGTCTTCCGGCTCCGCCAGAGCCAACTCCGCTTCCAGCTCGACGCCGACCTCTTCCGGGAGGGGGCGTTTTTTTAGCGGGTGGAGATTAATCACCGGCAAGAGCAGCGTCAAGGCCGTTGCCGCCAGCACCAGGAACATCGTCACGAAAAAAACGTTGGCGATGGAGCTGGCCAGCGCCTCCTTGAGCGTGTGGATGAAGTGAAGCAGACCCTGCTCCAGCTGGTCTCGCTGCGGCACGGGCGCGGCGGCGACGGCGCTCTTGAGTTTCTGGCGCCCCTCACCGGCAAGAAAACTTTGAAGCGTATCCGCATTGATATTCGTTAGCGGCGTCGCCGGGTTCATGCGTTTGACGGAGCGGACGAACGGGTTGGAGGCAATGTTTGCCAGCCTGCCGGCAAGACCGTTGTTAAGCAGGCTGCCCATCACGGCGATGCCGACGGCGCTACCGATGCTGCGAAACATCTGGATGGCGGCGGTCACCACGCCCAGCTTGCTGCGGTCAAAAGCGCTCTGGACCACGATGGTATAGATGGGAAAGGATACGCCGATGCCCAGGCCGAGCAGCACCATATATTCCACCATCGTCAGTTCTGACGTATCTACTGAAATGTGTGAAAAGAGATAGATACCCAGCGCCGATAGCGCCATGCCGCCGATGGCCATCGACTTGTAAGTTCCCCGGCGGCTGATCATCTGACCGGCGGTCGCGCTGGAAAAAACAGCGCCCAACATCAGCGGCGTCAACGCGAGGCCCGAGTTGGTGGCGGAAAAGCCGACTACGCTCTGAGCGTAAAGCGGCAGGAAGGCGACAGCGCCGAACATGGCAAACGAGATCAGGAAGGTTGCTGCCGAAGATATACTCAGAGCGCGGTGTTTAAACAGGCCCAGCGGCAAGATGGGCGAGCGAACGCGCTCCTCAATAATCATGAACAGCAGCAGGAACACCCCCGTGGCGGCAAACAGGCCGATAATCTGGGGGGAGATCCAGGGATACTCGCTGCCGCCCCAGACAAACCCCAAAAGCAGCGCCACCAGCGCCGTCGCCAGCGACACCGCGCCCCAGTAATCGATGGAGCTCTCCATTCTCTCGGGCCTGATGCGCGGCATGGTTGTCGCGATTACAATCAGCGCCAGCGCCCCCAGCGGCAGATTAATGTAAAAAATCCACCGCCAGCTGATATTGTCGGTGAGCCAGCCTCCCATTAGCGGCCCGGCGATGCTGGCGATGCCGTAGACGCCCCCGATTAGCCCTTGCCAGCGCCCCCTCTCCGCCGGCGTAAACAGGTCGCCGATGAGGGCGATTGAGTTGACCATGATGGCGCCGGCGCCGAGCCCTTGCAGACCTCTAAACAGGATCAGCTCCAGCATCGACTGTGACAGGCCGCTTAAGATTGAGCCGGCCAGGAAGATAACGATGCCGCCCAGAAAGAAACCGCGGCGGCCGTAGATGTCAGACAGTTTTCCATAGATCGGGATGGCGACGGTGGAGGCGATCAGATAGGACGCATACACCCAGCTCATGTGCTCCAGCCCGTTGAATTCCCTAACGATTTGTGGCAGAGCGGTGGCTACAATCGTCTGATCAAGCGCCGACAGCAGCATGGCCAGCAGCGCGCCGACCATGGCAATGATCTTATAATTATTCGCCGGTGAACCGTCCATAATTGTTATCCTCGCATGAGCCACGGATGAGTTCAAATCATGACGGTCCGCAGGGAACGGGTCGGGCGCGCAGTTTAGTCCTTCCTGCTTGCTTCGCTTCGGCCCCGCTAAGGCACGATCTCATCGAACCCTGACGGATTTTAATGTCTTCAGGTCCCGAACGGCTTTTTCCCCTTAAGCGGCAAGGGGGATATTCCCTCCGCTGAGACCGCATATCTCGCTTTGGAAAGCCGATAATATATCTGAGAGGGATTTGATGACGGTCTGCACGTAGCGAAGCCGAATCTCAAGCAAGAAAAGACTGCTTGAAAGCTAAATGTTTCCGTTCCGGCACCGATAGCCGCAAAAAACCAGATCCTGGATTTTGGACTCCGGACTTTGAATACGTTGATCATTCAAATTTATCAGGAGGCTCCCGAAATTGTCATTCCGGGAAAGCGAAGTGACCGGGGGATCTGCTTGTTTTGTTATATTTAAAATCCTGTATCCTGGAACCGGTATCTGCTTTATGGCGGCAGTGAGAAAGGAAGTCTTGTGATATCAAGTCTGGTAGTTAAATCAGGTTTGCTGCTATACAGTTTGACTTTGCTGTTTTTTGCGTTATTTTCCCAAACGCTGCTGGCGGCAAATGCGCCCTCTCAGGTTGAATTGCCGCAGGGAAAATCATCAATTGCCATGGAAGGAGCTGACCGGGGAAAGGTCGCGCCGGAAACGCCCATCAATATTGCGGTTGTCCTGTCTTTGCGTAACCAGAAAAGCCTGGATGAGTTAATCGCGGCACAAAACAACCCCGGCTCCCCTTCTTATCACAAGTTTCTCACGCCGGCGCAGTTTCTCAGCATATACGGACCTACCGCACAGGACTATAATTATGTCAAAAGCTTTCTGGCCGCAAATGGATTCACCATCGGGAAAGATTCCAGTGGACAGGTGATAAGCGCCAGCGGCACGGCGGCCCAGGCCGAAAGCGCATTTAAAACGGAAATCCATCAATATGAAGTTCACGGAAAGCAAGAATTTGCGAACCAGAGCGCGCCCCGGGTTCCGGCGGGACTCGCCGGGCTCGTCAAATCAGTCCAGGGGCTTGACTCAACCCGGCTTCATACGGGTTTTACCGCCCGCCCGGCGGGAGCCGCCGCCCCGGCGCAGGCTTCCGGTCCTCCTCCTCCTTATACGCCCGCCCAGATTTCCACCGCTTACGATTACCCGAATGAGCACGGCTATAACGGCAGCGGCCGGACCATTGCCGTGGCGACATTTGCCGATTATAGCGATTCCGACGTACAGACCTTTGAAACCTGGTTTGGGTACAGTCCGGCCAGTCTCAGCCGTATCGTGGTGGACTCGAATCCGGGAACGACCTATGGCGCCGACGAGACCACAATGGACATAGAATGGTCAACATCGCTTGCTCCCGGCGCCAATGAGCTTGTCTATATGGCGCCCAATACCTTTAGCGATTGGGCCGCGGAATTTAACCGGATTGTCACCGACAACAAGGCTGATGCCATTACCACATCCTGGGGAGCTTGTGAGGACATCTGGGGTGGTGGTTTGTCTCAAGTCGACGGCATCATCGAGCAGGGCGCCGCACAGGGCCAGACATGGTTTATGGCAGGCGGCGACTACGGCGCCAACTGTAGCGGCGGCGGTGAATTTGGGGTTGACTACCCAGCAGCGTCGCCCTACGTCACGGCGATGGGAGGCACCTCGCTGCAGCTGAACGGATCAAATGGAATCGCCGCTGAAACGGTCTGGAATGACAACCAGGGTCTTCCCAGCAAGGACGCCACCGGCGGGGGATTTTCAATTATTGAGAAAGCGCCGTCCTGGCAGACAGGTTCTTCATACTTTGCCAACGGCAATCGCTGGATAACAGATTTTTCCATGGATGCTGATCCCTTTACAGGAATGCCAGTGTATGATTCCGGTCAATGGGGGGAATATGGCGGCACCAGCATCGACGCCCCGTTTGCGTCGGCGTTAGCGGCCGAGATCGGTCAGAACGAAAGCAGGCGGCTGGGAGTCTTCGCAGCCCGGCTTTATCAGCTGGCAAACTCGTCCGGTTACTCTACAGTAATGCACGACGTAACATCGGGAAGCAACAGCGGCACAAACACGGTGTGGTCGCTGGCCGTCTCGCCGAACTTTGCCACCGACCACACCCTCTTTGCCGGCACGGCCACCGGCGCCTTTAGGTCAATCGACGGCGGGGCCAGTTGGAACGCGGTAAACAGCGGTTTCGATGCAAGCACATTTCCGTTTGCTACTCAAATAGTTATTTCCCCGGATTTTGCCACTGACAAGACAATTTTCGCGGGCAAATATACCGGGGAGTACAAATCAACCGACGGCGGCGACAGCTGGAGCGCGGTCAATACCGGACTCCCGGTCGACTCGAATTCGGGTGCGGTTTGCGAAAGTTGTTACGCGACAGTTATCTCGCCTGGTTATGCCAGCGATAAAACGATTTTCATTGGCGGCGCTGATGCCAATGATAACAGCGTCGTTTACAAGTCAACCGACGGCGGCGGCAGCTGGAGCGCGAATGATACGGGTCTGCCATCCGGCTCAATCGTTGACGCGATGGCCGTCTCCCCGAACTTCGCCAGCGACCACACCCTCTTTGCCTCCACTACAAAGGGCGTCTATAAATCCATTGACGGCGGCTCCACCTGGAGCGCCACGGGCGCCGGGATCGCCACCGGCACTTTCATTTCAGCGCTTGCCATTTCGCAAAATAATCTTAGCAATCAAACTATGGTTGCGGGCGGCGTAGACAGTAATGACAACGGTGTCCTTTATGAGTCAACAAATGGCGGCGCCGGTTGGAGCCTGCTGGCCTACCCAGGAAGCATTAGCGCCATAAGCTCGGTGGTGCAATCGCTTGCCATATCGCCAAACTTCGACAACGACAAAACGATCCTGGTTGGCACGGCCTCAACCAGCGCCTATCCGGAAGGCGCCATTTTCAAGTCAACCGACGGCGGCGCCACCTGGAGTCAACCCGGTTCCGGCGGCCCCGGCCCGCTGGTCTGGTCTCTCGCATTTTCTCCCGGCTATGGAACTGACGGGACGATGTTCGCCGGAAGCAATCAGGGGGGCTTTTCCAAATCGACGGATGGCGGCTCCAACTGGAGCGGCGCAAACAGCGGCCTTGCCAGTGGCGATTATTCTGCCGGGCCGGGCTGGGATCCGCCGACTGGATGGGGCAGCCCGGAGGGGTATCAGCTCATGTTAAACTTTGCCGCCACCGCCACCCCACCCACCGTCACCAACGTCCAGCCCAGCGGCATCATCACCGGCGCCGCCACCACCGTCAGCGCCGGCTACGCGGACAATAGCGGCACCGGCATCAACACCGCGTCAGTGGCGCTTAAGCT
>JACWAM010000008.1 GCA_014874265.1 Thermoleophilia bacterium | reverse complement strand
GGATCGATCTCTACCCCGTCAACCACGCAGTTCAGTTTGCCGCTTAAAAAGCGGCTGAAGTAGCCGGTTGCCACCCCCAGCTCCAGCACCCGGCTGCCGGGAGGGATGTGGCGGGCGATAAACACGAGGGAATCATCGTTCTCGTTTTCCAGGTCGATCTCCTGAGCCCGGGCGTAAATGTGGCCGCCGGCCTGCCCCGGCTGCTCGCACCGGGAACTGCCGCCGGAACCAGCTCCGGCTCCCGGAAGCTTTTCTTCGCCCTGCGCTTCCGGCTTTTTCATCTAACGCGAGCCCCTTTCATCCCCGGGACCTTTCCTCTGGCGTGCGAGCTTGCTCGTCCCCCGCCCGGCCAAGTCAGAGGCGAGCCGGCGGCTGCGCGCCGCCGCGGCGCCTTTTAAATTGTTCAGGCTGCCGCGGCCGCTCCTGCTGATTGCAAGGAGCGTCTCCAGCTCGGCGATACGCTCTCTCTGACCGGCGGTCTCCTCCGTCAGCGCCTCGATGCGGTTGTCTTTCTCCCGGATCCATTCTACCAGCCGGGTGGCCATAGCCTCTCCGGGAGGCGCCGGAAAACCCGCCTGTCGCAAGACCCGGTTCAGCTCCGCGGAAGTTAGGTTGATAACAAGCTCTGTTTGTAATGATGAGTCCGCGGCCTCCTCACACAAAAAATTTATGTCATCAAGATTGATGACTTCCTCCGGAGAGGTTCCGGCCGGAATCTTTTTCCGCTCCAGGGGCGCGGTAAATATTTTTTTAAATTCGCTGCTGTTCATGATCTTAAGCCTCGCCTGTCATTACATTTTATCAGGGCCGGCGCCCGGCGTGGCCGCCGACGCGGCCTCAAAAATTGACTTGATCCAGATGGAGGCGCCCGCGTTCCAGGGCGCCAGCCAGGCTTCCGGTCGTCCTTGCAGCCGTTCGCGAAACACTCCCAGGTCGGGGGCGACGATCGGTCTGCCGGAAGCAATCGCGGGGCCCAGCGACCATGATTGCGCCACCGGCCACCGCACCGGAAAGAAAATGACGTCCGGCCGCTCGGCTTCGATCAGCCACCCCAGACTGTCCTCATCGTAGGGACCGGAGAAAGAAAGCGCCACCTCCGGCTCCCGGGCGGGGCTGCCACTGGCCCTTCCCAGCGCCCGGAAGACAATCGCCGGCTTCCGGCCAGACGACTCGGCTGCGCATGCTTCCAGTAACCTGCTGTCCGCAAAAGAAGAGAGTTCTCCCAACGCCAGCACCCTTACCGCCCTCGCTCCCGCCGGACGCCCCGGCGGCCCCCCGGGCGGCAGCGCATCCAGGTGCCCGTAGCCGCCCCCGGACAAATCTTCCGGAAACGGCAGGTGAACATAGTTTGCTTCGGGATAGTAGCGGCAATGATGCATGATGCAGTCCTCAGTCGGCGCCAGCACGCGCTCGGCCCTGGCAAAGAGAGGCGCCAGAGACCGCCGCCATTCCTCGATGCCATCTCCCGGCACCCCGGCGTCCTTGACGCCAAGGCAGGAATCGCAGCCGGCCACTCCGGGTTCGCCGCAGTATATGCCGTTCACGGCCCTTAAATCCCCGTAAGGACAGATTCCGACAAAATCACTCAATGTCAAATCGAGCGGCAGTTTCAGCTCGTCAATAAACTTCAGCGGGATGCCGGCGGCGCCGATGGCGTTCGCTCTGACCACGCGCAGCTGGCTGAGCATCTGCTTCAGCAGGCCGGCATCCGAGACCGGATCGAAACAGGCGCTGAATTCCTCACCCGGCCGCATCCAGCTCAGCTTCAGCTTTCCCCCCCCCGGCCGGATGAGCAGCGAATCGTAAGCGGGCGCCAGCGCCGCCCCCAGCCGGCGCGAGTAAAGCTCCGCTGCGGGACCGGGCGCTCCCGATATGTTGAGAATCATTGGCGCTCGCGACTCAAGCAGCCTGGCCAGATCAACCCGCCGGCGCGCCACCTTTTCAGGTTGCGCCAGCCGGTGTTCTTCGCGCACCGCTGTTAAGTTGGGAAAGCGGACCGCCAGTGTATCCCGAGACCGCCCCTCGTCCGCCTTCGACGCGGCGCCGGTTCTGTCTGCTTCCTCCGGGAAGGCCGTGTAAACATAAGCAGAGCAGCAAAGGCGATTTTCCAGGCCGGCATTTCTCGCCCGCATCGACAGGTCAATCAGCGTCAGCTCGGGGTTGCCGAAGTGAAACGAGTCGAAATATCCAATCCGGTTAAAACAGCTGCGGGACACGTAGACGCAGCTGCCGTCAGTGTAAGGAATGCTGATGGAAACGTCCCTGTTCAAGCGGTGGAAACTCAGGTCCAGATCCGGCCCGGCTCCGGCCGCCGGAGCCGGGACCGCCGACATTCGCTCCGGATAACTGGCGATCCCCGGTCCGTTGGAAAACGGGGTCACCGTGGCGGCGCGCGTGGACTCCACCGTATGGCGCAGGCGGTCCAGCCAGTCGCCCCTGACAGTACAGCCTTCGGCAACGACGGCAATATCCCGGTCCAGATGCAGGCAGGCGCCGATATTGAGGGCATCGGCAAAACCGGCGCCATCGCCCTTAAGCAGAGTTATCCTGCCCGCTTTGCTTAAGTCTTCCAGATAATCCGGGGCCGTTGTTTCCGCGCCGGCGGTTACGGCAACCGTTTCAAACGTCGTTTCCTGGCCGAAGGCGAGAATGCTTTCAATGGTTTGCTTCAGGAGATCCCCGCCCCGGAAGACTGGCACGATCACATCGACCTTCGTTGCCGCAGTGCCCGCCGGCAGCTGATCCTGGGACTTTTCTTCTTCGGTGTCAAGCATCTTCCCGGGCCGCTCAACCGTGTCTGCTGACGCGTTCATCGATACCGCAGCCACAAACACAAACCTGTAAACGCCGGCATCCGGCCGGGAATTGACGTAGTTGGCCACGGGATCCCAGACCTCCGCAATGGCAAACTCGCTCCGCTTGAGCGGCAGCTTGACCGGCTCGGCGCTTATGACCGTAAAGCCTAGCTCCTCAAGGAGCGCCCTGAAGGAGCTTTGGGTGTAAAACCTTAAGTGGGTGCGGTCCAGGATGC
>JACWAM010000051.1 GCA_014874265.1 Thermoleophilia bacterium | reverse complement strand
TACCGCGGCTTCAAGATCGCGGTCGATGCCGACGACGGCTTTTCCAAGCTGCTGGCGGCCGGCATCTCCATCGGATTTGCCCTGCAAACCTTCTTCATTATCGGCGGCGTGATGAAGCTGATCCCGCTCACCGGCATTACGCTGCCGTTTGTCAGCTACGGCGGCAGCTCCATCGTCTCCAACTTCGCTTCACTGGCTCTACTGGTACTGATTAGCAACCGGACCAACTCGCAGCGGGCCCGGACGGCCCGGGAGGCCCGGCTGGCGGCGCCGGCCACCGCTGCGGCCGGGAGGCCCTCATGAACCGCTCCATCCGCAGGCTGTTTCTGGTCACAACCGCCCTGTTTGCGGCGCTGCTGGCGATGCTTGCTTACCAGCAGATGATCAACGCCGGCGCCCTGGCCGAAAATCCGCATAACACCCGCAAGGTTTATGAGCAGATGCATATTGACCGAGGGCTGATCCTTGCCAGCGACAACTCCGAGCTGGCCAAGAACCGCGAAGCGGGCGGCTTTTACTATCGCACCTATCCGCAGGGCGATCTGGCGCCACAGGTGATTGGCTACAACGACATCAATTACGGACAGACCGGACTGGAGCATTCCGAGAATGATTATCTGACGGGCACCGCCGATGAAGTGGAATTGACCAACTTTTTTGACAACCTGCTCGGCAGACCGCAAACAGGGGCAAATATCAAAACCACGATTAACCCCAAAGTTCAGCGCACCGCGCTCTCTGACCTGCAAAAGATCGGCAAACATGGCGCTGTGGTGGCGCTCGACGTTCACACCGGCGCCGTCCTGGCGATGGTCTCGAATCCTACTTATGACCTCAACGACCTGGACGCCGACTGGGCCCAGTTAAACAAGGCTCAATCCGCGCCGCTGTTAAACAGGGCCACCGAAGGCCTTTATACTCCCGGCTCCTCCTTCAAACTGATCACCACGGCGGCGGCGCTGGAGACCGGCGGATTTACTCCGGATGAAAAAATTTCTAACGGGAACGGGACGCTTAACGTAAATGGCAACGTCATCCACAATTGGAAAGATTTCCCCGGCGATTATTCTTTTTCGGAGGCTTTTTCCGAATCGATCAACACCATCTTTGCCCAGATTGGCCTGAAGCTGGGCCAGCAAAAGCTCGAGGAATATCAGCAGAAATTTGGTCTTTATCAAAAACCGCCAATTGACCTGCCGCCAGGTGAGGTGGATACAAGCGGCCGCTACGTGAATGGCGCCATCGCCGCACCCGGGTCCGACATGAACCAGGTGCAGGTCGCCTGGATGGCAATCGGTCAGGAAGATCTCCAGGTAACGCCGCTGCAGATGGCGCTGGTCGCGCAGGCGATCGGCAATGGCGGCGTCATGATGAAGCCTTACCTGGTGAACCAGGTTCTGGACCTCAACTCCACCGTCATCAAGCAAACCCAGCCGAGCGAGTGGATGCAGTCCATCCGGCCCGATACCGCCAGGACGATGACGGGCATGATGGTTGATGTCGTCAATAACGGGACCGGCTTCGGGGCGCGCGACAGCCGGGTTCAGATCGCGGGCAAGACAGGCACGGCGGAGGTCGGCGGCGGCAAGGGACCCACGGCCTGGTTTGTCGGCTTCGCGCCGGCGGACAATCCGCAGGTGGCGGTCGCGGTGGTAGTGTCGAACGCCGATGAGAGCGGCCACGATTCCAGCCCGATCGCGCACGATGTGCTGCTCTCGGCGCTGGGGATGTGAGTTTCAAGTTCAAAGTTTTAAAACCGGTAGTTCTGAGAAAGAGCGGATTTCAAATACCTGTTTCCATTGACGGTAACAGGAAGTCATACAAGGAAATTTGCAGGAAAAAAGTTAATGATGATGTATTCGAATGAACCACAGTTATTGGTGGGACCCGCCAACCGCATGCTTTTAACTTGGAACTAGGAACTGGTTTAATCATGCCCGACATTCCGGAAATATTCGATAACCGCTACAAGATCGTCAAGCGACTCGGCAGCGGCGGCATGGCGGACGTCTACCTGGCGGAAGACGCCCACCTTGGCCGTCAGGTCGCCATCAAGATTCTGTACGAGCGTTACGCCCGCGACGAAGAGTTCGTGGCCCGCTTCCGGCGGGAGGCGCAGGCGGCCGCCGGCCTGAACCATCCGCATATTGTCAGCATCTACGACCGCGGCGAGGCGGACGGCAGCTATTACATCGCGATGGAATATCTGGAGGGAAGAAGCCTCAAGGATATCATTGCCGAGAAAGGGACCCTGCCGCCGGACAAGGCCATCTTTATCGCTGAACAGATCTTGCGAGCGCTTCAGTTCGCGCACGAGCACAACGTCATTCACCGCGACATCAAACCACACAATATCGTTGTCAGCGACCGCGGCCACGTGAAGGTGACGGACTTTGGCATCGCCCGCGCCGGCGGCTCCGCCAAGATGACCGAAACCGGCTCGATTCTGGGCACTGCCCAATATCTCTCTCCGGAGCAGGCAAAGGGAAAGGCAGTTGAGCAGGGATCGGATCTGTACTCCCTGGGCGTCGTCCTATACGAGATGCTCACCGGCCGGGTTCCGTTCGAGGGCGAAAATCCGGTTGCCATTGCTCTGAAACATTTAAGCGACAACCCGGTGCCGCCGCAGGCGATCAGGCCTGGCATCCCCGACAATCTAAACAATGTCGTCATGAAGGCGCTGGCAAAAGATCCCCATGACCGCTATGGAAGCGCCGCCGAGTTTATCGACGATCTGAAACGATGCCAGCAAGACCTGCCCGTGGCTCCGGTTCAAGCGGCCGGCGAGGCCCGCACCAATATCATCCGCCCCGCGGAGGTTGCCGCCGCCGGCATGGGCGCCGGCGGAGCGGACACCGCCTCCACAACCATGATCCGGCAGCCTGCCGACTCTTCCGGCGGCGGGGGAAATCACCGCAGCCGGCGGTGGCTATATTCGCTGATTCTGGGCCTGGCTCTGGCGATGGCCGCCTTCGGCGTTTATTTTCTGGCGTTTGCGGGACGCAGCGATTCGGTCAGCGTTCCCAACGTCGTTGGCATGACCCAGCAGGCAGCGGAGGCAACACTCAGCAACGCTGGGCTGGAACCGGTGGTGCAGTCGCAGGATTACAGCGACAGCGTGCCGGCCGGATCTGTCGTCAGCCAGGATCCAACCGGTGATTCCATGCTGAAAAAGGGAGGTACCGTCAAACTCGTGATCAGCAAAGGGGCCTCTACGGTGGCGGTGCCCAATAACCTCGTGGGCCAGACAGCCCAGTACGTGGAGACCAAGCTGAAAGAAGCGGGGCTGACGCCGTCGCGCCAGCCTGATGTCTACTCCAGCTCCGTTGCTGCCGGCTACGTTTACTCGGTAGACCCGTCCGAAGGGACACAGGTTCCCAAGGGATCGACTGTCAAATACACGGTTAGCAAAGGGCCGCAGCCGCCAAAGCAGGTAACCGTCCCCGATGTGAGCGGCCTGAACGTGAGCGACGCGGCCGCCAGGCTCCATCAGGCCGGTCTCGGCCTGGGTACGGCCACTCAGCAATTCTCTGATACCGTCCCCTCCGGTGAAATTATCAGCCAGGATCCGGCCGCGGGCTCGAGCGCCAAGGCAGGATCATCGGTGGATGTGGTTGTCAGCAAGGGTCCACAGCC
The DNA here is from genome assembly GCA_014874265.1 of Thermoleophilia bacterium. Classification (GTDB taxonomy): domain Bacteria; phylum Actinomycetota; class Thermoleophilia; order BMS3ABIN01; family BMS3ABIN01; genus JACWAD01. Next base: position 8,451 of record JACWAM010000051.1, on the reverse strand, counting down.
ACCCGCGCAGGTGACCGTGCCAGACGTTACCGGTGAGACGAAGTCGCAGGCGAGCGCCACTTTCAGCGCCGCCGGGCTGACGCTGGGAAACGTCACCAGCCAGACCACCACCACGGCCTCTCCCGGCGAGGTAATCAGCCAGGACCCGGCCGCCGGCACCAAGGTCAATCAGGGTTCCTCGGTAGATATCGTAATAAGCGCCTAAAACTGGATATTGGATATTAGATTAATCCACTTTCCCCGTTTCCAAAATCTGATATCTAAGTTCTAATATCGGCTTTCACGTCTTTACCGCCATCCCAAGCATCGAACAATTCCCGGGCAATGCTTTAAACCTTGTTTTGCCCGGTTAATCACCAACGCTCTGGTTCACAATTCAATTTCTCTCTCATAATATTCGATTATGGATATTTTTAGTCATCAATAAGTATTTGTGCTAGCTCTGATCAACTTATATTCAACATTTTTTACATTCTCCTGTTATCAATTTTACCTTTCGGGTATAACCTCTCGGGTTGGTTCACTTGTGACAAAAAAAGAAACAAGAATTCTGAAATATTTGGCCTTTTTTGTCCACAAATCTGGCCTTTAAGGGCCTTGAAATGAATTATGGGAAGTTATAGTGTATATACCCTTGTCATAAATCGGCTGAGTTTCTGGATGACTTAGGATAAGAAAGTTTGTTGTAAAAAAGTGAATTATTTTTAGGCTGATCTGGAAAAAAACTTCAGTTCGCTTTTTTTTCAGAAAATCGGAGGGTAGAAAGGAATTACATGAAAACAGGAAAAGTGGTCAAAATATTTGCAGCGCTCATGCTTCTGTCGCTGGTGATTTTCACGATCGCTGCCAAACCCGGAACCGCCACTTCCGCAACATCCTCTAACAAGATTGATATGAAGATCTTGCTCATCTGTGCTGATGGCACCGAACCAAGCTGCGATTCCGGCAGAACCATTTTGCAACATCTCGGCACTCCCTACACGGAGCTGGACGCCGCAACGCAGACCATGACCGCCGGTTTTCTTTCCGATGGGGGCTCCCACGCCTACTATGCCGGAGTGCTGCTTTCCACTGGAGATCTTGCCTATAATGCCGGCTCAAACTGGACAAGCGCCTTTAGCACCGCCGAATGGCAGACGCTCCACGATTTCGAGGTGAAATTCTCCCTGCGCGAGGCGTCGCTTTACAGCTACCCCACCGCTGACGCTGGTCTGACGTACGGCGGATATGTCGATACCTCCCAGACGTCATTATCGACGACGCTTACTCCTGCCGGGCAGGAGCTTTTTCATTATCTTAACCCCAACGCGACGATTACTGTCAAAGACGCCTGGAGCTACCTGAGCCAGCCCACTTACCTGTCTGTGCCGACGGGAGCGGAGACGACTCCCCTGCTTGTCACCGGCAACAATACAGACAAAACGCTGAACGGTTATTCTGTTGCCTCGCTGCACCATTATTCGGATGGTCGCGAAAGCCTGACGCTGACGCTTGACAATAACCCTAATCTGATTCATGCGCAGGCGCTCCTTTACGGCATCGTCGACTGGGTGTCAAAGGGTCTTCTGCTGGGAGAAAGGCATGTGTTCCTGTCGCCTGGTGTCGATGACATGTTTATTCCCGACGATCAGTGGGATCCCGCGACAAACACCACTCCGTCAACCAATGCGCAACAATACCGGAATACCGCCCAGGACATTAATTATCTGGCGGCATGGGAGCAGGGCCTCCACAGCCAGTATCCCAACCTGGCCCAGCTAAAGTTAAACCTCGCCTTTAACGGCTCCGGGACGCCGCTGCTTTCGAACTCTGATACGTACGGCACTGACGATCCGCTCACGGACGCCGCCAAGCTGAACCAGTCGAGTTTCATCTGGACCAACCATACTTATGACCATGAAAACCTGGATAAGATTAATGCTGCCGACACCACCAACGAGTTGCAGTGGAACGATGATGTTGCCAAACTCCTAGGATTTACCAATTATACCAAGAGTGACATGGTCCCACCCGACATCTCCGGGCTGCAGAACTCCAGCTTTCTGTCGGCCGCCAGCAGTTATGGCCTCCGTTATCTGGTGAGCGATACCTCAGTTCCCGGCGAGGACAACCCCAGTTTCAATACCGGCATCGTCAACCTCCTTGAGCCGTCGATTTACGAGGTGCCGCGATATCCGACGGAGATCTATTACAACACCGTCACGCCCGCGCAGGAAACTTCGGAATATAACAATTTGCAATATACATACTGGGGCAAGGATCTGTCCTATCAGGAGATCATGGATAATCAGAGCGATCAATTGGTTGATTATATGTTGAATTATGACATAGACCCGCTGATGTTCCATATCAGCGATCTGGGATTGTATGACCAGCCGGGACTTATTGATCCGGCGACAGGACACGGAACTCTCATTACCGATCTGTTGAACGAGACAGCCAGCAAGTACAACCAGCTGTTTAATCTCCCCGTCGAGACCCTGACCATTGCTGAAATCGGCAAGAAAATGCAGGACCGCGCCGCCTATAACGGATGCGGCGCTGCCGCGAGCACCGGGGACGGCGCTGTCGACCTTAGCGCCACCGCCAGCTGCACCGTTCCGGTTACCGGGCTCGCCAGTGCTGGCGACGAACACTACGGCGGCGAGGATATCTCTTACGTCCCCATGTCGGCCGGAGGCAAGAACCTGCCCGCGGACTCAGCGCCGCAAATTTCAAACGCCGAGCCGTTTGCCGGCAGCACGGTCAATAATGGGCGCCCGCATATCACCACCGATTACGATGCGCCTGCCTGGGGCGTCGACACCGGCAACACTCACATATCGCTGGACGGCCAGGATGTCACCGCTTCGGCTGCCGTTAATGGAAACTTTGTCTCTTATGTCCCGGCGCACACGCTTTCCGGCGGCCTCCATACCGTAAGCGTCAGCGTCACTGACAACGGCGGCCATACCGCCGCGAAAAGCTGGCAGTTTACAGTCACGACACCAAATCCGGCGCTGAGCGTTAACTCGGTTTTCTGGGGATCCTACTCCGATTATCAGGCCGGTAAATTATCGGTCACATTCAGCCTGAAGAATAAAGGCACTGGCACCGCTCGCACCCCGGTTATCACCGGCAGCAATGCCACCAGCGGCGTCACATTGATTACAGCCATGCCGATCAACAATCTCAAGGATATTGCGCCCAACCAGTCGGACACTATTACACTTCAATACGAAGTGCCCTCTGGCGTAACGGCGTTTCACGCAACCGTATACGCGACCGTCAGCGACGATGGCGGCAATCAATATGGCAAGCCGGCGCCGTAAAAAAACTGACTCCCCGGCAAATCAACTGATTACGGAGGCCATCACCGCTATGCCTGACGAGCAAAATCTAAATATTTTGCTGACCACTGAAGGGACGTATCCATACCACTCGGGCGGCGTCGGCACCTGGTGCCATACGCTGATCGAACACCTCTCCGGTGTCAATTTTGACATCTTTGCGATCGAGAGCAATTCTCAGGTGAGCCAGATGTATCAACTGCCAGAAAACATCGGTAGCAATACGCTGATGCTGCAATGGCAAGGCCGGGACCTCGAGATCATGTCGCTGGGACACATGCGCTTCATTAGACGCTGGGTCCGGACTTCAAACAGATCGGTGAGAAACGAACTGGTACCGTTGCTGGACAGGTTCTTCTCTCAGCTGGTGCACGGGTGTCCCAACCCGGAAGAATTTTCAAAAACCATTCTGGGACTCAACCGCTACTGGCGCAAACGGGATTACCGCCGGTCTTTTCGAAGTCGTCATGTCTGGGAGTCCTACCGGCGGGCGGTCGACGCGGCATCCTGGCCGGAGGAGCCTACCGAAAAACAGCTGACCCAGGGTTTGACGCTGATTCAGAATCTGTTTTCCATCATCGCCGCCGTACCGCCAAGCGCCGACGTGACGCACAGCACCGCGGCCGCTTTTTGTTCGATTCCGGCGGTGATCCTGAAAGAGGAAGCGGGCACGCCCTTCGTCCTCTCCGAGCACGGCGTCTATCTGCGCGAACGGCTGCTCAGCCTCAAGAACATGGAAACAGCATCATTTTTTCGCAATCTTTATCACCGGATCACGATGACGGTGGTCAGGCTCAGTTATTTCTCTGCCGACCGCATTCTTCCCGTCTGCGATTTCAACGGTAAATGGGAAAAGCATCTGGGGGTAAGTGAGGACAAGATCAAGACTATTTATAACGGCGTCGAGCCCAAAAACTTTGCGCCTTCGATCGCGGGCGGCTGCGGCGAGCCGGAGTGGCGGCCGACAATCGTTTCCCTGGCCCGGATAGATCCGCTGAAGGATATCGAGACGATGCTCAAGGCGGCCCGGATCGTGCGAGACAAAATGCCGGGCGTTGTGTTCAAGCTGTACGGCGATGTCGGCAACAGGGATTACTACCGGAAATGCCTTGACCTGCACAGCGAGCTTGGCCTCGGTTCGTCCTTCGAGTTCGCCGGCCATACGGCTTTGCCCTCGGCTTCCTATCAGGAAGGAGATATGGTGGTCCTTTCGAGCATATCGGAGGCGTTTCCCTACACGATCGTGGAAGCGATGATGTGCGGCCGGCCGGTGGTGGCGACGGACGTGGGCGGCGTCGCGGAAGCGCTCGATGATTGCGGCCTGACGGTCGAGCCGAAGCGCCCGGACGCCCTGGCGGATGCCTGCATGACCCTGCTCGAAAACAAACGGCTGCGGGAAGAGCTGGCAAAGAAGGCAATGGCCCGCGCCAGGTCGCAGTTTACCGTGGAAAAAATGGCGGGACAGATAGAGGGCGTGTACCGGGAATTGTTCATGGAAAAATCAATCACATTACAATAACAATTTTATAATGATACGTAAAAGAAAAAATAAGCAGGAAATAAAGGCCCCGGTAAAACTCAGCGGCCGGCTTGAAAAGATTGCCGATGACATCTTTAAAACAGAAGGAGTGCCGGTCGATTACCTGCATGTGGCGGCCGCGCTCGAGGTCATGGGTTATACTGACAATGTGATTCGTGATAGTTTCGGCTATTCCGACTCATTCACTTTAAGCAAGAAGCTGATGCACAGAATTGGGCACAAGAGAGCAGTCCGGTACGCCGGCGGCGACAGGCGCAAAAAAGATGGAAGGGACTGGCGGCTACTGCTCAGCTGCCTGGTAAGAGGAGGCCTGCTGCTTTTCCCTGTCATGCTTTCCCTGCTTTTTTTCGTCTTTGGCGGCGGATCGATCTGGGGTCAAACCAGAGCTGAGGCAACCAATGTAAACTCTCTGGCCCTGGCTCTGGTTTTGAGTATGATCATCACCGGCGGCTATGCCAGATCCCTATCCCACAGGTTAAGCGAAGCAAAATCAAACCGCGTGCGCGGCGACCTGCTCAAGCTGCCGGCAATTTACATCTCGCTTGCCGCATTTTCCGTTGCCATAGCCTCCTTTGTCGTATTGGCGCCGCTGGGCAGCAGCTTCAACGAGTCCCTGCTGGTTGGCAACGCGGTTTTCCTGAGCTTTATCTGGATGTCGATCGCCATTTTTTTTGCCGTCGGTCGCGATTGGATGTTCGCACCTCTTTACAGCCTCGGCGCCGGGATGGCGATCATGGCGAAATTGATCCTTGATCTCAATTTTATTGAGACTGAGGTTCTGGGCACCATTCTGGTGGCGACGATCCTCCTCGCGACTGGCATCTGGATGCTTTCCCGGATGAGGGTCGCTGCCGGCAAAACCGATAGCAGATCCAGTTTCAGCTTATTGCTGGGGAAACTTTTCTCCGGGCAGTTTTTTTTCGGAATGCTCTATTTCGCCCTGTTGTTTGCCGACCGGGTTGTCAACTGGACTTCACGGGGGGTTTTTGCTTTTCACCCTTCTTACGAAGTAAGCCTCGACCTGGCCATCTTCTCCCTGCTTTTTGGCAACGGCATTCTTGAATACCGCATGACCTTGTTCTGGCGAAAGATCATCAATTGCCGGCGGAGCCATCAGGTACAGGTTTCTTCCCAATTAAAACGCTTTTTCTTAAAGAGCATTCTTGCGTATGCGGCGGCTGCCGTCGCCGGGATCGGGATTTCCCTGGCTCTCACATATGTCATTAATTCGGGGCAGAACCGGGAAGTGGTCATGGCCGCCGCTCCGGCTTACGCCCTGGTGGCCTGGGGAGCTTTCGTTTGCAATATTTTTATCGGATTTAAGCGGTCCATTGCCGTAACGGCAATGACGGCGGCCGCGTTGCTCGTTGATCTGTTGGTGGGGATATGGTTTTTGAGCCACGGCGATGCCAATATGACGGCCGCCGGCCTGCTGGCCGGCGGCGCCGTCTTCTTCATTGGCGGATGCGTTTTCATGGTACATATCATCCGCAACTTTACTTACCTTCACTACTCGTCAATTTAGAACTCTTGCCAGCCGGTTCGTTCCGGTTAATCCATCTCGTTGGAATAATTAACGCTGCCGCCGGAATCGCTGTAAGAGATTTCGGGCGTGAGCAGAAAACTGTTCACACCGGCAGGGATGGCCAGTTTCATCTCCATATTGCCGCTGGCCCCCGAGGCCATGGCCGGCAGGGATCCCGGGATCGAAGCCAGACGCGTTGCCGGGTCGCTTTGAAATGCCTCGAGCCGGGCGGACACGGCGGGTCCTTCACCCACATTTACCAGAGTGATGTCCACCGTGAGCAGCCGCGATACGTAATCGGAATAGCTCGCCCAGTGCGCACTGGCGTAGGTTGGCACCACCTCAGGTTCAGCGGCAGGCGTAGAGGTGGAAGCGCCCATTGCCGCTAGGTTTAGCAAGTAAGTTGTCGTCATAGGAGCAAACGGCCACAGGTATACCTTGTCGAGCTCCTTGTCGGCTACGTAGGGATGAAACCCGTCATTTTGAGATCTGGTGTAATCATAACCGGCCAGCGAATCCGTGATCGCGTAATCGAGGGTATAGATTGTCAGACCTTTGGCCTTCCATCCCTCCAGCTCCTGCACGATCGCATCACTGTCAGCCGTCGGCAAGGCATGGTAGCCGCCTTCGTACGTGGAATTTACCTCCTCATTGGCGGAAGCATTGAGGTACTGGTAGAACTTTTTGCCATCAGACCCGGTGTCGCCATAGACCGTAAGGCCGTTTTGAGCGATGATCAGCTTTCCGGGGTACTTGGCCCGAAGTTCCCGGACGAGCTCAACGATGCCGGCTCTGATGTCGGGCCGGTTCGGGTATTCGTCAACGAGGTCAATGTTGTCAAGGTAGAATCCGTCGACGCCCTTGGCGATCAGCTGCGGCGCTACCGTGTTCACGATCAGGTTGCGCCAACCGGGATTGCTGGCGTCCATCCAGTACTCATCCGGCCAGCCTTCGTAAGCCTTCAGCGTGTAGGCCTGTGCCTGGTTCCAATAGGAGCGGAAGGTCTCCGCGGCGCCGATATTCAGATAGCTGACGACAATGGATCCACCGGCTTTAAGTTTGGCCACGTCGGCGGCGGTATAATTGCCGGCTCCATCCTCGACATCGATATCGACGAGATGGAATTTTCCCAGTTGGCTGAGGCTGCCGCTGCCATAGTAAGAGACCCAGTCATACATCGGCGCTGTTGACGGAGCCGGTGCGGGAGACGGAGCCGGTGCGGGAGACGGAGCCGGGGCCGGGGGAGCCGGAGCGGGCGAATTTGCAGCCGAAATTGTTACCGTGCCGACCTGGTGCCAGACTATGGCCGTGCCATCCATGTCGACGGCGCGCATGTAAGCCCCCAGCGTCTTGCTGCCAAGAACCCCGGTGAAGGTCAGCGATGGCTTAACCACCAGGGTGTCAGCGCTGCCGGAAACCGACGAAGCGGCGCAGTTGACACTTACCTGGCTATTGGACAGGGTCCGGGATGATCCCGGAACGCAAGTGCTCCACCTCGTGTTGGTATCATTTCTCAGCGCCAGAATATTGTGCGCCGGGTTATAAAACATGAAGACGGAATCTGCCTTGTGGCTCGGAGACGTTGAGATCAGGAGGAAGATCCGCTTGAGATGCTGCCAGCCATTGGAGTCGCTGGCGGAGGCGCTGAGGCTGCCGGCGCTGCCGGCGGTGAAGCTTGACTGGACCGGGTCAAGGCTGACTGAAATCGACGTGGAGGATGCGCTGGCTGTCGACGCCAAAGCAAACGGCGCCAGCAGCGCCAGGGCCAGGATCAGCTTGAGAGTTAAAAATTCCGCTTTTGACTTGTGACTCCCCCGAGTGCCCTTGCCCTGTTTTTGAACGCAATCCACCATCAATTTCCTTTCTGTCTATTGGTTTACTTCGAATGGGGAACTGAACAAACTTTGATGTGTAGGAATTTTTTAGGAGCCTACAACTTGATTCGGCCCCTTTTTGAATCCCTTAAATTTATTTTGGTGAACTGATCATACAACTCGTTCAGGAACGGTTAATTGAGCATAAGTAACCGGCTCTGTAAAACGAGCGCAGCGGTTTAG
>JACWAM010000007.1 GCA_014874265.1 Thermoleophilia bacterium | reverse complement strand
GCCGCATACTATCTGGCTCTGGACGGTCATCATGTAACAATTTTTGAAGCGGGGGCTGAGCCGGGTGGAATGATGCTGACCGGCATCCCTCCCTACCGCCTGCCGCGCGACGTCATCAGTGATGAGATAAAAGATATCCTCAACCTGGGCGTGGAACTGAAGCTAAACACGCGGCTGGGCCGCGACATTACTCTCGATAGTCTGGAGGGGGACGGATTTGACGCCATCTATCTGGCGGTTGGCGCCCAGGAAGGCTCTGTGGGCTGGCTGCCGGGGACGGATAATACTTCCGGAGGCGGCTCGGATAATAACGGCTCCGGAGGCGCCAGCGAGGCGCCGGATCAAGGCCGGGGCATTTACTCGGCGGTTGATTTTCTGAAGGAAGTCAACGCCGGCCGGTGGCAGGCGCCGCTGGGCCGGACGCTGGTCATCGGCGGCGGTTTTACCGCCATGGATGCCTGCCGCTCGGCGGTCAGGCTGGGCGCTGCCGGGGTGACCGTGGCTTACCGCCGCTCGCGCGGGGAGATGCCTGCCACCGCTGACGAGGTGAAGGCGGCCGAAGAGGAAGGGGTCAAACTGTCGCTGCTTACCGCGCCGGTCGAGGTCATCCGCGAGGACGGCCGCATCACCGGCGTCGTCTGCCAGAAGATGGAGCTGGGTGAGCCGGACGAGAGCGGGCGCCGCTCGCCGCAGCCGGTTTCCGGCTCTGAATTTGCCATTCCCGCCGATACCGTTATCCTGGCGATTGGTCAGGAGGTCGAGGCAGAGGGACTGGCCGGCGCTGTCGTGCTCACCGGCCGGGGCCGCGTGGCCGCGGATCAGCTGACGCTGGCGACTAGCCGCAAGGGCGTCTTCGCCGGCGGCGACTGCGAAACCGGTCCGGCCACGGTGGTGGAGGCCATCGCGGCGGGACGGCGTGTTGCCGTCGCCATCAGCGCCTACGTGATGGGCAAGAGCCCGGCGGCTGCCTGCAGCGCCCCGGCGGCCAGTCTCAAGAAGAGAAATCCGCGTCTGTTTGATATTGGCGCCAGGCCGGAATCTGACGAATCGCGCCACCCCATGCCGGAGTTGCCGCCGGCCGAGCGTCACGGGTTTGACGAGATCGAGCTGGGTTTCAGCGAGGAAGAGGCCCGGGCTGAAGCGGCCCGCTGCATGCAGTGTACCTGCCACGCCGCCTCTGCCTGCGAGCTGCAGCGTCTGAGCATCCGTTACGGAGCCGGCACCAGAGAGTTTCGCGGTGAGCAGGGCCAGTTTGAAATCTTCGATGGGTCGCCGATCCTGCAGCTGGACCGCAAGCGTTGCATCAAGTGCCACAAGTGCATCCGCGTCTGCGATGAGGTTGTTCAGTACCACGTCTATACCGTGGGTGAAAACGAGTATCCGGCTCTGCGGGCGGGAAATTACCGTGATTCCGGCTGCGTCTCTTGCGGCTCGTGCATCGATGCCTGCCCCACCGGCGCGCTGGTTAACTCGCAGCTGAAAGGCGTGCATGAGTGGGAGGTCGATCTCGTCCGGACCACGTGCCCCTTGTGCGGCGTCGGCTGCAATTTCGAGTTGAATGTCAAGGACGGCCGGGTGGTCGGAGTCAGCCCCGTTGAGGACGCGCCGGTCAACGGCTCTTCTCTGTGCGTCAAGGGCCGTTATCATTTTGACATGATTCACAGTCCTGACCGCCTGACAACGCCGCTGATCAAGGAGGGCGGCGGCTTCCGTGAAGCGACTTGGGACGAAGCTCTCGACCTGGTGGCCACGCGCCTGGGAGAGATCCGGGCCCGCGACGGCGCCGACGCCCTGGCGGCGCTCAGCTCCGCGCGCTGCACCAACGAGGAAAACTGGCTGATGCAGAAGTTCGCGAGGGTGGTGATGGGCACCAATAATATAGATCATTGTGCCCGCACCTGACACGCTCCCACCGTGGCCGGTCTGGCCACGTCATTTGGAAGCGGAGCCATGACCAACTCCGTGAGCGAGGTCGGTTTTTACGACGTCCTCCTGATCATTGGATCGAACGCCACCGAGGCGCATCCGATCATCGGCAACAAGATGAAGCGGGCCGCCTGCCGCGGGGCCCGGCTGATCGTGGCCGACCCTCGACAGATCGAACTGTCCGATTACGCCGAGTTGTGGCTGCAGCTCAGGCCGGGCACCGATACGGCCATGGTCAACGGGCTCATCAACATTATTGTCAACGAGGGGTGGGCTGATGAGGGGTTCATCGCCGAGCGCTGCGAGGGCTTCGATGACATGTGGGCGGTGGCCAAGAAGTACACGCCGGCGGCGGTGGCTGAGATTACCGGCGTCCCTGAGGAAAAGCTGTACGCCGCCGCCGAGCTGTACGCCAACACGAGGCGCGCCGGAATCTTCTATACGCTGGGGATTACCGAGCACACAACCGGCACCGCCAATGTCATGAACCTGGCCAACCTGGCGATGGTCACCGGTCACGTCGGTGTCGAGCATGCCGGGGTCAATCCGCTCCGGGGGCAGAACAATGTGCAGGGAGCTTGTGACATGGGGGCGCTGCCCAACCTGCTGCCCGGCTACGTCAAGGTTGAGGAGGGCAACACCGGGACGTTTGCCAGGAAATGGAACGCGAGACTGAGCGACGTCGCCGGCCTGCGCATCCCCGAGATGTTCGACATGATTTTAAGCGGCGACCTCAAGGGCATGTACATCATGGGAGAGGATCCAGTGTTGACTGATTCGGACGCCAATCACGTGCGCAAGGCCATTGATGCGCTTGAATTCCTGGTGGTGCAGGATATCTTCATGTCGGAAACGGCGCGGTACGCCGACATGGTGCTGCCGGCGGCCTGCTACGCCGAGAAGGACGGCACCTTCACCAATACCGAGCGCCGCGTGCAGCGGGTGCGGAAAGCAGTGGAAGCCCCCGGGCAGGCGCGCCCCGACTGGGAGATCGTCTGTGATCTGGCCGGCCGCATGGGCTACGAGATGAACTATGGCTCACCGGAGGAGGTTTTTGATGAAATCCGCAGCCTGACGCCGTCCTATGCCGGCATCACTTACGACCGGCTTGATATCGCCGGCCTGCAATGGCCCTGCCCGGATGTCGATCATCCCGGCACTCCTTATCTGCATCAGAAAAGTTTCCCGCGGGGCCGCGGCCTGCTGCAGGGGATCGAGCACATGGAGCCCGCGGAGCTGACCAGCGATGAATATCCGATGCTTCTGAGCACTGGACGCCGGCTTTATCAATATAATGTTTCTACCAGGAAGTCAGGGATTCTGGATGGGCTGTTGCCGCACGAGCTGGCTGAAGTCAATCCGGCGGATGCCGAACGGCTGGGAGCAGGCGAGGGCGACGAGGTATCGCTAAGCACTCGCCGGGGCGAAATCAAGACGAGGATCACGGTTACCGATAGGGTGCCGCCGGGGATAATCTTCATGTCCTTTCATTTTCTGGAGTCACCGGTAAACGAGCTGACCAACTCGGCCTACGACCCGGTGGCCATGACGGCGGAGTACAAGGTTTGCGCTGTCAAGATGGAGAAGACTTGAGGACGTGACGGGAATAACCACAGGCAGGAAGAGAAAGCCGAAGGCGTCCCGCCTGAAGGTCCGCTCCAAGCTGTGGCTGGAGGTAGACGGGGAGCCGGTGTTCAGCAAGGGCCGGGAGCTTCTCTTTGACGCCATCGAAAGTGAGGGAGCGATCAACCGGGCCGCCGCCCGGATGGGGATTCCCTACCGCCGGGCATGGGGATATATCCGGGCGATGGAAGAACGGCTGGGCGTGACCCTGGTCGAGACGAGAAAGGGAGGCGCACACGGCGGCGGCGCCGTCCTGACAGAGTCAGCCCTGGAACTGCTTGAGCGGTTCCGGCGGCTGGAGGATGGGATCGACGACCTGGTGGACAGCCGCTTCGAGAGGGAGTTCGAGGGCTGGTAAATTTTTTTATGCTACGTTATGCAAACTGGACATAACGGTGATAGAAAAAATGCAAATTGTCATCCCGGGGGAGCGCGCGGGCTGCGGATCTGCTTTTCTAAAGAAATGGCCTCCTTGGCATTCCGCGAATGCCCCGGGATGATTTTAAGGTTAACTGAGCTGCTGGAATGAGCGAAAAACCTGCTTTGGCGATACATCGGACGAGAGGAGAAAGGTTGACAATGTTTAACAAACTAACTTGTTTCCCGGCGTTTCTGCTGATTGCCGGCGCCGCAGTCTTGCTGGCAAGCGGCTGCGGCGCCGCCGGACAGGCGCAGGAGACCGGCACTGACGCGGGCGCAAAGGGGACGATCACCGTCTCGGCCGCCATCAGCCTTAAGGATGTCCTTACCGGGCTGGGCAAGAACTTCGAGAAGGCCCATCCGGGAACAAGCGTAAAGTTTAACTTTGGGGCCTCCGGCGACCTGGAGGAGCAGATCATCGCCGGGGCGCCGGTTGATGTGTTTGCTTCGGCCGGGGTCAAGGAGACTAACGATCTGTCGGGCAAGGGAAAGATTTTAAGCGGCACGCTAAGCGAGCCGGCTGAAAACGAGGTAGTGCTGGTAATCCCGGCCCAGGGATCCTCCTCCCAATGCGGCGCTTCATTTGCTTCGCTGGCCGGCCCGGCTTGCGGGAAGATTGCCATCGGCAGCCCGGATACGGTCCCGGCGGGCCGCTACGCCCGGGATGTCCTTAACTACTATGGTATCTGGAACAAGGTTAAACCCAAGCTCATTTATGCGGGGAGCGTGCGCCAGGTGCTTGACTACGTGGCCCGCGGCGAGGTGGACGCAGGACTGGTCTACACCACCGACGCCTTGACCAGCCCGGGTCAGGTCAAGGTGACCCAGACTGCCCCTGAGGCCAGCCATCAGCCGGTAGTCTACCCGGTGGCGGTTATCGCCGGCTCGCTCCAGGAAGCCCTGGCGCGGGAGTTTGTCTCATATCTTGGTTCGCCTCAGGCGGCCACAGTCTTTAAAAAATACGGATTTAAAGTTAAAGGTAGTTAGCCTTCATGAGTGGCACATCTTACTTCGCCATCAGGCTTTCACTGCAGGTGGCTCTCACAGCCACGACGCTGCTGGTGCCGGTGGGCATCTTCTTTGCTTATATCCTGGCCCGGGGGCGCTTTAAGGGGAAAGAGCTGCTGGACGTCGTCCTGACGCTGCCGCTGGTGCTGCCGCCGACGGTGACCGGATACTACCTGGTAATCCTGTTTGGCAGGAGCGGGCCGATCGGCGGACCGGTCTACCGTTTGACCGGCTGGACGATCATGTTTACCTGGGAAGCGGCGGTACTGGCGTCGTTCGTGGTGGCGCTGCCGCTGATGGTAAAGATATCGCGCGCCGCGATCGAATCAGTTGACAGGCGGCTGATCGACACGGCCTATACCCTGGGGCATTCGGAGACCTCCACTTTGTTTAAAGTCATCCTGCCGCTTGCCCGGAAAGGGATTATCGCGGCCATGGCGCTATCCTTCGCCCGGGCTCTGGGGGAGTTCGGGGCAACGCTGATGCTGGCGGGCAACATCCCCGGACGCACGAGCACCGCCCCGCTGACGATTTACGCATACGCCGCCGGCGGCGGCCTCAGCCAGGCCAACACGCTGGTGCTGTTGTTTACGGGGATCGCCGCCGTCTTTCTTTTCGTTGCCAACCGGTTCAGCCGGCGGGTGTTTTAAATGGGAATGTCTGTCAAACTCAGCAAGTCAGTAAAGGACTTTTCCCTTGATGTCGAGTGGGAATCGGCGCGGGAGCTGGTGGCGCTGTTTGGTTTCTCCGGCTCAGGGAAGACGATGACGCTGATGATGATCGCCGGGCTGATGCGGCCCGACGCCGGCCGCGTGGGGGGCGGCTCCGGCATATTCTTTGACAGCGCCGCTCGCGTGAACTTGCCCCCGCAGCAGCGCCGCCTGGGTTACGTAATGCAGGACGCGGCGCTTCTGCCGCAAATGACCGTGCGGAAGAATATTGCTTTTGGCCTGCCGCGGGGGTCCGCAGCTGAGCGCGAAGAACGGGTAGTGGAGATGATTGACCTGTTTCATTTGAGCCGGATTGGGGACGCCCGCCCGGGGCAGATCTCCGGCGGCCAGAAGCAGCGGGTGGCGCTGGCGCGGGCGCTGATCGGCCGCCCCCGGGCGCTCCTCCTGGACGAACCCTTCTCAGCGCTGGACTGGCCGGTAAGAAGGAAGATGCAAAAGCTCATTAAAGAGGTCCAGGCCCGGTTTGACATCCCGGTAGTAATGGTTACCCATGACTTTCGGGAGGTGAAAAGCATGGCCGGCCGGGTGGTGGTCTACGACCGGGGCCGCGTGCTCCAGACGGGCGCTCCGGGCGAGGTCGAGGCGGAGCCGGCGGGGAGCAGGGTGAGGGAGCTGGTCGGGGTCCGGTAAGAACGCCGCCGCATTGTCACTGTAAACTATTAGGTTGATATAATTCAATATTAGAAAAAATTCGAGGGAGGGGATATGTGCGAGCCTGAACAGAAATCGATTCCCGTCAGAGACGCGGTTGGCATGGTGCTGGCACATGACATCACTGAGATCAATCCCCGCGCCGGTTTCAAGGGGCGATGCTTCCGCCGCGGCCATATTATCTCTGCGGACGATATTGACAAACTGCTTAATCTCGGTAAGGATAGCCTGTATGCGCTCGAGGTCGGCGAAGGCCGGTTGCATGAGGACGACGCCGCCCTGCTCCTGGCGGCGGCGATAGCGGGCCCGGGAACCGATTATGTCCCCGAGCCCTGCGAGGGAAAGATAAACATTACCGCCGCCAAGGACGGCGTGCTCAGGGTGGACGTTGACGCGCTGGAAGAATTCAACATGCTCGGCCAGGTAATGTGCGCCACCCGCCACCGGGATTCGCTGGTGGCGGCCGGCGATACCATCGCCGGTACCCGCGCCATTCCGCTGATCGTGGAAAGCAGACTGGTTGACGAAGCTGCCGGCATTGCCGGCGCCGCTGGCGGGCTGGTATCGGTGGCGCCGTTCAAGCGAGCCCGGGCGGCTCTGATCATCACTGGAAACGAGGTTTACCACGGGCGTATCGAGGACGCTTTTGAGCCTGTCATCAGGCGCAAGCTCAAGAATCTCGGTTCTGAGGTCGCTTTAGTGGAATTCTGCCCGGACGACGCCGGAAGGATCAGCGCCGCGATCAACCGGGGAGCGGCAGCCGGGGCCGATCTGATCATTCTTACTGGAGGGATGTCGGTCGATCCGGACGACGTGACGCTCAGCGCCGTGAAGGCAGCCGGGGCCACTGTGGGCGCCTATGGCTCGTCTGTCATCCCCGGCGCCATGTTCATGACCGCCTATCTCAGCGATGGCACGCCGGTGCTGGGAGTGCCGGCCTGTGGCATCTTCCATGCCAATACGATCCTTGACCTGGTGCTGCCGCGGGTGCTCGCGGGCGAGATCATCGGCCGCCGGGAGATCGCCCGCCTGGGCCACGGAGGCCTCTGCCTGGGTTGCGAGGAGTGCCGCTTCCCGGTATGCCCGTTCGGGAAAGCGTAAGGAGCGGTTGTGCTGTTACGTGATTCCTGCCATTCAGAGGCGCAACTGCGGAATCTAAAACGGGAGAATGAATGAACACCTTAAGCGACGATCTTGAAGTTGCCGCCGCCTTTCACGGTGAGACTTGCCCGGGCCAGGTGTTGGGGGTGCGGCTGGCGCGGGCTGGCCTTGCTCAGATCGGCATCAGCGACCCGGTTGCCGACCGGAAGAAGCTGATCGTTTTCGTCGAGATCGACCGCTGCGCCGCCGACGCGATCATGGCCGTCACCGGCTGCCGCGTCGGTAAGCGCAACCTCAAGGTCGTCGACTACGGCGTCATGGCCGCGACCTTTCTGAATCTGGAGAGCGGCCGGGCGGTGCGGGTAGTGGCCCGCGAGGAGTCGCGGGCGCTGGCGGCCGGCTACGCTCCCGGTGTAGAGGGAAAGTACGAGCAGCAGCGCCGCGCCTATACGATCATGCCCGAGAAGGAGCTGTTCAGTTTCGAAGAGGTCGAGGTGAGCGTGCCGCCCGAGGATATGCCGGGGCGGCCGCTATCGAGGGTGCGGTGCGAGAGCTGCGGCGATTACGTACAGGACAAGCGTGAGGTCAATGCTTACGGCACCGTCCTTTGCCTCGCCTGCGCCCGGGGCGGGTATTATAAGCGGAAGTCCTGAAAAAAATTGACACGGGTGAGGATGCGTAGTTACATAATGTTTTCGTCCTGGGCGATATTCATCTCCATTAAAAAAAGCGTAAGCTCCCACGCACGAAAAAGCATCTGGTGGGATGCCTCATCATTATGCTCGACTTCTCACGCAAATGCATGCCAGTGTCGGGTAACGCAGATCAGCCATATAGTGATGCGATTACGGCAGATTTGAGGTTATCTCCGGCCGGCATTATTTGTGCTATATGATACTTGCGTGGTTGCAGAATGTTTTTTTTAGTGGTATTTTGATCAGTACTCGATTAATCCGGTTCTTCTGACCAGGTTTGAAACTGCCAGACTCAAGGAGGTGACAACTGGCACATACAAAAAGCTCTTTGCGAATGGCTTGTGTTGATATCTTTTTTTCCAATCTCACATATTTTCCCGCAGCTCGTTTTCCCTTCAGTCTTCACTTCTGCGTTCGAGCCCGTATTGCCAGGGCCTTGCCATTCAGAACTGTCCGGTCACATCAATTGATTCAGCGGGGGCTGGAAAGGAAGTGAAGGATATATGGGTTATAAGGGGAAATGCGCCGCGGGCTTTTTCAGTTTTATACTGGGCCTGGTCCTGATTGGCGCAATCGCTTTGCTTGCCGGCGGCTTCAGCCAGGGGGCGGACGCCGCCTCAGCGGCCTACACCGCTTACTCTCACCAGATAACAATCACGGACGCCGGCGGTGAATGCGCTTCGGTAGGCTCTTGGGACCAGTACGGCAAAAGCTGCACGTTAAATACCGACATTAGCGACACCACCGTCTGGATCAACGGCTCCGGCGTCACTCTTGACGGGAATTCCCACCTGGTAAGTAGCGGCGCGGACGTGCACTACGGGGTCATAATCAATGACAAAACGACCGCGGTAAAAGTCAAAAACCTAAGCGCCAGCGGTTTCACGCAGTCTGGCAGATACTCAAACGATGATTACGGCGGGTATGGCATCTATATAAAGCCGACAAGCTCCGGGAATACCCTAGCCTCTGACACAGTGACAACGTGCAACAACGGCATCGGGGTCGACGGCTCGAACAATACGCTTTCGGGAAACAACGTCAGCTCGAACAACTTCTACGGGATCATCCTCAACG
>JACWAM010000050.1 GCA_014874265.1 Thermoleophilia bacterium | reverse complement strand
TCGATGAGTTTTGTTACCGGTTCAACCGGCGAGGCCAGCGAACCGATCTTTTTCGCCGGGTTCTAAACCGCTGCGCTCGTTTTACAGAGCCGGTTACTTATGCTCAATTAACCGTTCCTGAACGAGTTGTATGATCAGTTTGGCTATACATATTTGTGGTCAGATATCGATTATATGAATCTGCCCGGAAACCGGTCTATTGAGTCTTCTTGGAAATTCGCAGATAAATTAACCGGTTGCGCTATTTTTGAATCGCCGGGGCGTCCCCGTTGTCTTAAATAGTATTCCCGAGTTTTTGATAGAATGCACGGATAATCAGTGGAGGTCTATTTCATGGCTGAAATTTACGACGTGGTCATTATCGGCGGCGGACCTGCCGGTCTGACAGCAGCGCTTTACTGTGGCCGCGCCCGGATGAAGACGTTGCTGCTGGAGAAAGCGACAACTGGCGGCCAGGCGGCGACCACCGACAGTATCGAGAATTATCCGGGATTTCCGGCCGGCATTAGCGGCTTTGAGCTGACCGAAAAAATGAAGCAGCAAGCGGTTGAGTTTGGCGCCGAGATTCAGGAGATCAAGTTGGTCGAGGGGCTTGAGGTTGATGGAGAGCAGAAAGTAGTTACTATCGAAGATGGTTCCATCCGGAGCCGGTCGGTAATCATCGCGACCGGGGCTGAATCCCGAAAGTTGGACATCCCCGGCGTCGAAGAATTCCACGGTAAGGGTGTCTCTTATTGCGCCACCTGTGACGGCGCTTTTTACCGTGACAGGGTCGTGGCGGTCATCGGCGGCGGCAACTCAGCTGTAGAGGAGGCGCTGTTCCTGACCAGGTTTGCCTCGAAGGTTTACATAATTCACCGGCGCGATGAACTCCGCGCTGACAAGATCCTCCGGGAACGAGCCATCGACAATAACAAGATCGAAATTATCTGGGATTCCCACCTGAAAAAAATCGTTGGCAACGGCAAGGTCGAACAGATGGTCGTTGAAAACAAGAACAGCCACGACCGGAACGAATACGCCGTTGATGGAGTTTTCTTCTACATCGGCACGGTGCCGAATACCGAGTTCTGCGAAGGGATGATCAAGCTGGACGGGCGGGAATATATCTTGACCGATGAGTCGCTGCAGACGGGCGTGCCCGGAATTTTTGCCTGCGGAGACTGCCGCGCCAACCTGCTCAAGCAGGTGGCGGTGGCGGTCGGGGAGGGCGCTCTGGCGGCGGTTCAAGCCGAGAAGTACGTAGAAGAAATCGCCTAGTTGCTTTTGTTTTCCCCTGTTTTATAATGGTGTCGCTTCATTTTGGGTTTTGCCGTTCTTCAAAGGAGGAAGTGTGAGCGACAAATTTGCCGATGTTGGCGATGCTGCGTGGGATGAGGAGGTATTGAAATCCGCCGATCCGGTGCTGGTGGATTTCTGGGCTCCCTGGTGCGGTCCTTGCCGGACAATGGCGCCGATTCTGGAAGAGATTGCGGGCGAACACGACAGCCTGAAGGTAATGAGGCTCAATGTCGATGACAACCAGGCCACGGCGGCCAAATATGAAGTTCTCAGCATTCCGACGCTGTTCCTATTTGAGGGCGGCGAAGTCAGGAAACGCCTGATCGGAGCGTTGCCGAAAAAGAAGCTCCTCGAGGAGCTCGGTCCCTGGCTGGGTTCCTGATGCCTTTTATTGAAGTAAAGCTCTACGAGGGACGCAGTCAGGAGCAGAAGCAGGAGCTCGTGGAAAGAATCACGGAAGCGTTCGTGGAGATTGCCGGCACCCCCAAAGAGCATGTCTGGATCGTATTCCGTGACGTTCCCAAGGATCAGTGGGGGATGGGCGGCGAATTGCAATAGCGGATGTTCATCCGCCATGTCATCACTTCGCTTCGCTCAGGGAGAAGTTATGCACTCGAAGAGTGCAGACGGACCCGCCTTCATCATCATGCCGTGAGAGAGAATAAGGCCACCGTGTCGCCCCGGGGAAATTCTGGCGGCCGGTGAAAAAGGAGATTCCGGTTTACATTAATCGTTAAACGCGAAAACGAAAACCGGCGTAAAAGGGAAGGGCGGCAGACCGCCTTTATTCAATAACTCCGGTGTTAATCAGCAGTTCCGCGATCTGGACGGCGTTGGTGGCGGCGCCCTTGCGGAGATTATCGCTAACTACCCAGAGGTTAAGTGAATTCTCCTCGGAAGCGTCGGCTCTGATCCGCCCCACCATCACCTCGTCGCGGCCGGCGGCGGTCACCGGCATCGGGTATTCAAGATGTTCCGGATCGTCAACAAGCGCGATGCCAGGCGCATCCAGCATCAGGCGGCGGACCTCTTCCACGCTGACGGGCCGGCTGGTCTTAATGTTTACCGATTCGCTGTGGCCGGTGAAGACGGGAACGCGGGCGCAGGTGGCGGTGACGCGGAGCCCCGGATCGCCAAAGATCTTGCGCGTCTCATTGATCATCTTCACTTCTTCGTTTGTGTAACCGTCGTCGTGAAAATGCTCGATATGCGGCAGCACGTTAAAGGCAATCTGATGGGGGTAAACGTTCGCGACGATCTCGCCGGACTCCAACATGGCCTCAGACTGGTTGAACAGCTCCGCGATCGCGGATTTTCCGGTGCCGGAAACAGACTGAAAGGTTGTGACAACAATGCGCTCAATGCCAACAGCTTCATAAATTGGTCTGAGCGCCACAACCATCTGAATCGTGGAACAGTTCGGGTTGGCGATAATGCCCTCGTGCCACTTGGCGTCTTCGGGGTTCACTTCCGGGACGACGAGTGGCACATTTGACTCCATCCGGAAGGCGCTGGAGTTATCGATGACAACGGCGCCGGCCTCCACGGCCGCCGGGGCGAACTCCTTGCTGCGGGCGCCGCCGGCAGAGAAAAGGGCGATGTCGATGCCCTCAAAGCTGGCCGCGGTCAGCTCCTGGACCTCGACTTCTTCGCCGGCGAATGTCACCGGTTGACCGGCCGACCGCGCCGAAGCGAGCGGCCTGATGGAGGCGGTCGGGAACCCCCGTTCCTCCAGCAGCTTCAGCATGACGGCGCCGACGGCGCCGGTGGCGCCCGCCACCGCTATGTTAAAATCTTCGGCCATTATGGTTATTGTGCTCTGCTTGCTTTGGTTGCCTGGAATGCCAACATCTTCGTTTAACGTCAAACGTTAAACGGCTTTTCCCAGATTAAACGCAGCATGAAGCGCCCGCACGGCCGCTTCAACTTTG
The DNA here is from genome assembly GCA_014874265.1 of Thermoleophilia bacterium. GTDB lineage: Bacteria > Actinomycetota > Thermoleophilia > BMS3ABIN01 > BMS3ABIN01 > JACWAD01. The sequence continues at coordinate 1,250 of JACWAM010000050.1, read as the reverse complement.
GCTCTTTCGATGACGCATGAGACCTTGATCGACGACGTGCTGATCATCTCGATGTTGATGCCGGCTTCCGCCAGCGTCCGGAACATCTTCGCGGCGACGCCCGGATAGCTCTTCATGCCGGCGCCAATGATGGAGACTTTTCCCATCTGCTCGCCAATAAGATATGCAACGCCCATGTCACCGGAGATTGCGTCGAGCGCCTTCTGCGCCGCCGGCAGGTCCGGCCGATTGACCGTAAAGGAGATATCGGTAGTGCCCTGTTCACTGACATTCTGAATGATCATGTCAACATTGACATTCTGTTCGGCGAGGGCGCCAAACACCGTCGCCGCTACTCCCGGCCGGTCGGGCACCCTCAGCAGCGTCAGTTTTGCCTCATCGTCTGTATGGGTTACCGCGCTGACGACGGCTTTTTCCATGCTTTCGTCTTCCTCTCTCACCCAGGTGCCGGGCTTCTCCGTGAAGCTACTGCGCACGTTGAGCGGCACTCCGTACTTCTGGGCATACTCCACCGACCTGAGCATCAGCACCTCGGCGCCGGTGGCTGCCATCTCCAGCATTTCGCCGTAGGAGACCGCTCCGATCTTGCGGGCGCCCGGCACGATTCGCGGGTCGGCGGTGTAAACGCCGTCGACGTCGGTGTAGATTTCGCACTCGCCGGCGTCCAGCGCCGCGGCCAGCGCCACCGCCGTGGTGTCGGAACCGCCCCGGCCCAGGGTGGTGACGTCCTCCTCAGGAGAGACACCCTGAAAACCGGCGACGAGCACAATCTTACCACTTTCGAGCTCTTCGATTAAGCGACGTGTCTCGATGCCGGTTATCCGCGCTTGCGTATGAACGGTGTTGGTTTGGATTCCAGCCTGGTTGCCGGAGAGTGAGATGGCTGTCCGGCCCAGCTCGTGAATTGCCATCGCCAGCAGCGCGACGCTGATGCGCTCACCAGTGGAAAGCAGCATGTCAAGCTCCCGCTCCGGCGGGTCAGCCGAGACCTCATGCGCCAGCCGGAGCAGCTCATCAGTGGAATTCCCCATCGCGCTCACCACTGCCACAACCTGGTTCCCGGCGCTCTGCTTCGCCACGATCCGCCGCGCCACATTCATGACGCGCTCGGTGTCGCTCACGGAGGTGCCGCCGTATTTCTGGACGATTATGGGCATTTGCTCGGCTCTTGACATATGGGCCTGTCCGTTCCGTTTCCGCGCCAGGCCCGGTTAATTGGCATTTCGATTCTAAAACATTGAGCGCCGGGC
>JACWAM010000049.1 GCA_014874265.1 Thermoleophilia bacterium | reverse complement strand
GCAGCCATCAGCGCGTCGATATCGTGGAATCTGCCGGCAAGGAGTCGGGCGTTTATCGATCCCACATGCCGGATCCCCAAAGCAAAGAGGACGCGGTGGAAAGGGCGGTCCCGCGACGCCGCCAGCGCCGCGAACATCTTGTCAACGCTGCGCCGCTGCAGCCGGTGCGGCACTTTCTTGCCCTGCTTGTTTAACGATGAGGACAGCTCCAGGCCAACGAGGTCCTCCTGCTTCAGAAAATAGAAATCGGCCATATTCTTGATCAGCCCCAGTTTAAACAGACTCTCCACCAGCTTCTCACCGACGCCGTCAATGTCCATGGCGCCCTTGCTGACAAAATGTTTGATGCTTTCAACTATTTGTGATGGACAGGATTTATTCGGGCAGCGAACCACCACTTCTCCCTCAGGCCGCACTGTACGGGAGCCGCAGGAGGGACACGACTCCGGCATTTTGTAAGGCTTTTCCCGGCCGGTGCGTCTCTGGACCACCGGGCCGATCACCTGGGGGATGACATCCCCGGCGCGCTGGACGACTACCCAGTCCCCTTCGCGGATGTCCTTGCGGTGGATATCATCTTCATTGTGAAGCGTTGCCTGCGAGATCGTTACTCCTCCCACCATGACGGCCTCCATCACCGCGTAAGGATTGAGCGCCCCGGTGCGGCCGACATTCACGTTGATTTTCAGCAGGTGTGTGATGGCAGTGCTGGGGGCGAACTTGTACGCCACCGCCCAGCGGGGATCCCGGCCCACGATGCCCAGTACCTGCTGCAGCTTGGTGGAGTCGACCTTGACGACGGCGCCGTCGATATCGTAATCGAGGCCGGCCCGCCGGGCTTCCCAGGCCTTACACTCCTCTACAACTTTGGCAAAGTTTGAGTGGCGCTTAACCAGCGGATTGACCCGAAGGCCATGCTCTTTCAGCCACTTTAGCGCCTCCCAGTGAGAAGCGAAGTCAAGTCCTTCATTGTAACCGACCTGGTAGCACCAGATGTTCAACGGCCGGCGGGCGGCCAGATGGGGATCCAGCTGGCGAACAGAGCCGGCGGCGGCGTTGCGGGGATTGGCAAAAGTGGATTTTCCGGCTGCTGCCCTTCGCTCGTTAAGTTTCGCGAAGGCCGCCAGCGGCAGGTAAACTTCGCCACGGACCTCGACGACATCCGGTGGCGCTTCGCCTCTTTTCAGACGGAGAGCGAGCGGGATGGACCGGATCGTGCGCAGGCTGGCTGTCACATCTTCGCCGATCTCGCCATTGCCGCGGGTGGCCCCCCGGGCCAGCCGGCCTTCTTCATAAACCAGGGAAATGGCAAGACCGTCAATCTTTGGCTCGGTGACATAAGCGGTCTGAGCCGGATCTAAGCCGGCGTCGCCGAGCAGTTTGCCAATGCGCCGCCGCCAGTCCTCCAGCTCCTGTTCGTTTCGCGCGTTTGCCAGCGAGAACATCGGCTGCGGGTGACGCACCTGGACAAAAGCCGTCAGCGGCTCGGCCCCGACCCGCTGGGTGGGTGAATCCGGAGTCATCAGCCCGGGATGATCATCCTCTAGACGCTTCAGTTCCGCGAACAGACGGTCATATTCGGCGTCGCTGATCTCCGGTTGATCCATAACGTAGTAAAGGTAGTTATGGTGATTGATCTGGCGGCGAAGTTCTTCGGCGCGCTTGTTGATATCAGTGGCAACCATTCTAAGTTCTGCAGCCGTTATTCCCGGAAATCCCGGCTGCGAAAGATTTTATCCAAGTTGTACGGCAGGCAAAGATTTTGTCCACCATCCACCACCTCTATATTAATGTCCGGAGCCGCCTAGCACCTCCAGGGCATGACCAAGCACCGGCTCGATGACGGCGAAGGACTGCCGGCAGGCGGCCGGGCTGCCGGGGAGGTTGATAATCAGGGTGCGGCCGCAGACGCCGCTGACCGCGCGCGAGAGCATCGCCCTGGGAGTGTGGTTGATGCCAGCGGCGCGTATGGCTTCCGCGAATCCTGGCGCCGGACGGTCAATTACCTCAATGGTTGCCTCCGGCGTGACGTCGCCCGGGTCCAGGCCGGTGCCTCCGGTGGTGAGGATCAACCGGATTTCGCCGGCGCCGCAAAGTTCTTTCAGCGCTCCGGCGATTGCTTCTTTCCGGTCCGGGACCAGCAGCCGCTCGACGCGGCCGGCGCCGAACGCCACCAGCAGGCGCTCGAGGGTGTCGCCGCTCTCATCATCGCGCTCTTTCCAGTAGCTCCGGTCACTGACCGTAATCACCGCGGCCGGGACGTTCACCGGGCGTTCTCCTGGTCTGAGCCGACAAATCCGAGGCCATTGGCACCCCGGTCAACGTCAATCCGGTCGCCGGGGGCGATCCTGCCTCCCTGAAGCACCGCCGCAAATATTCCTTCCCGGGGCATGACGCAGTCGCCCGCCTGGCGGAAAATCTCGCAGCGGTCATGGCAGCGCTTGCCGATCTGGGTCACTTCGACTTCAGCTGGTCCCAGCCACAGTCGCGCGCCAACGGGAAGCGAGACGAGGTCGATGCCGGCGGTGGTCACATTCTCAGCGAAATCTCCGGCGCCCACATCCAGTCCCTTCTGCCTCATCTTCTCGATGCTCTCCCAGGCCAGCAGGCTCACCTGGCGGCGCCTGGCGCCGGCGTGCCCGTCGCCCATCAGGCCGTGTCCGCGTTTAAGCTGCGCCGATGCGGCGGGACGTTTCCGCTCTCCTTTGGCGGCGGATAGATTGACTGAGACTATCCGCGGGTAATCGCCGGCGGCCCCGGTTTTCCGGCCGCGAGAAGTCAATCTGACCGGCGCGACCCTGTCCGGAGCAGCTCCGTCCGATGCCTCGATATTTCTTGCCGCCGGTTTCACGTTGACTTGCCGCCATGCTTCTCCAGTAGCCTAATGCTACCAATAACCATTTTTTTATCAACAGCTTTGCACATGTCATAAATAGTCAGCGCCGCCACTGTTGCCGCCGTGAGCGCCTCCATCTCCACTCCGGTTTTGCCGGAAAGCCGAACGGCGGCCTCGATGTCGATGGCCGGATCCGCCCTGTCTGCCGCAAAGCCGATGGAAATGTGCTCGATCAAAAGCGGATGGCACATCGGGATCAGGCTTGACGTTTCCTTGGCGGCCATGATGCCGGCCACCCGCGCCACCGAGAGGACATCTCCCTTGGGAAGCGCTTTTTCTTCCAGGAGGCGCAGTGTCTCCGGCGACATGGTTATCCGCGCCGCCGCCCGGGCGGAGCGGCTGGAAGCCGGCTTCCCGCCGATGTCAACCATCCGCGCCCGGCCCTCGGCGTCGATATGGGAAAGATCTGGTTTTTGCATGCGTTCCGCTGCCTCGTTTTTCGAAAATTATATCAACATTAAGTATTTTACCTTCTGCCGCTAACCGCCGATACGGGACATCATTCGCGTCCGGATGCGGCCCGCCATGCCGTTATACCGCTTGCCGGCAATGATCTCGGTGATCAGCCGGGTCAACGCATCGCCGTCGCTCAGATACGGTCTGATACTGACATCATGGTCGGCAAAGAGGCAACCGAGCAGTCTGCCGTCGGCAGTGAGCCTCAGGCGGTTGCAGCTGCCGCAAAAATGATTGCTCACGGGGCTGATAAAGCCGATGGTGCCGGCGGCTCCGGCCAGGCGAAAATAGCGGGCCGGGCCAGCGCCGTCCGGCGGCGGAGCCGGCTTCAGGCTGCCGTAACCGGCAAGCATCTCAAATATCCGGTCGCTGGAGACGAAGCCGTCGTTCGCGCTGCTTTCCCTGACGGGCATTAGCTCGATGAAGCGCACATGCACGGGGAGCTCGCGCATCAGCGCCACAAACCGGCCCAGGTCAGATTCGATGCCAGAGAGCATGACCGCGTTCACCTTCACCGGCTTCAGTCCGGCGTCCAGCGCCGCTTCCAGCCCAGCCAGCACCGTCCGCAGGCTGGCTCCTCCGGTGATGCGGGAAAAGCGGTCCGGATCAAGGCTGTCAATGCTGATATTAACGCGCATGAGCCCGGCGTTTTTCAGGACAAGTGCTTGCTGCCGCAGCATCGAGCCGTTGGTCGTCAGCGCCAGGTCGCAGATGCCGCTTATCTCCGCCAGCCCGGCGACCAGCGACTGAAGCCCGCGCCGCATCAGCGGCTCGCCTCCCGTTATGCGCACCCGGGTTATGCCTGCCCTGGCGGCAGCAGCGGCAAAGCGGAGAATTTCTTCGCCGGTCAGGATCTCATCAGTTCCCGCAGGCCTGAGCCCGCCGGGCGGCATGCAATAGCGGCAGTGAAAGTCGCAGCGGTCGGTAACCGATAAGCGCAGGTAGTTGACCTTGTGGCTGCCCGCTTCGCCTGGACGCAGTTTCCCCGGCGCGGTTAGCCTGTCCGGAAATTTGCTCACAGTCCGTACCTTTGCTTGAGAAAGGTGGCAACCCCTTCGATGTCATTCAGCCCGAAAGACGGCACTCCCGGCGCCGCATCAGCGCGGTCGGAAATCACGGCGGCAAGCTCTTCTTGGGGCAAGGCAAGCTGCGTGCTTCTCCGCTGACGGGAAATTTCAATCCTGTCCGCGTGGCTGGTTTTAAACCCCTCGGCGATCACGATGTCCACGCCGTTCCCGGCGCTGCGGACCACTGCATTGAGGCTGTCATCCGCTTCGGTGTCAAACGTTTTGGAAAAGGAGGCGATCAAACCGGGAGCGGCAATAATCGCCGGGCTGGCCCCGGCGCGGCTGAGGCGCCAAGTGTCGCTGCCTTCACGGTCGACCTTGATCCCGTGGACGTCGTGTTTGATAAACGCCACCCGATTGCCGCTAGCGGTAAGGTGCGCGACCAGCTTTTCCAGGAATGTGGTTTTGCCGGAGTCTTTCTTTCCCACGAAACAGACGAGCGGCGGTTCTGCCCTCCGTTTACCGCGAGCGCCGGTCCCGGACATGATCATCAGGCCAGCCCGGTCAAGGTCGTCCTTTGTGTTGACATTGGTAAATACTCTGGAAAGGTCAAGGCCGCGGGGCAGCTCAGCGGCCGTGGCGCGGCGGACCCGCAGTCGCTTCAGCGCATCCCTCATTGACAGCTCGTTGCCCTCGATACTTTTGCGCATTGCCGGCAGGCATGAGCGGCGATAAAAGGCGAAGAGAGGCTCCGGCCCCCTGCGGCCCACCGGTACAACAGCGTCCCATCCGGGAGCCATCTCCGCCAAGTGGCTGACCAGACTGGCGCTGGCGAACGGCATATCGCAAGCGGTTACAAAACAGAGGCTGTGTCCGGCCGCGGCAATCGCCGAATAAACTCCCATGAGGGACGATTGCATATCGTATTGATCGGCGCGCATCGGCAGGCCCAGCTGCTCCAGCCGGGCGACGTCGCCGCCCGCCAGGAAGATATCGTCCGAAAGCGGCTTCAGGGCCTCGGCGACGCGGACGGCCAGCGGCTTGCCGGCAAGCGCCAGCGCTGCCTTCTCGGTTCCCATCCGGCGGCTGGAACCGCCGGCGAGGATTGCGATGGAATATTTCTCGACCACTTAAACTCCTGAGGCGGGCCGCCAAAAATGATGTTTAAGTCAGATTGATACCCTGACGGTCCGGTTCGCTCACCGGCAAATAAAAAATCTCCCCGGCCCAGCCAAAGGAGATAAGGATGCCGGAACGCCCCGGATGCCGCGGCAAAGCGGGGACAGGCACTTGAGATCTCCTTTCCAAGCACGGGAGGCCTGCCAGTTTCCCGACAACCCCTATGAGCCCTAACCCTGGTTGGCGAACCGGGCTCTGCGGCGGATGCTCCTTAGCCGGGCCCGATGGGCAAAGGCCTTAGCAGCAAACGCTCGGAGATATTTTTATTTGTTTGTTAATCATACCACGATGAATCAAATATTTGACTTTGTGTATTTTTGGTTTGAGGAAAAAAACATTGATCTGGTTAATCAAAAATCCCAAGCCCAAGATCCAAAATCGGTTTATTTCGCGGTCTAACCACGAATTACATGCTGGGTAGGCTGCAAATGCTGTGCTATACTTTCATTTAACGTCGATTGTCCCAAAATATGCTGCCTTCCCGCTTCAGAAAAAACGTTTCGAACTGAGCCGAAGATCAGGGTTTTCCCCGTTACTCAAGCGGGATTTCATTCCGAAGACAGTAGGATGAATTGTCAGACCAAATGGCTCAAGTGACGTCGGCCGCCGGCGAGAACAGTGGCAAATTTTTATGGCGCCGTCGCCTCGGCCTGCGTGGCCGGCTGCTGCTCTTGCTGGCCTGCCTCTGCGTTCCTATCATCGGCGGTCTGGTTTACATATCAATATCAAGCCTCACCACTACTGTCAACAATGATTACGAGCATCGCGCCACCCTGGTGGCGCAGTTTTTTAGCGCCGACATTATCAATTCCCCCGGCAAGATCAGCTACGAACACCTTCAGCCGGAGATCGAACTGTTGCGCCAGATGAATTCGGATATTTACAAGATATCCGTATATGCCCCTCAGGGCGGCCGGATAACCAGGATTGCCAGCACCGACCGCAGCCAGATCGGCGAGGGAGCGGCGCCGGAGGACAGCGCTCCTTTGAAAAATAATCAGGTGAAGCTGGCGGAAAGCGTCCAGGGGGGCCGCCGGATCATCGAAGCGATTGCTCCCCTTGACATCGACGGCAAACCGGCGGCGTCCATCGGCATTTACCTGCATTTGGAGTCGCGGGACAGCCTGGTGCGTTCACAACTGGTGAAGTTCCTCATTATTGGCGGTCTCGGCGTCATCAGCCTGCTGACGTTGCTGTACTTCAGCCTCCATTATTATTTGATCAAGCCGGTTGGCAGGCTGGCGCGGATCGCCCGGGCGGTGGCCCGGGGAGATTTCAGCCAGAAGGTCAATCTCAAATCCAGGGATGAGTTTGGCGACCTGGGGCGTTCTGTTGACGCAATGACCGAATCTCTTTCAATTCAGAGCGAGCAGCTGAAGAGCCAGGTATCCGAACTGGAGAAAGTCAACATCGACCTGCAGTCCCGCGAGCAGGAACTCAAGCTTATCAACACGCAACTGGAAACAGCCAACCGGCTTAAATCGGAGTTTCTGGCAATGATGAGCCATGAGCTGCGGACGCCGCTGAACTCGATTATCGGTTTTTCCGAGTTGCTGGAAGATGAGACTTATGGCGGCCTTAACTCAAAGCAGATGAAATATGTGGGCAATATCGTTATCTCGAGCAAGCATCTGCTGAAGCTGATCAACGACATCCTTGACCTGGCCAAGGTTGAATCGGGAACGATAGAACTCCATCCTGAGCCCCTGTCCCTGCCCGAGGCCATGTCCGGCGTCCAAAGCATCCTCGAACCACTGGCGGCTAAAAAAGGGATCGCCATCGATGTTGACTTCTTCGATGATGTCAAGTATGTTTCGGCCGATCCCGCCCGTTTCAAGCAGATCCTTTACAACCTGCTCAGTAATGCTATCAAGTTTACCCCTTCGGGAGGCAAGGTCCTGCTCGGCGTCTCCCGCCGGGATGGAGCCGCCGCCATCTCGGTCACCGATACCGGCATCGGTATCAATCGCGAAGACCAGCAGCGCATCTTTTCGGAATTTCTCCAAGTGGAGGGGAGTTACTCGCGCAAGTATGAAGGCACCGGGCTGGGGCTGGCGCTGACCAAGAAGCTGGTGGAGATGCATGGCGGCAGCATTGAGGTGCACAGCAAGCCGGGCCTGGGCAGCCGGTTCACGTTTACTATTCCTGAGACCGATGGCAATGAGGCGCAATTATGATCGGACATCGGCTAATGAGTTTATTCAGGAACAGACTTGAGGTCAAAATACTTAGCATGGTGCTGTTTGTGATAGCTGTGGGCTTCGGCATATTTGCCGTGTTTGACGTCGAAGCACATGACCATGACCTGACCATGCTGAAACAACAGCACACTGCCGGGCTCAGCCAGCAGGTTGTCAGCGCCATCCAGAACACAATGCTGGCCGGCGGGGGGCCGAACGTCATCCAGGACCTCGAGAATCTCCGGCGGGGCTCGGCGGTTGACCGGATTCAGATATTTTCGGTTCAGGGCACGGAGGCGTTTGCCAACCCCGGGGTGAAGAGCGATCTCGCAGGCCCGCAGGTTTTACATGCGCTTAAGACGAGGGATGGCGCCCAGTACTATCAGCAGCGAGGAGGCAAGGAGTATCTGGTTGACTTGACGCCGCTCGTAAACCAACCGGCCTGCCAGCGCTGTCACGGATCCGGCAATCCCCTCCGCGGGGTTGTCCTGGTTTCGACGCCGATGGCGGATGTCCAGTCCGCCGTCAGAAGCGACATCATTCGTATGCTCGGCTTTTTCATTCCCGGCCTGGGAATTTTGCTGTTAATCATTGGCTTGTCCCTGCATGCAGCGGTGATCCGCCCTCTGCACAAGGTCATTTCCACCATCCGCAACATTTCTGGCGGCGATCTAAGCAAAAGGGTTGACGTTAATGCAAAAGATGAGGTTGGCGTTCTGGCCCAGAGTTTTAACAAGATGGCTGACAACCTCCAGGAATCACAATCCAGCCTGAGGCAGGCAAACCTGAATCTGCTGGAAGCCAACCGGCTGAAATCCGAGTTTCTGTCCGTTATGAGCCATGAACTGCGGACGCCCCTCAATGCCATTATCGGTTTTTCAGAGGTGTTGATGGACCAGGACAGAGGAGTCCTCACCGAGCGCCAGCAGAAATTCCTGACCAATATCGAAAATAGTGGTCGACATCTATTACAGCTGGTCAATGATATTCTTGACCTTTCCGCTGTCGGATCTGACAGCCCTGAGTTGAACCGGGAGGATGTTTCCATTCCCCAATTGATGGAAGATGTGCGCAAGCTCGGCCATCCCTTTGCCGCCCAGAGGCGAATCCGGCTGGAGACAGAGCGGACAGATTTGATTCCGCTGATACAGGCGGATGCGGCTAAAATCAAGCGTGTCTTGTATAATCTGGTAAGCAATGCCATCAAGTTCACGCCAGAAGGCGGCCGGGTGGGGTTGAGCGCGCAGGTGCGGGACGGCATGGTCGAGATTTCTGTCTCGGACAATGGCATTGGCATCAGCGCCGAAGACCAGCAAAAAATATTCGGCGAGTTCGAACAGGTGGAGAGCACCAAAGCGCGCCGCTTTGAGGGTACCGGGGTGGGGCTGGCGCTGGCGAAGCGGCTGGTTGAGCTTCATGGCGGTTCCATCAGGGTCGAGAGCGAGCTGGGCGAAGGCAGCAGGTTCACGTTCACGCTGCCGGTGACGCCGGACCGGCGCCGCGCCTCGAACTGGCTCTCCAGCCCGGAATTACTGGAAGCCAACATTCAGCCGGAAAAAGTTCCGGGACAGCCTCTGGTGCTCGTGGTTGAAGATGATCCTCAAACAAGCGAGCTGATCGGACTCTGGCTGGCGGAAGTAAATTACAGGGTCGCGCGCGCGTTTGACGGCGAGCAGGCGCTGAAGTTGGCGCGTGAGCTGCAACCGTTTGCGATCACGCTCGATATCCTGCTGCCGAAGCTTGATGGCTGGCAAGTGCTGCAAGAGCTTAAGGAAGACCCGGAAACATGCGATATTCCAGTTATTATCATTTCGATCCTGGAGCGCAGCAGGCGGGGAAGGGAAATGGGCGCTTTCGATTACTTTGTCAAACCGGTGGAGAAACGCGAGCTGCTGTGCCGCCTGGAGAGCCATTCGCTCTACCGGAGCCGGCTTAACCGTCCCAAAGAGGGTAAAATAAATTCCATTGACCAGAGTGAAGACTTATGAAAGACCGGATCTTGATAGTGGAAGACAATCAAATGAATCTGGAGCTGGTCAGCGATATCCTGGAATGGGGCGGTTATGAGGTGATTCAGGCGCGCGGGGGAGAAGAAGCCCTCGCGGCGGCGCGGCGGGGCCGGCCGGACCTGATCCTGATGGATCTGCAGTTACCGGAGATGGATGGGCTGGAAGTGACGAGGCGGTTGAAAGAAGATGAAGCCTTGAAAGACATCATCGTGGTTGCTTTGACAGCTCACGCGATGCGCGGCGACGAGGAGCGCGCGCGCGCCGCCGGCTGCAGCGGCTACATCGCCAAACCGATCGACACGCGCCGTTTCATCAGCGTCATTGCCGGTTACCTCGAATCAGCTGTAGATCAATGAACGTCAATCACAAAGACAAAATTTTAATTGTCGACGACAGCGTGCCGAACGTGCAACTGCTGGAAGCATATCTCGCGGCGGCGGGATACGACGTGTCCTGTGCGTACAGCGGCGCGGAAGCGCTGGCGATGATCGGCGAGCAGAACGGGTCCGAACCGCCGGATCTGATCTTGCTCGACGTGATGATGCCCAGCTTGAATGGTTATCAGGTCTGCACCGAGATCAAGCAAAGAGATGAGTCCAGGCGCGTGCCCGTGATGATGCTGACGGCGCTCCAGGACATCGAAGACAAGGTAAAGGGATTTGAAGCCGGCGCGGATGAGTTTCTTTCCAAGCCGATTGACAAGATGGAACTTTTGATCAGGGTGAAAGCTTTGCTGAGGACCAAGCACCTGAATGAAGATCTGGAAAGCGCCCGCAACGTTATTTATTCGCTGGCCCTGGCAATCGAGGCCAATGATCCTTACACGCGGGGACATTCCGAGCGGGTCTCGGAGTGGGGAGCCAATCTTGCCAGGATACTCGGCCTCACCGAAGAGCAGCAGGATGTCGTCCGCAACGCCGGCATCCTCCACGATATCGGCAAGATTGGCATCAGTGAGACAATCCTGCAGAAGCCCGGGCCGCTAACAACCAAAGAACGGATCGCGGTCCAGAAGCATCCGGCGATCGGCGAGAAGATCTGCCAGCCGCTCCGGTCGGCCGAATTGCTCCTGACTGTAATTCGCCATCACCAGGAGCGTTTTGACGGCGACGGCTATCCGGACCATCTGTCGGGTGATGATATCCCGGTTGAGGCGCGGGTAATCTCCATCGTAGACGCCTACGACGCCATGACCTCGCCACGGCCCTACCGTCCGCCGATGTCAACGGCGCAAGCCCTCGAGATGCTCAGCCGGGAGGCGGGCAAGCAGTGGGATCCAAAGATCGTTAGGAGGTTCATCGAGATGCTGAAGGCGGAGAAAAGCGGATCTTGATCCGCGCTTCCGGCTGAGCGGCAACGCTGGGAACTATGGTTACCGGGCAAGGCAGGTCCCTGCCGACCTGCCGGACAACTCTTTCGGCGGTGCTGCCGATCATCTGACGGGCCAGGCGGCGCCGGCCCGCGGCGCCCATGACGATCAGCACGATCTTCTGATTTTCCTGGGCAAATCGGATAATCTCGCGGGAAGAGTCGCCGTGACGCATGAGGGTCTCGATGCTGGCACCACCCTCCGCCGCCAGGCGGCTCGCCTCTTCAAGAATCTTTTTCGCGTGCGCTTCCAGTTCTTTTGTGACTGTCTCGCGCACGGCCTCAAATTCGGAAGCGTAGCGGTCGACATCGATGACCCTGAGCGCGACCAGCCCCAGGCCGAGTCCGATCGCGAGACTGATGGCGAGCCGGGCGGCGTCAAGTGAGGCCTCAGATCCGTCTACCGGAATCAAGATGCTGTTTTTCACGTTAACTCCCGTCCATGTCGAGGTTGAACGAAGGGTTGAAAGATATATTTGGTTCCGAGTTCCAGGTCACAAGTTTAGTTGAAACTCTGCACCGGAAACTTTGAACTTTTGAACTTCGTCCCGATTTAGCGATCGCACCACTTTCCGTCCAGGCATTTCCTGCCCTTCTGGCGGGAGACTTCCGCAAAGCGGTCGTCCTTGGTGCAAAGCCAGATGTCCCTCGCCGTCCTGTGCTTGGCGGTGTCTTTAAATAAATAAGGACAGGCCTCCGGAGTGATCGGCGGCAGCTCCCTGTCGATCCGGCCGTTCACGCGCCTTCTCTCCCCGGGTCAGGCTCACCGGCCCCGGACTCCTTGCCAGCCTCTTCCCCCGCCGCTGCTTTGACAAATGTCATTTGCATGCTGGCAAGTGCGCCCGCGAGGGCGTTTCGGTCCTGATCTTCAAGGCGCGGGCCGGCAGCATCCAGCAGCGCCTTGAAGCTGTCGATCGCCAGGCGCGCCTGCTCTGTGTCCTTGATATCCCGCGTATCTTCCGTGATCCCCATTTTCATATACGCCAGGTTGCTTAGGCTGGCCATGAACTGGACCAGGACGTCGCTGACCTTCTGCTGGCGAACGTGCTCCTCGATCTTGCGGCGGAGCTCCTCCTCGGACAGCGATCCGATGTCCTCTTCGGTCACTTCCTGCTTGGAAGTATTCTCTCCGCCCGGCTGCGGCTTTTCCTCGTTGCTCATTTCTGCTCCTGATATTTTTCAGTTGCTCCCGGAGTCAGCCCCTTTCCACCCGGTAGATGGAACCGCCGGCATCGTCTGAGACATACATCTTGCCTTCCGCAAATATTATATCAACAGGACGGCCCCATGCCGTGCCGGTCGCCTTGTCCAGCCAGCCGGTGATGAAATCGGTAACTCCGGGGCCGGGACCGGCGCGCACAACCTTATAGCCCGTTGGCACGCTGCGGTCCCAGGAGCCGTGAAAAGCGATGAAGAGGCCGCCCTGCCATGCCGCCGGCCAAGAAGGATCTGACAGGAACCTTAGCCCCAGCGGCGCCGAGTGCGCCGGAAGCTCGGTGACCGGAGGCGCGGTCGGCCGGCAAAGTGCGGCGGTGCCGCCAAAAGTCCGGTCGGGGACACGGTCGCCGTAGCAGTATGGCCAGCCGTAGTTCCGGCCCGGCTGGATGATGTTGATCTCATCCGGCGGCGTATTGTCGCCCAGAAGGTCGCGGCCATTGTCCGCGCCCCAGATCTCGCCGCTCCCCGGCTTCCAAGTAAAACCGACGGTATTGCGGAGGCCGGTGGCCATGACTTGGCCCCCGCTGCCGTCAAGGCTGTAGCGCGACATGGCCGCCCGCCGGGGATCCTGCTCCACGCAGACGTTGCAGCTGCTGCCAACCGTGACGTACAGGCGGCTGTCGGGGCCAATGCCGATGGTGCGGGTGACGTGCTCTCCGTCCGCGGGCAGGTCCGGGATGATAACCTGCCGGCTTGCCACCCGGCCATTGCCCTGATAGAGGTAGCGTGATACCCGTGTTTCCTCGGCCACATACAGGTAGCCGCCGGAGGCGGCGATGCCAGAAGGCGTCGACAGCCCGCTGAGGACGGTCACCGGCTGCGGTTTTTCTTTATCCAGCCGGTAGGCCAGCACGTTGCCCCGGTCCATCTCTGTTACCAGCAGATAGCCGTCATCCGTGACCGCCATCATCCTGAGGCCTCCGCGGCCGCTTACCCAGCGGCTGATGGTGAAGCCGGCGGGGAGCGTCAGGGAATGGCCGGCGACGGGGACGCTGTGCGTGCCTGCTCCGGCTCTCGTCGAGCCCGTTGGCGGCGGCGCCTGGCTACCGCACGAGGTTAATGTCAGGGCGGCCAGAGCCGCCCCCAGACAACAATTTTTAAGCAGACGTGAACCGATCCGGGACTTCAAAATCTCGCCGGAGAAGCTGCGGCCAGCTGACCATAGATTAAAATCACTATTTGTCAACCTCCCATCGCGCTAATTCTGATAGGATGCCACAAGTTGATTGTGCCCTTAACCTGCCCTGAAGCGGCGGCGCTCAAGTTGCTCCGGACTGCCAAATGGCCTCATGGGCCACCTCCAAATAGGTAGGAAGGCTTCTGTCCGGATATTAATAGGACATTAGTTATGCATGTATCAATAATTGCGTATAGGGGAGAAACTGACTATCGCGGGTGTACTTTAGGACAAAGACTATTCTTCGTGTCGACTCGCAGCTTTGCAGCAAAGGCATTAATCCCGAAATCGCATTATGACATGGCCCGGTAAAAATGGACACTCAGCTAAGCCGCTTTTCCAAGATACCACATTTCCTCAAACTGTCTGGTGCTGACATAGCCCAGGTATGAATGAAGTCTTTTCGCGTTGTAAAACATCTCCAGAT
>JACWAM010000048.1 GCA_014874265.1 Thermoleophilia bacterium | reverse complement strand
GGAAGCGGCCGCACCGTTGAAAGACAAAAAGCCGCTTCTGTACGCCGCTACCGAGTCGAACTTCGATGACGTGGCTGCGGTGGCGAAAGAGCTGGACGTGCCTTTTGCCATCAAAGCGGAGAGCCTTGACAAGCTGGCCGAGCTTGGGCAAAAAGCGTTGGACGGCGATTTCAAGGATGTCGTCCTCGACCCGTCTTCCAGCAGCCTTGGCGACGTGCTGATGGACCAGACGCTGATCCGGCGCGCCGCCATCAAGAAGACTTTCCGGGCGCTTGGCTTTCCGACGATTGGCTTCCCCTGCAACATGACGGACGACCAGATGCTGGAAGCCGTTTATGCCTCGGTTTTCATCGCTAAATATACCGGCTTTGTCATTCTCTCGGATCTGGAGCCCGCCCGGACGCTGCCGCTGCTCTACCTGAGCCAGAACATTTATACCGATCCACAGAAGCCGATGCAGATGGATCAGGGCATCTATCCAATCAACGAGCCGGGGCCGGAGGCGCCGATCCTGGTCACTACCAATTTTTCGTTAACGTACTTCACCGTTTCCTCGGAAGTGGAAGCGAGCAAGGTGCCCGTTTGGCTGGCGATCATGGATGTCGAAGGGCAGTCGGTGCTGACGGCCTGGGCCGCCGGCAAGTTTGTCGCCGACGCCATCGCTCCCTTCCTGAAGAAGAGCGGCATTGAGGAAAAGGCGCCGCATCGGAAAGTCGTCATTCCCGGCTATGTGGCCCAGATCTCGGGCGAGCTGGAGGAAGAGCTGGGGGACGGTTGGCAGGTGCAGGTGGGGGTGCGAGAGGCCGCTGACATTCCCAAGTTCCTGAAACAGTGGAGCGCGGCGTAAGTAAAGTCTCACTCTTTGGCATTGCCGGCCTGCCGTTCACCAGGCTGATGGCTAATTTTTTTCATTTGCGTTATGTGGCCACGACGGCTTTTCTTTCTGGGCGGCGGGGCATTCTCCGGCTCGGACTATGACGCCTCGCGAGAAACGCCCCGCTGATTTGCGAAAGGCCGCCAGAAGTCCTTCAAATGATTCTTGCTATGAGTAACGATCAGACAATCACGCGTTCTTTTTCCCGCCCTGTTTCGGGTGATGAGCTTAAGCGTCCGCCCTGCGAAGCCGCCTGCCCGATTCATACCGACGCCCAGCGGTACATCCAGCTGGTTGCCGAAGGCTATTATGACCGGGCGCTGGCCGTGGTCCGCGAGACGAATCCGCTGCCACAGGTGATCGGCCGCATCTGCGCCCATCCCTGCGAGGACGCCTGCCGCCGCGGGCAGGTGGATGAGCCGATCGCGATCTGCAATTTAAAGCGGGTGGCATCTGACGGCGCCAAGGCGGCGGGGCTCGGGTATGAGCCGCCGGAAACTGACTTTACGACCGGGAAGAAGGTTGCCATCATCGGCTCGGGGCCTTCCGGGCTAGGGGCGGCGCACGACCTGGCGCTGCTGGGAGTCCAGCCGGTGATCTTTGACAGCCAGCCGGAAGCGGGTGGCTTCCTTCGCACCGGTATCTTAAGTTACCGGCTACCGAAAAACATTCTTGACGAGGACATCGATTACATCCGTGGCATGGGGGTCGAGATCAGAACCGGGGTCAAGGTGGGCGAAGATATTTCGTTTGACGATCTGGCCGGTGAATATGACGCCGTGCTAATTGCGGTAGGCCTCTCCATGAGCCGCTCGCTGCCCATCACCGGAGCCGATCTGCCGCAGGTGCTCCTGGCGGTGCCGTTCCTGGAAGCGGCAAACGGAGGCCGTGAAGTCCCGGAGCTTGGCAAAGAGATTATCGTCATCGGTGGCGGCAACGTCGCTATTGACGTGGCCCGCTCCGCCCGCCGCCTGTCCGGCGGCAACGTGACCATGGTCTGCCTGGAGGCCGATTATGAGATGCCGGCCCACACATGGGAGATTGAGGACGCCGTCCAAGAAGGCATCAAGATCATTTGCAGCCAGGGGCCCAACGCCATCACCGGTGAGGACCGGGTCGAGGGGCTTGAGGTAAAGAAGTGCGAAGCGGTCTTTGACGAGCAGGGCCGATTCGCGCCGAAATTTTGTGAGACCGAGCTTTCTCTCATTCCGGGCGACACCGTCATCATCGCCATCGGCCAGATGTCCAACCTTTCTTTCCTGCCAGAGGCGGGACCGCGAGTCAATGAGCGCGGGATTCTCATTTTTGACTGGAAGCAAATGACAACTACCCGCCGCGGCGTCTTTGCCAGCGGTGAGGTCGTCACCGGACCGGGCGCCGCGGTAAACGCGCTGGCCAGCGGCAAGCGGGCGGCAATCGCGGTCGCGCGCTACCTGGGGGTTGATATTGACTTTCCGCTGGAGCCGGTGGCGATAGGCGAGCTGCCGGCAACTGTTGGCGATCTGGTGAAGAAGGCGCCGCGGCGGCGGATGCCGGCGCGGCCCGCCGGTGAGCGGACCGGGGATTTCGACGAGGTTGAGCTGGGGCTGGCGGAGGTGGACGCGCGCTGCGAAGCGTCCCGGTGCCTCCTTTGCGCCAGCGGCGCCCGCTACTCGCAACTGAAATGCATCTCCTGTCTCACCTGCGTGCGCGTCTGTCCTTACGGCGCGCCGTGGGAGGACAAGGATGGCCTCGGCGGCATCTCGCCGGAGCACTGCCAGGCCTGCGGCATTTGTTTCACGCAGTGTCCGGCCAAGGCGATTGACCTGAAGGTTATTTCGGAAGACGATATCGAATCGGCAATTAAGGTGGCGCTAACACCGGAAACCGGTACGGTCGAGTTTGGCTGCTGGTACTCGCAGTCACGAGTGGAGCCAGCCGCCGGCCTGGTCCAGCTTCCCTGTACGGCCCGCTTGAGCCCCCGGCTGATTTTAAACGCGTTTGAGCGAGGAGCGGAGAAGGTCTACGTCGCCGTCTGCAGCGAGGATGACAACGGCCACTTTATCCACGGCCACCGGCAGACGCGCGCGGCGGTGGCCGAAGCACAGAAACTAATCGAAGAAGCCGGTCTTGAACCGGAAGCGATCGAGCTTCGCGTTGAGCCGGAACTGAAATGCAAGCCGAAATGAAATGATCACAGCCGAACGCAAAAATTTTGACGAGATCAGGCGTATGACCGACCAGCACGACCACGTGCTCGTCGTCGGCTGCAATACGTGCGTGGCCGTCTGCCTCACCGGCGGCGAGAAAGAGGC
>JACWAM010000047.1 GCA_014874265.1 Thermoleophilia bacterium | reverse complement strand
TCAGCGGATCCGCCAGCGGCATGGCCGGGCAGACCGTGAAGCAGTTACCGCAGTACATGCATTTTTCCTCGTCGACCTTGACCGTGGTCTTGCCTTCGATCGAAGTCAGCCGGATGGCGTTGTTCGGACAGGAAGCCACCGTCGTCGGGATTTCGCACAGGTTCGGCAGCGTATTGTTGTCAATGCGCGGCGGGGTCCGGTGCAAGCCCAGAATGGCGATGTCAGACGCGTGCACCGCGCCGCACATGTTCAGGCAGCAGGCCACGGCCACACGCAGTTTATGGGGTAGCTTCTGGGAGGTAAAGTACTCCGAGAGCTCGTCCATGACCACTTTGACCAGCCCGGAAGCGTCGGTCGCTGCCGAGTGGCAGTGCACCCAGCCCTGGGTATGGACCACGTTGGAAATGGCGTTATCGGTGCCGCCTACCAGAAAACCGTTGTCCTCGATCTCTTTCTTGAGCGGTTCGATGTTGTCCTTTTTCGCCAGCAGGAATTCGACATTGTTGCGGCTGGTAAAGCGGAAGTAGCCGTTCGCATACTTGTCCGCTAGGTCGCAGACCATGCGCAGGAAGTTCGAAGAGACAAGCCTCGAAGAGGACATCCTGACGCTGTAGATGGTGCCGGCGGGGCCGATATGGGCCAGTAGGCCCGGGCCCAGCGATTCATGGTACTGCCACTTGCCATAATTTTCCTTTACCAACGGGTGCAGGAACTTCTCGTAATGCGGCGGCCCTATATCCGTTACTCTTTTTGCTTCAGTTGCCATTTGGTTCCGACCTCCTTATCGGATCGAGTCTGTCATCCTGAGTGAAGCGAAGTTCCTGAAATCGGCGCTCCGCATCCCAGAGTGACAAATTAATTATTCCTCGCTTTTCCCTTCGCCCTCTTCTTCGAAGTACTCCTCGTAGAAGATGTAGGGATTTTCTCTCGGATGCTTGACCATGGTCGGCAGCGGCTCCAGGCCGACGCCTTCGAGGAAGGTGGCCAGGCCGACGCGCTCGATGAACTCGCCGATCCGCTCGCGGGCCATACCATGCTCATCCCAGAACTCCCAGATGCGCTCGATGAGATCATAAAGTTCATCATAGTCGCCGTCCTCGATCGACATGAACGGGATGATGCTCTGGGCGATGAGGGCACCTTCGACGATAGGCGCCTTGGCGCCGATGTTAATGGCGAAGCCCTTGTCATCGCCAACAGACAGCGCCTTCGGCATCCGGTTGATGCAGTGCATGCACTTGACGCAGTTGCTGTTGTCGATCTTGATCTCCTTGCCCTCTACCGTGATGCAGCTGGTGGGGCACTTCTCGACCACGAACTCCTGAACGTTGTAGCCGTCGTCTAGGTATTTGGCGAACTCTCCCTGGTTGACCTTGATGTCATCCTTCCAGATGCCGATGATCGCCATGTCGGAACGGGCGATGGCGGCCACGCAGTCGTTGGGGCAGCCGGCCATCTTGATCTTGAACTTGTAATTGAACATGGGGCGGTGCAGTTCATCCTGATAGTTATGGGTGATCTCGTACGCCATGTTCAGCGTGTCGTAGCAGGCATTCTCGCAGCGCGCCGGGCCGACGCAGCAGCTCGGGGTCCGCAGGTCGGAACCGGAACCGCCCAGGTCCCAGCCCTTTTCCGTCAGCGCCTGAAACGTGGGCTCCAGCTCCTCGGTGCGGGTTCCCAGAAGAACCATATCACCGGTCGAGCCGTGCATGTTATAGAGCCCGGAGCCGTGCTGATCCCAGATGTCGATGATCTCGCGCAGGGCATCTGAGGTGTAGAACCAGCCTGAGGTCTGGTTAACGCGCACGGTGTGAAAGTGGGAAACGCCCGGGAACTCTTCCGGCAGAGCGGAGTAACGGCCGATGACGCCGCCGCCATAACCCATGACACCGACGAGGCCGCCGTGCTTCCAGTAACCACGCTTGTCCTCATAGGATTTCTCCAGCTGCCTGAGGAGATCGCGCGGCATCTCCTTGTCGGCCATGCTCTTGATGTCTGTGATGAAACTGGGCCAGGGACCCTTTTCCAGCTCATCCAAGAGTGGAGTTTTTAATTCTTCCGCCATTTAAAAATCCTCCTTTGTATTTTAATGTTGCGCTCGAGCAACATTTAAGCGGCACATTGACAGGATGTCTTAACCGGAGGGCAGCCAAACAGACTTTGCGAACGTCAAGCCGGCGTGGCGCTAGCTACTGCCGATCGACGGCCTGATGCCCACATAGCCATGGCACTGGTCGCAGAAATTTGCCTTGCTGTGACATTTCAGACAATTCTGCGTGCCCCCGTACTGCTTATTGATAGTGCTGATATTAAACATGTGTGTCTGCATTAGCTCCAGCGGCGGCATGATCGCGCCATACTGAACATGAACGGCAGACAGCGCCGGCTGGTTGGCCCCATGGAACATGTCTTGGCCGGTCGCGTTGACAATGAAAGGCGACATCAGAACAATGAAGAAAATTATAAATCCGATAATTGCTTTCGTTCTCATTCTTTCGCCCCCAGTTCAATTGCTCTGCCGACGAGCTGATGCACGCCCCCGGCCACTTCCATGGGAACTCCATATTTAGGCATGATCTTGGTGAACGATGCTTTGCAGATGGCGCAGATCAGAGCCATAAAGTTGACGCCATCGCTTTCCATGACAGCATGCAGCGCCTGCATCCTCGGCATGGCGCCCGCCACCCTGACTTCCATGATCTCATCCGTGAGCAACCCGCCGCCGCTGCCGCAACAGAATGTCTTTTCCATCGTTGTCGCGGGATCCATTTCCACATATTTGTTGCAGGATGCCTTGATCAGCTCGCGGGGGATTGTGAACTGGCCCCCCGGCCTGGTTCCCATCCGCGTGCCGCGGGCAACGTTGCACGAGTCGTGGAAAGTGACCGTGAACTCGTCGTTGGCCTCTTTATTCAGCTTGATGGCGCCGCGCTTGACCAAGTCAAGCGTTAATTCGCAGATATGCTGCGGCGCCGGATAATTTGGGTCAAGCGAATCAAAGGGACCAATCAGGGTGTTCCAGAATGAGTACGCGATCCGCCAGGCATGACCGCATTCGCCGACGACGAGGCGCTTGGGCTTGATCTGCTCAATGGCGTTGCGGATCCGCGTCGCCGCTTTCTGCATCAACGTATAATTGCCGATAAACATGCCGAAATTGCCGGCCTCGGAAGCCAGCGAGCTCATCGTCCAGCTGATGCCGGCCTGATGGAAAACCTTCGCGTAGCCGATCAACGACTCCACGTGCGGGCTGGCGAAAAAATCGGCTGACGGGGTGACGAGAAGAACGTCGGCGCCCTCGACATCGAGTGGCAGCTTGACCGGAAAGCCGTCCTCCTCTTCAATGTCTTCCTCCATTGATTCCAGGGTCGCTCCCAGCGCCTTCTCGTTCATTCCCAGGTTGTTGCCGACCTCCAGCAGTTTGCCGATGGTCATGTTCGTATACTTTTGCCCCAGGCCGATGGCGTCCATAATCTCCCGGGCCGCCATGGAGATCTCGGCCGTGTCAATCCCGTATGGGCAGAAAACCGAACAGCGCCGGCACTGCGAGCACTGGTGAAAATAGGCGTACCACTCGCTAAGCACCTTCAGGTCAAGCTTCCGGGCGCCAGCAAACCTGCCGAAAAGCTTGCCTTCGGTAGTAAAATATTTCTTGTAAATCTTTC
Source organism: Thermoleophilia bacterium (assembly GCA_014874265.1). Lineage (GTDB taxonomy): Bacteria > Actinomycetota > Thermoleophilia > BMS3ABIN01 > BMS3ABIN01 > JACWAD01. Next base: position 19,775 of record JACWAM010000047.1, on the reverse strand, counting down.
GCAGCAGCTCAGCCCGGGCCACCGGCATATTGTTAGGATCGCCCGTGCCCAGGTAAAACTGGCACTTGTCGGTGCAGGAGCCACATCTGACGCATATATCAAGATAAACCTGAAGCGACTTGTACTTTTCCAGCAGCTCACCCAGCCGTTTGATAGCCGCTTCTTCCCAATTATCAACTATTGTTTCCGGGAACCCGAGTGAGTCCATGATGTCCGGTTTGGCCGGGTAGGGACGAACGTGAGCATAGTTTCCCGTTACCGCATAGCCTTCCTCGACCCGGGGAACATTGATCTCCCCGGTCAGCTCCGGTCCCTTGAGATCCTTCACATGATCGGATTCAGTAACTATGTCAATCAGCGTTTTCTCAGCAGGCTTATCTGCCATAAGACTTTATCCTTTCGCAACCTTCAAAACGGTAGCGGGTTACCCGCCGCCGGCGGTAGCGACCGGCCGGCGGCGGCAAGAACCAAAAGCTGTTAGACCTTAGACACAACCGGTTGGCTTCGGCAGACCCGCGATCTTGCAAGCCTGCAGCGCCGGGCCGGCGGGGTACAGATTGTAGAGATAAGCGCTATTGCCCTTGTCCGGACCGAACATCTTCTTCATCTCCTTGATGAGAATCTTGATGGCCGGAGCGATGCTGTACTCCGTATAGTAGTTGCGCAGAAAGTCAACTACCTCCCAGTGGGCCTCTGTCATCTCGACGCCCTCCATCTCGGCGATATGACCGGCGACCCCCCTGTTCCATTCGTCCAGATTGATCAGGTAACCGTCGTCATCTGTCTCATAGGTCTTGCCTTCGAATTCGAAACTCATTTTTTCCTCCTTGTGATTTATGTCCGAGGTCTCACTGTTTACGATCTTAACCTCACGAGTTTCCTTCCGAGCCTCAATTATTGCAAGTCTCGGCTTACAACCTTAATGGATCCCAGTCTAGGCCTCCGCGGTTGATTCCGGAGCCGCTTGCGCCACCTGCACCGGGGCCGCGGCAGCCTCCCTCTCCAGCCTGGGAAGGGTGGCGGTGGGCCGCACTTTCACCCAAGGCGTCGTCCATCTCCTTTCTCTGGGATTATCAACCTGATTCCGGGACGGGCTGAAGAAAATTCCTCCGGCATGCATTAGCTTGCTGAACGGGAAATAGATAAGCAGCAGCATTACCAGGCTGAAATGAATCAAGAAAAGCTTGTTAGTCGGGACCGCACCAATATTATGGAAGGTTACCAACCCCCCGACAAATGCCTTAATCGCAGGGATGTGTGCCCGGATGTGCCCACCGGACCAGAATCTGGACAAAAGCCCGGTGCCGGCAATGCCCATCAGCAGTAGCAACAGCAGATAATCATTAACCAGGGAGATGTACGCATGCCGGTCGACCGCCACCCTGAGGATAAACAGAAATACGAGCGCGGCCAGGAGGACAAACCCTGAATAAAGATCAAACGCCACCAGGAAATTCAGAATCGAAGAGGTGGGAACGATGATAAACCGGAGGTGTTCGACGAGAACAAACAGGAGGCCCAGATGGAAGAGATACCCCCCAACCCAAAGCAGCTTGTTGCCCTTAAACAGGCTTTTGAAAACGAAAACTTCCTGCAGGTAGCGGATACCAACACCGCCGGCAGTGACAGGAGCCGGCGTCTGGGGAATCTTTAGCGGCGCCGGAGTGGAAGCATACTGCCAGATTTTCCCCAGAAAACCACCGAGGAAGATGGCCAGCGATACATAGAAAAACAGACCGAATACCAGTGTGAGTCCGCTCATTCTTCTTCCCTTTCGTCCGTTTCACAGTAGGAAGCCGAACCGTCGTACAGAATGCAAAAAAAAGAATTGCCCCTCAAATCCCCACCATACCCCGTGAAGTATTGGAAAAATATCATGACGGCTAAAGGCGTGTCAATAAGCAAAAAGCCCGATCTGGCTTAAATTAATTTCTTGCCGGGGGGACCTATACCACGCCTGGTATAGACACAAGAGAATTTACACCCGTTTAGACCCCGTGTCAATAGTCGGCGATAAAAGTTTTGCAGGCAGCCGCGAAAAGCTATTTTACCTGCAAACCAAAGGAAAAAGACGAAGCCAGATCGCCAATCCTGATGCTGACGAGCTTGCCGCCCCGGTACAGCGAAAAACAGGCCTGGTCACGGAGCAGAGAAGCGGCAACCTGATCGGCGGCTGAAATCTTCATCTGACCGGCGGCCCAGACGGCGAGACCTCTTACCGCGGGATCGGGGTGGGAAAGGCACTCTAAAACCAGGGGGCGGGTTTTTTGTGGCGTGCCGAGCCCCGCTTCGGCGAGCCGGCCCATTGCCCAGAGCACTCCCCGCAGAAAGGGGGGCTCGTCGCTCAGGGAAAGGATGATCGGCGGTAGGTCAAGGAATTGCCCGGGGCGGTTGACCACGACCTCCGCCAGCATCTCCGGCGCGCTCCAGCCGATCGAGCCCGATTCCTCCGTCACCGACCACAACAGCCGCCGGACGATGTCGCGCGCCTTTGCCGGACTCTCGTCGGCGACCGCGCCGACCGCCACCCCCATCGCCTCGATGGCGCGCCAGGCCATCAGGCTCTCCTTGTCAAAAGTGACGGAAATGAGGATGCTAAACACTCGCTTGTGGTGTCTGGCCAGCTCCGTGATCAGCGCAAAATCGGCGTCCAGCAACGCCTGCATCACATCTTTTTTAATTGATGGCATCCTGTAACCAGTTTCCAGTTAATAGTCAATAGTTTTTTAGGCGGCTTTTTTAAAAACGGTGAGGAGATATTTTTCCTGAATCGTTTCAGCGGAAGAAAAATGTCCCTCGTCACATACGGGAGAAAAGTTGTTCCGACTCAAACCGTCCCGGCTCATGATTAGAAACTATAAACTGGTAGCTTTCTTCCCTTTGACAAATTCCACGAAACCCGGGGCCCATCCCGGGGAGCCAAGCGCGTGCAGGTGGGTGTACGAGGCTAGCGTGTTGCCGTAGATGATGCCGTCGTGCTGCCGGTCCAGGCCGGTGCCGCGAAGCATATCATAAGCGAATCCAACCTCCCCGGCATTGGCAATCTCGGAATAGTGAAACTCATGACCGCGGATCTTCAGGCCCGGCTCAAACCAGCCGCCGGCTCCGGTTGCCCGAAGCTCAACGTAGCCGTGGCCGCGCGGCTTTTCATGCATGAGGATGTCGCAAGGCAGCGCTCCGACCATCCTCCGCGTTTTTCCCTTCCAGGTGATCTGCCTGGCCAGATACATGAGGCCGCCGCACTCGGCGTAGACCGGCATGCCGGCGGCCGCTGCCGAGCGGATCTGTTCCCGCAGGGAGCCGTTGGCTTCCAGCTCCTCCATGAACACTTCGGGAAAACCGCCACCGATGTACAGGCCGTTTAAGCCTGGCGGCAGCTCCGGATCGCTCGTGGGGCTGAAGGAAACCAGTTCGGCGCCGGCCGCCGCCAGCGCCTCCAGGTTCTCGGGATAGTAAAAGGTAAAGGCGCTGTCCCGGGCGATACCGAGACGGACCGAAGGCTGGCGCCCGTTTGCGGCCGGCTTGGCGGCAGCCGGCGGGGCGGCCGTAAGGCGCGGCGCCGACTCTGCGATGCGGCGGATCTGCTTAAGGTCGACGCTCGCAGCGACGACATCACCAATTTTGGCGACGACATCTTCAGGCGCCAGGGATTCATGGGCCGGTTGCAACCCGAGATGGCGCATGATGATGCCCATCTCCGGGTGACGGCGGATGGCGCCGATCACCTCTGCGTCGGTGTAACGCTCGATCACTTGTCGCAGCTTGTCTTCATGCCGGGGGCCGGAGACCTTGTTGAGGATGACACCGGCGATGTTGATATCTGGCTCAAATCCGGTAAACCCCTGGATAAGTGGCGCCACGGACCGTGTCATGTTGCGGGTATCGATGACGAGGACCACGGGGGCTGCCAGCGTCCGGGCCATGTCAGCGGTGCTGCCGCGGCCGTCCACCTCGATGCTGTCGTACAGCCCCATGTTGCCTTCCATGATGGCGAGGCCGGCGCCGGCGCCGTTTGCGGCGAACGACTCCAGGACCCTGTCCTCGCCCATCATGAACAGATCGAGATTCCGGCAGTCGCGCCCGGTGGCGGCCGACAGCCACATCGGATCGATAAAATCGGGCCCTTTCTTAAACGCCTGCACCTTGACGCCACGGGCGGCGAAGGCCGCGCACAGGCCGATACTAAGCGTCGTCTTGCCGGAGCTGCGGTGCGGCGCCGACACCATTAATCTGGGGATATCCAAACGGTCATTCCTTAAAAAATTTGACGAACTTTACTATAGTTTACAACAGGCGGTTGCTATAAGTTCAAGGTTCAAGGTTCCTCCCAGATTGTCAAGCACTTTGACAAGATCGCCGGGAAGCGGTGAGGATACGTCGATGATTTCTCCGGTGCGCGGATGCCGGAAGACGAGCCGCGCCGAATGTAAAAACTGTCTCCCGACCGCAAGCTTGTCGCGGCAGCCGTAGAGCTTGTCGCCGGCAACGGGGTGTCCGATCGCCGCCAGGTGGACCCGGATCTGATGGGTCCGGCCCGTCTCCAGTTTCACCCTAAGGAGGGAGAACCCGTCCCGGGCAGGTGAGCTGCCGTTGCCGGCGCCTCCCGGCTTGCCCGTGACTCCGCTCCAGCTCCTGAGCACCTCGAAGTGTGTAACGGCTGGGCGCCCGCGGCCGTGGGCGACGGCCATCCGCTGCCGGCTGGCGCTGTCACGGGCCAGCGGCGCGTCCACTGTTCCGGAGGCCGCCTCAAACCGACCGTGCACCAGAGCCAGGTAAGTGCGATCGATATCGTGGCTCGCCATCATCCGGGTCAGCCGCCGGTGAGTCGCATCATCCCTGGCGACGATGAGCAGCCCCGAGGTGTCCTTGTCCAGCCGGTGAACGATTCCCGGGCGCCGGGGATGATCTCCCCCGGCAATCTGATGCCCGAGCAGGCCATGCACGAGGGTGCCGGAATCATGGCCTCTGGCGGGATGTGTGACAACTCCGGCCGGCTTGTCAACAATAAGTAGATACTCATCCTCAAAAATGACTTTCAGATCCATCGGCTCCGCGACAAGCTCCGGCGGCGCCGGCGCCGGCAACCGGGCATCGACCTGCTCGCCAGCGGAGACGCGGTAGCTCTTTCCCTGGTTCTTGCCATTCACCCGCACATGCCCACCGGCGATCAGCTTCTGGGCCGCCGCCCGGGAGCCCACCTCCGGCGCGGCTGAGAGCACCAGGTCCAGACGCTCACCCTCACGTTCACGCGGAACAGTAATTTTTAGTTCAACGGTCAAAGTTCAAAGTTTCCGGTTTTAAAGTTTCGATGTTAAGAATGTGATTCATCATCAACTGGCGAGATTATTTTAAAAAGAGGCCTCTCAAACTACCTGGAGCTCGCGGTTGTAAATTTAGCGATCCACCGCATAGTGTTTGCCGAACCTCAACAGGCTGGGGATTGAGCAAAAGGATTATTAAACTTTGAACTTTGAACCTTGAACCTTGAACGCGGAACTTTGAACTTTGAACCCAAGTTTATCCGTTTCCAGCAGGCGCCCGCCGTCAGCCACCAAGTCAACGCCTCCGGACTTAAACGGACCGCCGGGCTGTTCATCTATTTGACCCCGTGCGTCATCATCCTGCCAGTCGGGCTCCTCCTCCCCTTCCCAGCCATCCTCGTTCTCATACCAGTAGCTCTCGACGGACTCCGGCTCAGGCCGCCAGAACATCGCCCGGACCAGCAGCACAACGCCGATGACGATGAACGCATCGGCAAAATTAAATGCCGGCCAGTGTGGCAGCCGGATGAAGTCAGTGACGCTGCCAAACCAGAGACGGTCAACCAAGTTGCCGAGGCTGCCCGCGCCCAGAAGGATAAAGGGCCAGGTCCAGCGGCCGTCATGCCGCACGACGACGGCGGCAAGCGCCAGCAGCCCCACGATCATGGAGCTGATTACGATGATGGCGGCCGTATGCCCTTCGAGCATCCCAAAGGCTATGCCCTGGTTGCGCACGTACTCGATATGGAGAAAGGGAAGCACCTGGATCGATTGAAACGGCGTCATTAGCTCACGGATGATGAGTTTGGCAACCTGATCGGCCCAAAGAAATACAACAATCCGGGAAAGCAGTTTTACGGAAGCGCGGTGCACCGGCTTATCTCTTTTCTTCTTTTCGCTGGCAATCGACGCAGCGCTCGGCGTAGGGCAACGCCTCGAGCCGCTCTTCCGGGATCGGACGCCCGCATGCGGCGCAGATGCCGTATCTGCCTTCGTCAATCGCCCTGATGGCGGCCTCAACCCGTTCGAGCAGCGTCGAAAGCTGTTCCTCCAGGGAAACGCCGGTTTCCCGGCTTTGCACCAGAGCCGCCGCCTCGGCCAGGCGGTCTCCGCTGCTTGCCTCCTCGGCCAGATGCTGCTGAGCCCGGTCAAGGTCGTGTTGCAGGTGCTTTATATGGTTCTCAAGCCGGGCGCGCAGCTCGATCAGTCTTTCTTTTTGTTTTGTTGACGCGCTTGCAGACATTTAAAGCACATCCCGGAATACAGGCAGCGTAAGTGAAAAGACAGGAAATACCCGAGCCGGCCGGCTCACAGGTTGTTCCGACAGAGGGCACGTGTTATTTATTCCCTCGCAAGACTGATTCTATCATGTCCTCCGCCTCGCGCAGGCGCACCCCCTTGAGCAGGACCAGCTTGTCGCGGGAGCGATGGCCGGTTCTCAGTTCCACCCGGTTTTTCTTCAGTCCAAGCTCTCCGGCCAAAAAAATGATGAGATCCCTGTTAGCCTTGCCTTCTACCGGCGGAGCCTGCAACCTTACCTTGAGCCTCCCGTTTTCCTCCCCGGCCAGGGCGGACTTGCAGGCGCCCGGAAGGACGCGGACGCTCAAAAGAATGCCCGCCTCCGTTTCTTTAAAGTTCAAAGTTTCCAGTTTCCATTTTTGGATTTACGTTAAACGTTGAACATTAAACGCTAAACGTTTATCCAACATCCACTATCCGCTAATTTACCACTTAAAGTCGCTATCCCTGGTATCTACCTCAACGTCGGCAAAAGGATCTTTGCTTTCCTCAACCTCTTCAGCGGAAGCGGGGTCAAGCGGCCGGGCTCGGAATGGCTCGCGCGGATCTGTCTTGTTTTCCGGCCGCGCCGGCTCCGCCGGCGGCGCCGAGGCCTGCACCCCGGTGGTCACCGGTTCTTCCCCGAGTTGCTCGCCATCCGGACCATCACCCGTATTGCCCGACCCGGCCTTTAGGTCAACTTCTTCCACAGCTTCTACCGCTGCCGGCGAAGCTTCCATAACTTCAGGGGCGGCTGCGGCCGGCGGCGTCTCCGGCGCGACAACCGTCTCGAAAAGCTCCTCGCCGGGAAGCTCCCCTTCCTGGTCAAGAATGTTCAGATAGGTTTCCAGCATTGTCCTCATCTGATATTTCAGGTCTTCTTGTTTCTGTTTGAGCGCCTGGACGGACCGCTGGATCTTCTGCCGCTCGGCGTAGGAATCGTTGAGGATGCTCCGCGATTTCAGCTCCGCGTCACGCAGAATCAGATCGGCTTCTTTCTTCGAGTTCTGCTTCATCTCCTCTGCCTGCTGCTGCGCCGAGACAAGCGTCTTCTTCAGGGTTTCCTCGATGTTGCGGTACTGCTCAACCTTGTCTTCGACTTTCTCCAGCCGCTCCTGATAGTCGATGTTCTCATTGAAAATGCGCTCGAATTCGTCCGCAATCTCATCGAGGAACTCATCCACCTCCAGATCCTTGTAGCCACGCATGGCGCGGGCAAACTCCTTATGCCTGATGTCTAGCGGTGTCAACTTCATGGCCTCTCCTCCCTGTATTTTTTAGGATGCGGTCAGATCAAACTATCAAGTCATGTACGATGCCCTGCAAAATCAATAGCACAATCAAACCGATAAACGGACTAAAGTCAATCGGTCCCACCATCGGGATAAAGCGGCGGAACAAACCCAGATATGGTTCGGTAACGTCATAGACAAAACGGTAGATCATCAGGATCGGACCGGAGGGCAGCCGGATCCAGCTGAAAAAAACCCTGGCAATGATGAGCGCGTAATAGACCCAAAAAAGGGCATCGACATAACTGGCGACAGTTGCGTTACTCATAATCAGCCAAGCTCACGAGCGCGGTCAACCGCCACCCGGACGGCTTCGATGATCGCCGAGCGGGCGCCGTCACGCTCAAGTTGCGCCAGGCCGGCGGCGGTGGTGCCGGCTGGCGATGTCACCCGCTGCCTCAACTCGAGCGGCGCCAGGCCGGCTTCGGTCATGAGTCTTGCCGTCCCGTTGAGCATGGAAATTGTCAGTTCCCGGGCGGCGCCGGCGGGGAGGCCCGCCATCACGCCTGCATCGATGAAGGCATCAACCATCAGCGCCAGGAATCCCGGGCCGCTGCCGCCGATGGCGGTGGCGGCGGCAAAAAGCTTCTCCGGCAGATCAACCACCTGGCCCAGCGGGGCAAACAGCTCGCCCACCCGTTCTTCGGTGTCGGGATCGACGTAATTGCCCGCCGCGAAAGCTATCGTGCCGGCTTCGACCTCCACGGCGACATTGGGCATCAGGCGAAAGACGGCCACGTCAACGGGGAACATTGCTTCCAGAAAAGCGATGGTCCGGCCGGCAGCCACGGACGCCAAAACCTTGCCGCAGCCAAACTCTGCCACGGTGTCTTTGAGCGCCGCCTCTACATCCTGCGGCTTGACGGCCAGCAGGATCAGGTCGCTTTTATCAACCACCTCGGCGTTTGTCCGGGCCAGCGACACTCCCGCTTCGCTGCACAGATTTTCCGCCGCCGGAAGGAAAGCATCGGTCACCGTGATGCGTCCAGCCATCGCCGGGTCGGACCTGACCCATCCCTTGACAAATGCCGTCCCGATGCTGCCCGATCCTATGAGGCCGATTTTATCGATTATCATGACTGATTAAAGAACCCCTTCTCCATTAACCGCGCCCGCTCCTCCGCGGATACGTCGACGTTCCGTGGCGTCAGCAGAAACACCTTGTCGGCGACCCGCTGCATCCCGCCGTCCAGCGCGTACGTGAGCCCGCTGGAGAAATCGATCAGCCGTTTGGCCAGCTCGGTATCAGCAGTCTGGAGGTTGAGAATTACAGGCACGTCGGCGCGAAACTTGTCCGCCACCTGCTGCGCGTCATTAAAACTCTTGGGCATCACCAGGTGAACGCGGACATTGGCCGGAGATTCCGCTGCCCGGAGGGGCCGCACCCGTGCCACCTTCTTTTCCTCCGGATAGATGTCGTCGTAATCTACCCGGCGCTTGCGTTCCCGCCTGCTGATCTTCCGGACGTTCGGCCGCTCGCGGTAAGATTCCTCCAGCTCCCGGTGCGCGGCAAGGTGTTCCTCTTCCTTGTCAAATTCAATGTCTGGATCAAAGCTGTCTTCGGCCAGCCCGAAATAAACCAGCGCTTTGTTCCACATGCTGTTAGCAGCGATGATAATCACCTCCAGTACCAGTAGAGACTTCACAGGCAAGCTTCGACAGCTGCATGAGACTCGCCTCCAGGCCGGAAACGAATCCCTGCCCGTCCTTGATTCTCCACTTCTTTTTGGTCATTTTTTCTACCCCTGCCTTGCTATCCCTTTTTCCGGAGTCGCCGCTTCTGCCGGCGGCGCCCCTTTGTATGTGCGAGCATGCCTTGACCCGCGGCCGTTCCGTCCGGGAGTCATTCAAACAACGCGCCTCCGACCCTGATGATAGTCGCCCCCTCCTCCACAGCCACGGCAAAATCGTGGCTGGTTCCCATGGAAAGGTGATGGAATTGATATCTGCCCCGCCATTCCCGGGAGAGACGGGAAGCCATGCGGCGCAACGCCGCAAAAGCGGGACGGACAATTTCGGGGTCGGCCGCCAGTGGTGGCATTGCCATCAGGCCGGTGAAGTTCACCTTGAGATATTTTTTTGCCTCCTCCAGGAAGCGGTCAACTTCGGAAGGAATGATACCATACTTGCCCTCCTCCTGGCCAATATTGACTTCTAGGAGCACATTTGTTGGTGTTGGACCGGTGGTGCGCAGGTCGATTTCCACCACCGCGGAGAGCGAATCCACTGAATGGACCAGCCGCACCAGCGGCAGAATCTGCCGCACCTTGTTGCTCTGCAGGTGCCCGATGAAATCCCAGGTGAAGCGATCCCCGTAGAGCCGGTGCTTGACCACCAGGTCCTGGGCGCGGTTTTCGCCGATGAGATTGATGCCGGCTTCGGCCAGCGCCGTCAGCCCATCCGGCGCGATATATTTGGCTGCGGCGAGAATCTCAACCTCTTCCGGACCCCGGCCGGCCCTCCGGCAGGCGGCGGCAGTTTCTCTCCTGACCCTCTCGAAATTGGCGCGGATGCGGCCGGCGTCAAGATCGGCGGCTGTCTTCGGGCTCCGTTTCATGAAAATCCAGCTGAAAATGTTATTAGTAAACGAAGATAGATTCTAACTTAAAAAACAAGCGGGCAGGCAGCGGTGATTTGAAAACGGAGAACGGGCGCGCCATCAGACGGCGAGCGAGCCGGTTTGCAGGATTGGCCGCTTCGGGGGCCGTCCGGGTCATTTTAATCCGGCTGCGCAGAATATACGTTTAAGGCCGTGCTATGGATAAGTGTAACTGCCGCCGACGGCATCCCGGGCCGAAGCATCTACCGTCGTGTCGAAAGAGCTGACCCCGGCGGGGACATGATACATAAGCGAAAAGGAAGCGGAGCTGCCGGCGCTGATGCTGCCGACCGGATCGGGAACCGTGGTAGACAATGTTACCCCATTTGTGCTAGGTGCGCCCGTGACCTCGACGTTTAAAGCATCGCTGCTGCCGGTGTTGCTGATCTGGTAGTCAACAGACAGCAGTCCCTTTGTGTAATTATCGAGTGAGCCCCAGCCGGCGCCGATGTACTTCAGACTCAGGTCAGGCTTGGTGACACCAAAATCCAGCAGCAATTTATAACCGTCCGGGCTGCCCCAGCCTGAGGGTGGATCCCAACCCGTACCGGCCTGGTAGGCGCCATTGTTTCCGGAGGTGATGTCATGCAATGCCGTGGCGTAACTGGAAGAATTTGCCAGCCGGTTTATCTGAGAGGCAAAAATGCCTAGCCTTTCGTTGCCAAACTGTCCGATCTCCGCGGCCAGCGCCGAGGCGAACGGAGCATCGATGCTGGTGCCGCCGTACTGCCCCCATTTATGATTATAATAAACAGGCATCCCTGTATAAGGATCGCCGTCCATGGCCATGTCCGATGTCCACCGTTGGCCATTGGCAAAATAGGAAGAGCCGTATTCCCAGGCAGGCAAACTCTCAACAGCGGAGGTGCCGCCGCCCGAAGCGCCGCCCCCGATATTAAGATTATTCCAGACCGTTTCAGAAGCAATGCCTCCGGAAGCGTTTAACTGCAGCGAGGTCCCTCCCATCGCGGTGACATAGGGCGAAGAAGCCGGATAATCCACACTCATGCCGCCGTTTTGACAGTCATCTGACCCGCTATCGCCGGCGGCAACGAACCATGTCTGCCCCTGCGCGGCGCCCTGCTCGATGATGCCGTCATCCTGGGTGATGCTGGCGCCACCCCAGGATTGCTCACAAGCTCCCCATGAGGTTGTGACCGCATCTGCCTTGTTGTCGGTGACAATCTGGTTGTAATCGGCGGCAATATCGCTCATGTCATCGGGAGCGATATAGACAAGCTCATTGGCGCCGGGAGCAAGCGATGTGGACCAGTCTATATCCATCGTGGTTTCATCGCCGCCATAGCCAACACCCGGATTTGAACCGACTATCACGCGGCTGAGACTGGCCGGACTGTACCCAAACTGGGCTTCAAAGGTCTGTACGTCGGAATCGTTATAGTCGGCGAATGTCGCCACGGCTATGGTCCGGCCGCTGCCGCTATATCCGTGCTTATTCGGGTAATTATACGCGGTTGAGATCTGACCGGGGGTGTAGCCGGTGGGGCCGGTTGACTGGGGTGCCACGCCGGCGGTGGTATTTGCCTTGATCGCCGGTTCCAGCCGGCTTGAGTCAAGCCCCTGAACTCCCTTTATGACAGTGGCAAGTCCGGCAGGAACCCGGGGCGCGGTCGCGTTTGCGTATTCCCGCCTGCCCCTGTAGTTATAAACATGGAGCTCTGTCCCAAACGCCCGCTCGGCCTGGGCGGCGGTCCCCTGAGCAATTACAAGCTGCCGGTTGGCTGTAGTCGTGACGGTAAAACCGTTTCCGGAAAGAAAAGCCGCAACGGCGTCGTAGTCATGCTCAGTTGGCCCGTAAGCGCTCAGGAAATTTTGTGGCGTTAGAAATTTGTGATACGAAGGGGAGCCGGGAGTATTTTGCGCGATTATCAGATCATTCAGGGCCTGCCGGTTTCGCAGGTGCAGGATCACAGCTAGCCTCACGGGCGTTCCGCCGGGCAGTCCCCCCTGATCTTGTCCCTGTGCGGCAATCGATGATTCCCCCTGGGAAAGTTCGGGAGTTGACGGATTGCCTGCCGCAAGAACATTCTTGGAGGTTAAGGTAAATATCAAACCGAGCAGGGACAGTACACCCAGGAAAAGAAAACTTTTTTTAATCAGCGGATTCAGACACATTTAAGACCCACCCATTATTTTTATGTAGAATTTGACCGGCTATTTGAAAATGTTTGTTAATGATAGCCGTCACCGCTGATTTATTCAACTATTCATTTGACGCTTGCGGCACTATCTTACCCAGGCAACAGCGGCGTGGCGGCCTGTCGTGCCGTCGCGCCGGTAGGAAAAGAAATCCTTGTCACAGGAAGTACAAATATCAAGAAGGTGGATATTCGCCGGGGCCAAAGCGGCCTTTTTTAAATCGATGATCGCCGCCGCCGCCAGATCGACGTTCTCTCCCTGGACCGCTTCCCGGCCGAACCTGGCCTCAAACTCGCGGGAGATCTCCGGCCCGACCTCGTAACAGCAGGGGCCAATGGCGGCCCCGAGGGCGGCGGTAATGCCGGCGGGTTCGGCGCCCAGCCCTGTCATCAAGGCCACGCCGCCCGCAATCACCCCTTCCATCAGCCCCCGCCTGCCGGCGTGCAGGACGGCCACAGCCGGCCGGGGAACACTCGCTGCAAGCACCACGGGCAGGCAATCGGCGAAATTTAACAGCAGAGGAACGTGGCGGAAAGCAGTCACAAGGCCGTCGCAGGGGTCAAAGATCGACTCTTCCCGGTTGGCTCCCGCGCCGATCTCTTCTTCCTGCTCGACCAGGCGGACGACAGCCGTATGCCGCTGGCGAGGAGCAGTGATACTGGCGGGATCGAAGCCGCAAATTTCACTGACGGCGGTGCGGTTGCGAACAACAAGCTCGGGATCGTCTCCTACATGAAAGCCCAGATTGAGCGAATCAAAGGGGGGAGCGCTGACGCCGCCCCTCCTGGTCGTAAAAAAAACTTCAACGCCGGCCGGGGCGCGGGTAAAACGCCACGCCAGCGGCATCCGGAAAAAAGAATTCAATGGTGAGAAAGATCCGTAGCTGCTGATGCCATCATATATTTGTGAGCTCTTGCCTTCCATATCATCCGGCGGCGACTCAAGCCAGTCCGGTTTCCAAACACCGGACAGTGCTGCGGCCGCGCTGCACCAGTATAGCTTAAGGACCGCGCCTGCCGGTTCCCTTCCTGCAATTATTCATGAAATACAATGACTTGAATGCGAAGGGACGGCCCCTGACGGGGCCATCCTTGACGTCGCTTTTGACATTAGAGACAGAAAGAACGGGAACTGATCGTTTTCTGATGAGTTCCTCTCTGTTTGCCGCCCGGCTGTCCACCCGTCCAGCGGGCGCGATGCTCCTGGTTCCATCGAGAGCAAAGCGGCAGGCCGTACGGCCTGCCGCTTAAATTCTGCCCTGTAATTTCTTTGGGGAAAAGCTGCTTCAGTCCTTGTCTCTTAAAAAAGTCGGGATATCAAGAACGTCATCGTTTACTTCAAAGTCGGGCACATCACCCTGATTCCGCGGCTCACCGGCGGTTTTTCTAAGAAGCGTCTCTCCAGCCTGCCGCCCCCGAGCCACCCGTCCCGGCTGTTTGTCAAAGCCGGTGGCTATCACAGTCACTTTGACCTCGTCCTTGATGGCGTCATCGATGACCGCCCCGAAGATAATGTTGCAGTTCGCATCGGCAGCGCTGGAGATGACCTCCGCCGCTTCGTTGACCTCAAACAGGCCTAGGTCGGACCCGCCGGTGATATTGAGCAGAATCCCGGTGGCGCCTTCCACCGACGCCTCCAGCAGTGGCGACGATATGGCTGCCTTGGCGGCCTCGGCAGCGCGATTCTCGCCGCCGGCAACGCCAATTCCCATCAGCGCCGAACCGGCATCTTTCATGATTGCCTTGACGTCAGCGAAGTCCAGGTTGATAAGTCCTGGAACTGTGATGAGGTCGGTGATGCCCTGCACGCCCTGCCGGAGAACATCATCAGCTACCTTGAATGCGTCGATAATTGATGTGCGTTTCTCAACTACCTGCAGCAGGCGGTCATTTGGAATAATGATAACGGTGTCAACCTTTTCCCGGAGCGCCCGGATACCTTCTTCCGCCTGATCGCTACGGCGCTTGCCTTCAAATGAAAATGGCCGGGTGACAACCCCCACCGTGAGCGCTCCCAGCTCTTTGGCGATCTCCGCAATCACCGGCGCGGCGCCGGTGCCGGTGCCGCCTCCCTTGCCGGCCGTGACAAACACCATATCCGAGCCCTTGAGCGACTCGCGAATTTCGTCCCGGCTCTCCTCGGCTGCTTCGCGGCCCACTTCCGGATTTGCCCCGGCTCCCAGACCTTGGGTGATCTTGCCGCCGATGTGGAGCTTGACATCAGCGTCGCACATGAGCAGCGCCTGCGCATCTGTGTTCACGGCGATGAACTCCACGCCTTTGAGGCCGGCGTCAACCATCCGGTTGACCGCGTTGGTGCCGCCGCCGCCAACCCCGACAACTCTGATTACCGCCAGGTAACTGCTACCAGGATCCAACATAATGGTAAAACCTCCAGGGTCTAGGTTTTGTTACGCCGTCCAAACCAACCCTTGACCTTGGCCAGAACCTCTTCCCACAACCCTAAAGAATCAGTTGAGGGTTCGGCCGGCTGACTCGGCCCCCGCGTATGAATTCGCTCGCTTCCATAAAGAAGTAAGCCTACGGCGGTAGCATAAACGGGATTACTGGGGATGTCAACAACTTCCGCGGCCGCAGTGGGCAAACCCCGCCGGCAAGGAAATCTGGTCACCTGGGACGCCAGCTCGCAAGTACCCTCAAGCTGGCTCGACCCGCCTGTTACCACTAGGCCTGCAGCAATACTTGAGAGATATCCGCTCTCCTGAGCCTGTCGCAAAACCAGCGAGAAAATCTCAGCCATCCTGGCTTCGATAATCCGCGCCAGAAACTTTTTGGAAAAGGTTACGGTTCGCTCTCCCGAAGCACCGGCGACAGACACCGTGGTCTTCACCATCTCGATGTCCTCGACGACATGGCTCTGCGCATGACCGAATTTTAGTTTGATCTCCTCAGCCGCCGGCAGAGGCACTTTTAGTCCAACCGAAATATCTTTGGTAAAGTGATTTCCTCCCACCGGCAGCACGGCAGAATGAACCAGCCGGCCGCGCGAGAACATGGCTACATCCGTGGTGCCGCCGCCGATGTCAACCAGCATCACCCCTGATTCCAGCTCCGGCTCGCTCAGGCAAGCCTGACTTGAAGCAAGCGGCTCCAGCATAATATCCTCGACTGTCAACCCGGCTTTCTCGACAGCGGCGACGAGATTCTGGATCGAGTTGATGGCGCCAAACACCAGATGCCCATCCATCTCAATCCGGCTGGCCCATAATCCAACCGGCCGCTTGATGCCATCCTGGCCGTCAAGCACGTACTCCCGCGGCAGGGCGTGAATTAATTTCAAATCAGGCGATACCTCAACGTTTTTCAGCTTTTTCAGAAGATCTTTACGTTCGGCTTTTGTCACCCGCCCATCCGGATTCGGATTGGTGAGAAAAACCCGCCGGTTCATCGAGATAATGTGTGAGCCCGCCACGCCCACATAAGCGCCGGTTATCTCAACACCGGCAGTTTCGGCCGCGGCATCGGCCGCGGCGGCGATGGCCGCTGATGCGCCAGGCAGATCGACTACCACCCCCTTGTGCATCCCCATGGCGGGAACGTTGCCAATTCCTGCAACTCGCGCCAGCCTGCCGTCCTCTCCCAGTTCGCCGATAAGGCAGGCGATTTTGGTGGTGCCGACATCCAGGGCCACCACCGGCGGATAGGCGGGAGGGACCGCTTCCGGGCGCATCTCTCGCCCCGGCCTGCGGACGCTGCCGATTGTTTTTTGGCTTTTTTCCTTTACTGATCTGTCCTTCATGAGGTGACTTCAACGATCTGATATGGTGTTTTCCGGCCCCTCTCCCAGGCTCTTTAACGGCTGCAACTCATTTTGACGTTAGCAGAGAACCAAATCGAATGAGAAATGGCTTTTCAGCTCCCGCGCCTCTCTGAACCAACGAAACGGAATCCGGAAACAGCAATCCGGCAACAAGGAATTGGTAGCGCTTGGAAGTTTGAACTTCGAACTTGGAACTAGCTTGTCTTCGTCACCGGCCGGTCAGGGACCGAGACGTCGATGGTGACCGTTTTCCCGGCCTCCGCGGTCCGGGCTATCAA
The DNA here is from genome assembly GCA_014874265.1 of Thermoleophilia bacterium. Lineage (GTDB taxonomy): Bacteria > Actinomycetota > Thermoleophilia > BMS3ABIN01 > BMS3ABIN01 > JACWAD01. The sequence continues at coordinate 3,127 of JACWAM010000047.1, read as the reverse complement.
CTGATTGATGACCTCGAACTTCAAGCTGTAATCATCCAGGGGGCCAAAATGAACGTTGACTTTCGCGGCGGTTTTAAAGTTGATGTCACTGTCGGCGACAGATACTTCTGTTATGTGCTGATCGAAGCCGACGGGAATACCGGTCAGAAATGAGAGCCCAGCCTTGACGTCGCCGCAGTTTGCCTGCCGGCCGACACCGGCGGCGCATGCATCCCTGGTGGTGAGCAGGGGCAAAGATCCGTCCGGAGCGGACTGCTGCTTCAGCACCCTGCCGCTGCCGGAGAGCAGCAATGACTGACTGTCTGATCTGTACCACGCCACGGGATGATGCTCATGGACATGAAGACGGATTGAGTGGGGGAAAGCCCTCTCGATATCAACTTCCGCTATAAAGGGAAGCCGGTCCAGCGCCCGGATAACATCGTCAAAAGAAAGGCTCAACAGGCTACGGCCGGTCAGCATCGGCCCCGCAGTTTCCATAATCTGGCTGGTGGGAGTGGTCTGGTTGCCGTCAACTTCGATGTGACTGATGGCCAGCAGTGAGGAGTGGCTGACCGCAAAAACGGCCGCGGCAACTATCAGCGCCAGCAGAGGCACCACCAGCAGAATCCGGCGGTATTTACGGCCGTGCTTCACGGCAGCGGCTCTGGCCGCAGGCCGCCCAGCAGTCTGACCTCGAGTTCAAGGGAGATACCGAAGCGGTCGTAAACGCGGCGGCGGCACTTATTGATCAGCTCCATGACGTCGGCGGCGGCAGCCCCGCCATTGTTGACAATGAAATTTGCGTGGCTTTCGGACACCTGGGCGGCGCCGCGGCTCATTCCCTTGCAGCCGGCCTGATCAAGCAGCATACCGGCGCTCTTGGCGCCCGGCGGGTTTTTAAAAACGCTGCCGCAGGTTTTCTTCCCCACCGGTTGGGAGGCCTCCCGGCGGCCACGAAAGTCGCGCATGCGGGCGCTCACAGCGTTACGCGATGACCGCGACAATGCCAGGATCACGCGGCTCACCACCGAATCCAGCGGCAGCGTCGCGCTCCGGTAACCAAAATCAAGGGGTCCAGGCGAGGACATAAAGCTTTTTCCAGCCCGGCAAATCTCGACTTCACTCACAAAATCGCCGATGCTGGCCCCGAACGCCCCCGCGTTCATCGCCACCGCGCCTCCGGCCGTCCCGGGAATGCCGGCCAGCGGCTCCAATCCGGAGAGACCGGCCGCGGCTGCCACCGACGCTGCTTTGGGAAGGGAAGCGCCGCCCCCGGCATCCAGCAGGTTTCCGCGGGTGCGACAGCTTTTCAAGCTGCCGGTCAGCCGGATGACCAGCCCCGGCCAGCCCGCGTCCGCTACCAGCATGTTTGAGCCAAGCCCCGTGACGAGCCAGGGCAGACCATGGGCCGTCGCGGTTTCGAGAGTGGCGGCCAATCCGTCCGTGCTGTCCGCTTCAATGACGAGCCCGGCAGGGCCGCCGCAGCCGATCGTGGTCATGCCGCTGAACGGCACGCCGGCTGCCGGTTTCTTCCCGGCGGCGTGCTCGAGGTCGGCGCGAGCCTCCTCAAGCAGCGCCGCCTCAGACAAAACTTTCCTGCCTCTCCAGCGCCGCAAGCAAGTCTTCGCCAACCTTAAAAATGTCGCCGGCTCCCATTGTCATCACCAGATCGCCCGGCTTCAGCTCGTGGAGAAGCAAAGGGACGACATCGCGGGGACGGGGAATATAGGCCACGTTTGCGCCCGGCTGCCATTTGAGGGCCGAGTCGACAATCAGCTTGCCGCTGATGCCTGGCTCCGGATCTTCCCGGGCGCCAAAGACGTCGGTCACAATTGCCAGATCGCAAAGGTTTAGCGCTTGCCCGAATTCATCGTGCAGGTAACGGGTGCGGGAATAAAGATGCGGCTGAAAGGCGCCGATGATCCGGTTCCAGCCGGCCGCCCGGGCGGCTTCCAGCGTAGCTCTGATCTCGGTGGGATGGTGTGCATAATCATCGACAATGGTCACGCCGGCTACCTCGCCCTTGATTTGAAAACGCCTGGCCGCGCCGCTGAACTTCGCCAGGGCCGGCGCCGCCTCTGCCGGCGGAATCCCCACCTGATCCAGGACCGCCAGCGCCGCCATGGCGTTAAGCACGTTGTGGGCGCCGCGCACCGACAGGGTGACCTTTTCGCGTCTGCCATTCTTGCCCCCTGGATAAGAAAGGCTGAAGCTGGTCCCATCGCGAGTCACCAGGATATTCTCGGCCCGGTAGAGGGCGTCCTCATTTAAACCATAAGTAATAACCCTGGCTTCAGTAGCTAAAGCCAGCCGCTGCAGCGGCGGCGAATCCCAGATAATCAAGGCGCCATCTGATGGCAAACTGGCGGCAAAACGTTCGAATACATCCGCCACCTGCTGAATTGATGAATAATGTGAATGATGATCAAGTTCCACATTTGTGATGACTCCAATCTCCGGGCTGAGATAAAGCAGGGAACCATCACTTTCGTCGGCTTCCGCCACCAGCCAGTTGCCGGAGCCGGCCCGGGCGTTGCTGCCGACGTCGTTTAGCTCGCCGCCAACGATGTAGGTGGGCTCCAGATTCATCTCCTGCATTGCCTGCGCCACCATCGAAGTTGTCGTCGTTTTCCCATGGGTGCCGGCAATGGCAATTCCCCGTTTCATGTCCATCAGCTCGGCCAGCATCTCAGCGCGGTGTTTAACGGTTATCCGCCGCTCCATCGCCGCCCGCAGCTCCACGTTCTGATCCGAGATCGCCGATGAGACGACTACGGCGTCCGGGTCGCCGAGATTGACGGGATCATGCCCGAATGAAACGCGGATGCCGCATTCCTCCAGCATGCGGGTGTACCGGGATCGCTTCAGGTCTGATCCGGTTACAGCATAGCCAAGACGATGCGCAACCTGCGCGATGCCGCTCATGCCGGCGCCGCCGATGCCAATAAAATGTAACTTCCGTGAATTCATATCAAGTTGCCTTTTAATGTTTACTGAATATCCAAATCACTCAGGCGCAGTAAAATTGCCATTTTCGAGCGAAGTTTGAAATCCGCTTTTATCCGAAAAGCAGATTCTGTCGCCCGGGCTTCGCGCTCCTCAGAGCCTGTCCTGAGCAGAACGAATGGATAACATCTTTCTGAAC
>JACWAM010000046.1 GCA_014874265.1 Thermoleophilia bacterium | reverse complement strand
CTTCCCGTCTGGTTTGTCACCTTCCTGCAGGGAAACATCCTCACCATCATCGAGCGGCAAAAAGCGGTCGCCGCCGTCGGGCTTGTTAACATGGTGCTAAATGTTGCCATGAACCTGGCGGTCATTCCCGCATTCGGATTTACCGGGGCCGCGGTGACGACGCTGCTGACCGAGCTGGCCGGCCTGCTGCAGATGTTCTACCTCTTGCGACGGAATATCTCAATTGCGGGGACGATCATCACGGCGCTGAAAGTTGCGGCGCTGGCGGCCGCCATGGGGGTACTGGTGTTCGCTCTCCGGGACCGGGTCAGCGTCGTCGCCGTGATCGCCGTGGCCGGGATTGCCTACGGGACCGCGGTTGTCGCTTTTGGAATTATCCCGTTGCCGGAGATCGCGGGAATTCTCAGGCGCGCACCGGGGCCCGGCGAGGATGAGATCGGCCCCGTAAGGCCGTAAACCCAATTTCTGGTTTCAAGTTTCCAGTTTCCCGGTTTTTTATTTCCGGTGATCTCAAGAATGACGTAGGCTGCTGCTTCCGCAAATGGGGTCCAACCCAACCACAGGCTGTCAAGATTTCTATTCTGCCTAAACGTGCTATGGCTTGCGGCAGACGATAAAAAACGTCGAGCCCCAGTCCATCGGCAGCAGCGGGTTGAGCGCCCGGCCCAGTACCCCTGTGCCGAGGCTCATTACCCGATCCAGCTGCTTGTGGCGGGCGCAAACCAAACCAAACGCCGCCAGCGCCTGCAGCACCCGGGACGACCGGGCGTATTCAGGCCCGGCCGCCAGCCGCTTGGCGTATTCCTCCGGCGGAAAGATGCCGGCGCGGTAGCAGGACCAGGCCTGCTCCACCTGGAAACCATCCCGCTGAAAACGCCCGATAATGCGTGAGGGCAGCTCCAGGCCATAGTGACCGTCCAAGTCGATGAAGTACTTGCGGTACAGCTTGCGGTCGCGCTGGACCAGGCGGAAAAACGGTGCCGTGCAGTCGGCCTCGATTATATGCAGCATCGTGCCGCCCGGCTTCAGCACCCGCCGCCACTCAGAGATCACCTCGTCCTTCTGCTCCAGCGGTATATGGCCGAATACGTCCCAGCTGTTGATCAGATCGAAGCAGCCGTCCGTGAACGGCAGAGCCCGGGCGTCGGCGGTTGCCACCACCTGATAAATTCCGGCAGCGCTTCTGAGCCCCTCAAAGGACAGATCGATCCCCACCGTTTGATACGGCGCCAGCAGATTATTGCCACCGCCACAGCCCGCGTCCAGGATGCGCGCCTCTGGCCCGAAGCGGCGCAGCACCTTTTTGGTGAAGAAATGCTTGACCCGCGTGGACGAGATCCGCTCATAGCAAAGGTCGATGAGCTTGCCGGCGGCGGAGCTCCAGCCGACGCCAGCTTGGGTTGGCGCCACGAATTTTCCTTCATAAAACTCGTCAGGCGTCGCAAACAGGGGGATGCCTTCACTTACCGGGAACGACGCACCGCAATCAGGGCTGGTCAGCCCGTCCCCCGCCGGCGCCAGCGCCCCGCCGCAACGGGGGCAGCGGAATATCTCAAGCGGTTCCATCTCGCCGTGGTCTTTCTTTCATCTTCTCGTCAACAAAGACTGCGACCTCCTGCTTGAACCGCTCCTTGGAGAAGGCGGCGGCGTGGCGGCTGATCGCCGCCGCGTCAAATTCCGCTTCCTCAAAGCGCCCGACGGCTTCCATCAGCGATGCCGCCGTCGGCTCGCGGAAAAACAGTCCCGTTTCACCCTCCACCACGCTTTCGAGCAGACCGCCCCTCCCCAGCCCGATCACCGGCCGTCCCGCCGCCATCGCTTCGACCGGCACCATGCCAAAATCTTCCTCACCGGGAAAGATCAGCGCCCGGGCGCGGCCGACCAGGCCGGGAAGCTCCGCTTCGCTCACGTATCCCAGGAATTCGATTCCCGGGCCGGCCGCCGCCCGCAACCGTTCCCTTTCGGGTCCGTCACCGGCGATCTTAAGCGGCAATCCCAACCGGTTAAATGCCTCCACCGCCAGATCCACCCGCTTGTAAGGCACCAGCCGCGACACCATCAAAAAATAATCTCCCGTCTCCTTCATAACAGGAAAAGACTCAACCTCAACCGGGGGATTGATCACGGTAGCTTCGCGCCGGTAGTACTTGGCAATTTTTGCCGCCACGTACCGGGAATTGGCGATAAAATAATCAACCCGGTCCGCCGCCAGCCGGTCCCACAACCGCAGGTAGTGCAGCAGGACGTCGTTGCCCGCCTTAAGAACCTTGTTGGCGCCCTGGAAACGCTTGTCCAGCCAGGGTTCCCAGGCGTAACGGAGCGGCGCATGGCAGTAACAGATGTGCGTCGTCGCCGGTCCGGTGAGGATGCCCTTGGCGCAGGCGGAGCTGGACGAGATCACCAAGTCATATGAGGAAAAGTCAAACGACTCGAAAGCAAGCGGGAACAGCGGCACGTACTTCTGCGAGATCCGGCGCAGGAACGGCAGTTTCTGCACAAACGAGGTGCGGACATCCCAGTTGATCATCTCCGGCGGCAGGTTGCGGCTGGAATGAAACGTGGTGTAGACCGGCGCGCCAGGATAGAGTTCGAGCAGGGCTGCGACGACCCTCTCCGAGCCGCCCAGCGTCGTCAGCCACTCATGGGCGATGGCAATTTTTAAGTCTTTTGTATCTTTCATCATAAGCTGTTACCTTTGCCTACCGGAATGTTTATTGTTTGTTGGATTACAACTCTTAATAGTCTGAACGAGGTTTGAGAATCTCCCCTCGAAAGCATATACTTTTTTTAGCCGACAACAGTAAAATGAGTCCATCCACCGAACCGGCACAAGAGCTACCATCTGAGGCCGCGCCCGATTTACTCGAAGAAGAGCGGGCCGCGGATAAAGCCATCATCAGATCCCTATGTTATTCGGACATTTTCGGCTTTCCCCTGAAGCTGGAAGAGATCGTTCGATTCAGCGAGAAAGCCGGGCTTTCCCTGGAGTTGGCCGCGGACAGGCTTAAAAACGGCAAAGCCCTGGTCCAGATCGTCAAGTCGGACGGCGAGTTTTTTTATCTGGACGGCCGCGGGGGCAACTGCGAGATAAGGCGCGGCCGGGAAGCCGAGTCCAAGCGGCAATTGCAGATAGCTCTGCGGCGGCTTATCCCCCTGCAGGGGATCCCGTTCCTGCGGATGGCAGCGATCACGGGCGCCCTGGCGGCGTTCAACTCTCCCGCCGGCGATGACGTCGACCTGCTGATCATTTCCTCCCGGGGGCGGATCTGGACTTCATATCTGTTTATGCGCTGCTGGCGGTATTTTGGCCATAATCCTGATATTTGCTTCAATGTATTCCTGAGCGAAGGCGACCTCGTCTTTCGCAACGAGAACCTCTTCTTTGCCCGTGAGATCCTCGGGTCGATGCCTGTCTTCAACCGGGGCGCATTTGAGGAGTTTGTCGCCGCCAACCCGTGGATTTTTGAAATCTTTCCCTCCTGGATCCCCGATCGGGAGCGGCAGAGCTACAAACTCGACATTAGCCCCCGCTGGCAGCGCCGGCAAAAACGGCTGGAGACGGTGCTGACCGGACCGCTCGGGAACCTGCTGGAGTTCGCCGCCCGCAAGCTGCAGTCACGGATTCTGATCGGCGCCGCCCCCGACGCCGCCCTGGGCGTCCGCCGCAACCGCATCAAGCTGCACAAGCACGACAACCGCTCCCCGATCCTGGACAAGTACGACGAACGCTGCCGAGAGCGCCTCGCCCGCTACCGCGAGCTGGCGAACCAGGCGTAGCCGAGTTGGCCGAGCCCGGCACAACTGCGGACACAACCGCGGACACGACTGATTCCTGTACTTCCAATTCCCTTCCAGCAAACTGGATGATCAATTAACGTAACGCGGATAACAACTGGAAACCGGCAACCGTTTAAGCGTCCCGGTCCACGAAAGCGAACAGCGTTTTCAGCATGATCTTTATATCCAGCCACGGATTCCAGTTCTCGATGTAATAAAGATCGTGCTCGACCCGCTCGGAGATATCGGTATCCCCGCGGAGGCCGTTGATCTGCGCCCAGCCGGTGAGGCCGGGCCTGACCCGGTGACGGGCGTCGTAAGACGGAATTGACTTGATAAATGTCTCTACATGTTCAGGGCGCTCCGGCCGCGGCCCGACCAGACTCATCTCGCCTTTGATGACATTGATCAGTTGTGGCAGTTCATCGATTCCCAGCGGCCGGATCACCCGGCCCACGAGCGTGCGGCGGACATCCCCCGGAGTAGTCCAGCCGGCGCCTCCTTTTTTCTCGGCGTCCCGGCACATCGATCTGAATTTTAGAATGGAAAAAGGCCGGCCCTTCTTCCCCAGGCGCACCTGACGGTAGAGCACCGGACCTGGTGAGTCAATTTTGATAGCAAGAACTGTTAACAGCATCAGCGGCGACAGAACGATCAGAGTCAGCAGCGAGATGATAATATCCATCGTCCGTTTGGCCAGTGCCTGCATGCCGGTGATGCTGCCTCGTTTCAGGCCGATCACCGGCAGCCCGCGGATGTGCTCCACCCCCACCCGGTCGCTGAAAATCTCATACAGTCGCGGCACCATGGTGAACTCGACGCCGTAGGGGCGGCATCGCTCGATCAGATCGACGATTTGATCATGCTTGTCGCGGGAGAACGCGACCACCATGTGCTGGATGTTGAATTTGCGGATCAGCTCCTCCAGCTTTGAATAATCATCAAAGATATGAAAAGACCCCATCTGCTGGGCCTGCTGTGACGGCTTTTCATCGAGAAAACCAATGAAGCGGAGTCCCAGCCCCGGATTTTTCAGGAGTTTGTTGGCGCAGGTCAGCCCCACCTTGCCCGCGCCCAGCACCAGCGTATTTTTCACGTACCAGCCATGCCGGCGTCCCAGCTTGTGCAGCTGGTAGATAACGAACCTGATCGCCGAAATCGAGGCGATCACGCATAGCCATGAAAGCAGAATAACATTGCGCGAATAATGCGTTGGCGGGAAGGTAATCACCGCCAGCGTCATCAGCAGCATCGACGCCTCGGTGGCGGCGGAAAAAATCGGCGGGAAAATTTCCAGAACGCTCAGGTTGAGCCGGAACCGGTAGAGGCCATGCAGCTTGAACAGGATCCAGTACACGGGGAGGATGACAAGCGTAATCGCCATGTAAAAACCGATCGAGGGCTGCTCGGTGCCGGGAGCGATGCTGACATACCAGACGCCCATCTGAAAATAGATGGCGAAGGCCAGCCGGTATCCCGCGAATACCCCCAGGATGTCTCCGATGATCAAACTAAAATGGGAGAACCGGTGCGAGGTAAAGAATCTTTTAGCTGCCATTAACAAAAATAAGTCCCTTCAACATTTTAGCGGTTTTTGCCCGTAATTTTTAGCGTTTTTGCCCGGAATTCGCCGGGAATCCCGGCCAACCCGCCGTCTCCTACGAGCTTATCCCCGCAGGAGGACCCCGTTGCGGCTCTTTGTCGGTACCAGGCCACCGGTGCTAAAATCCCGGCATGCTTCATATTGGCATCAACGGCCGCTCCATCTTCCGGCAATTGACCGGAGTTCAGCATTATGCTCGCGAGGTGATTCACGCCCTTTGCCGGATGGAAAGCCAGGAGATTCGTTTCAGCGTCTTTGCCGGTCGCGAAGGGCGTTCCGGCAGCGAACCTGATCTGCCACTCAATACCAGCGCCCTGCCCGCGAATGGCCCCATCCGCGGAATGATCTGGGAGCAGACGGCACTGAAAAAACTGTCCAAGCGGACCGGTGTGGACATCCTGTTTAACCCTGCCAACGTGGCGCCGCTCAACCCCCCCGTCCCCAGCGTCGTCACCATCCATGACCTGGCGTTCCTGCTCTTCCCGGAATACTTCTCGCGCACCTTTTCCGCCTACTACCGCGGCGTCATCCCCCGGATCGCCCGGCAGGCGGCGGCTGTAATTACGGATTCGAACAGCTCCCGGAACGACCTCATCGAGCGGTTGGACCTGCCGGAAGATAAAATCAGGGTCGTGCCGCTGGGGGTGTCACCGTCATTTCGCCGGCGCATCCTCAAAGCCGATCTTGAACAGGTCCGCCGCCGTCACAAGCTGCCGCCGCGGTTCTTCCTCTCGATTTCCAGCCTGGAGCCGCGCAAGAATCTGGTGCGGCTGGTCATTGCCTACCGCCTGCTGCCGGCAGAGATTGCCCATGAACACGCCCTCGTTCTTGCCGGCGCCGGCAACCGGGTTTACGCGGACAGCGGTCTCACCCGGGAGCTGTCGCTTGTCAAGGATGGCAGCGTTATCATCCCCGGTTACATTCCCGGCGGCGATCTGCCGTCATTCTATCGGATGTCAACGGCCCTTGTTTTCCCTTCCCTCTATGAGGGCTTCGGCCTGCCCGTCCTCGAGGCGATGGCGGCGTCCACGCCCGTGATTACATCCAACCGGTCCTCGCTGCCGGAGGTGGCGGGCCAGGCGGCGGTACTCATCAACCCGGAGAGCCCGGAAGAGATTGCCGCCGGCATGGAACTCATCGCCGCGGATTCCGGCACCCGCAATCTGCTGATCGAACGGGGAAAGAAACGGGCGGCTCAGTTCACCTGGGAAAAGACGGCGAAAAAAACGCTGGAAATTCTTAAAGCGTCAGTTGCGAGTTTCTAGTTTCGAGAGACTATCGTCCTGCGTCCGGCGCCTGGACGATCCGGACATTTCCTTCGCTCACACTCGCGCGCCAAGCTTGATAATCCCTAACTTTTGTCTGCGCTCGCGACCTCGCTCATGAAACATACGGATCATCCTGATTGACGCCGTTAGGCTATCCAACTGAGAACTGAGAACTTTGAACTTTGAATCAGGCCTTATCCATCCACGCCGCCAGCCCCAGCAAGGCGAAGAAAAGGAATGAAATCCCCGTCTGCCACAGGAAGTAATCAAGCAGGCCGTGCCCGGCGTAGGCCAGCAGGCCGATCATGATAGCTATGGCGAACAGCCGGTAAGACCGGTCCGCCTGCCGGTTTCGGATCAGCCTGAGCAGCACCCAGGCGGCTGCCCCCAGCAGGTAAATCATGGCCAGCAGGCCGATCAGGCCCGTATTTACCAGAGCTTCCAGAAAGATGTTGTGCGTCCGGATGCGGTCATCCGGGGTCACGTGGATATAACCGGCATAATTTTGCCGGAACTGGTCAGGTCCGATCCCGAGGACGGGATGGTTGCGCCAGATATCGATAGCGGCGCGCCACAGCGCGCTACGCGGGGTCGCCACTACTCCCGGCTCGGGAACATTATATTTGCTGATGGGCTCAGAGGTGACAAATTGCACTCCTGTGCTCCCTGAGAACTCCACCGGCACCTTCAATTCCGGTACGCCGGCGGCGGAGAACCATGCCGCGTGAACGTGCTCCAGGTCGAAATGAAGAATATATTTTCCGGGCAGGGCGGGGGTATCAAAGTCTGCCTTGATATCAACGGATTTCCCGGGGGGAACGCTGCGAGGCAGATAAGTGCGGATAAAGGAAGTGCTCACCTGCTTTCCATCGGGATAGGTAAGCCAGCGGTAAATCAGGTTGACCTGATTGTCGGATCCAGGCTTCCCCCAGGTAAATGTGCCGGTGTTCCTGATATTGATCCCGGCCGAGAATCTCCCTTCCAGACCAAGCTTCGCCGGGAATTGAGTCAGCGTGTATGTAGCCCCGTACTTGTAAGGCTGCTGCTTCAGGTCAAGCCTGACCCCCATCTTGTTGCTGAAAAGGATAGAGCCGCCCAGGACGACTAAAAAAACTCCTGCAGAAACCGCCAGCATGATCCAGACCCGGCGGCCGTAATGAAAAAAAGCCGCCAGCATAGACCCCAGCAACAGCGACAGCGGCGCCACCACCATCGCGGTGCGGGTAAAAGTCAGCAGCTGCGCCGCCATCACCGCGGCGACGACGGCTACGATCGCCCCCAGCCACGCCCGGCGGCGCCAGGAGGACGGGGAGCGCTCCGCCAGCCAGACGCCAAAAACAAGCGCTACCGGCAGCGCCAGCTCCAGGTACATCGACAGAGAGGTGGGATAAGGCAACGTGGAGGCGATCCGGGTATTGTAAAAAGCGCTAAAAGAGGCGGCTTCCTGCTGAAAATAGTTTAGAATCCAAGACCTTATCACCGCGGTGAAATAATTTTCCATCAGGCCCAGAAAAGCAACGATTAACAGCCCGGCCGTAATCGTTCCCCCGATTATGAGATGGGAGCGGAAGCGGCGCGGCAACCGGGAAACGCCAAAATAAATCATGGCCGCGTAAATCATTCTGAGCGCGAATTTTAGCGCCCCGGCCTTGTCGGCCGCCACCGCCACGGATAGCAGATTGCTGGCAATAAAGAGAACGACGGCCAGGTCAAGTGACCGGCGGCTGAAAAAGGAGCGGAGGTTGCCGGAGCCCCATGCAATCACCGTGATAAAGAAGATAACAGCCGCCAGCTTCGTGGTAGTAAGGTTGAAGATACCGAAATTGACCAGCGGCGTCAGGACTTCAAACGCGGAACAGAAAACCGCGAGGCAGGCGCCCAGGATAACCAGCCGCGCCCGTCCGGCCCTGGGCCTGTGATCAGCGAGTCGCACTTGCGGCCTGGCGGAGGATATCCAGAGTCTTTCCCGCGGCGCGCTTCCAGCTAAACTGAGCGGCTCTTTCCAGGCCCTTGGCCGAGAGCGAAGCCGCCAGCGCATCGTCGCCGAGAAGCCGCTCCATGGCGCCGGCAAGTTCTTTAACATCCAGAGGATTTATGTAGATGCCGGCGTCGCCGACCACTTCCGGCAGCGACGATCCCTGGGAGACAATCACCGGTGTTCCGGAAGCCATGGCTTCCAGCGGCGGCAGGCCAAACCCCTCGTAGAGCGAAGGATAGATGAGCGCCCCCGCCTGGCGGTAGAGGGCGGGCAAATATTCGTCTCTGACGTAACCGGTGATGTGCGCCCGGCCCAGCAGATCGCGCCGCTCCAGCTCGTCAAATATCGATTGAGCCATCCAGCCGCGGCGCCCGGCAAGCACCAGGTGCACATCAGGCATGGAATCAGAAATCTTATCAAAGCTCTTGATCAATACGTTGAGATTCTTGCGCGGCTCCAGCGTTCCCACAAACAGCAGGTACGGCTTGACAATCCCGTAATGCGCCAGGGCGTCCATGTCTCCGGTGTCCGCCACGGGGCTAAACTGGCTGGAGACGCCCTCATGGACCACCTCCACCTTTCCGTTGCTCACGTTCATCAGCCGGAGCAGGTCCAGCTTGGTGTTGTTCGAGGGAGAGATAATTCGCCAGCTGCGCTTGATTGAGACCGGCACCAGGCTGCGGGCCCAGAGAACGTTGCGAAGCGCATGGGTGCGGGGAAACAGCTTGAAGGAAAGATCATGAATGGTGAGCACCATCGGACAGGGCGCCGCCATCGACAGGACAAAGTTGGTAAAGAAACAGGCGTCGATCTCGTATTTCTTTAGTAGCAGCGGCAGCAGCAGCTGGCGCCAGGGCTCCTGGTAGCGAAAGCGGCTTTGCACCAAGGTCAGCTGCGGGCGGCCTTTCACCTCATGATCAAAGCCGGTCTCACGGTTGCTAAAAAGGTAGAGATGATCGTCCGGCTCCAGCAGGCCGATCATTTCCTTGAGAATGTTATACGTATACCAGTCCACCCCGCTTTTGGTGGACTGAATGACTGAGAGATCTACACCAATTCGCATATCGGAAGGAAGTCAAAATTTCAAGGCAGGCGGTAACCGGGCTGGAAATAACACCCCCTGTCTGGCGTCCATCTGTTTCATTTTAGCTTTCCGGCAGATCGAAATCCAATGAAAACCCGGATTTTGGACGTTTGACGTCAAACTTTGGCTGTTGAAATTCGTTTAACAGATATCGGTCTGGGTTCCATCCGCCATCAACCATCCGCCATCCACTTTATCCGCTCCCACCGGGAGACAGAAAATCACTGATCTGTTTCTGGTTGGCGTTCTCATCGAGCACCACGTAAGAGAGGCCGCCGATGTCGCGCGGCACGCCGGCGAGCACATACTTGTGGTTGTGGCTCGCCGGAGTGCGAAACTTGTCCCACCCGAGGCGGAGCAGGTCATTGGTAGACATATCGGTGATCATGTTGCCGATGATGTCGGGCGCGATCAGCGGCATTTTGACTATGTTCATAGGGCTTGTCATTTTCTGCTGCAGCGCTTCCATGAACTGCTGCTGGCGCGCCATCCGGTGGAAATCATCGTCGGAGTAACGAACCCGCACGTAGATCAGCGCCCGGTTACCGTCCATGTGCTGTGGCCCCGGGTCGAAGTGAACATGAGTCCACTGGTATCCGTTGGGGTATTTGGAATCGATGGTGTAGGGGACGTTAATGTCCACGCCGCCCAGGTCGTTGACGATCGCCGGGAAGCCGCTAAACTGCAACTCGACGTAATGGTTAATCGGGATTTTGGTCAACTTCTCAATCGTCTCAATCTCCAGCGCCGGGCCGCCATAGGCGTAGGCAGAATTGATCTTTCCCTGTCCGTAGCCAGGCACGTCAACCAGCGTATCGCGGGGTATGGAAAGCTGCGAGATCGTCTTGCCGGCGTCATCAACCCGGAGGATCAGCAGCGTATCGGCGCGGGCGTTCTCCCCCGGGCGCTTGTCGCTTCCCATGAAAAGGATATTGACGGGCCCGCCGGTCGCCGGTTTAAGCGCCGTCCGGGCGTCAGCGGACACCTTGGCGTTGCTGGCATCAACGGCCTGGCTCAGCCGCCAGTAAAAAAAGCCGGAGGCCGCCAAGAACAGCCCGATGAGGACCAGAACCGCGACCAGGATGATCCGTCCCCACCGGCGGCGCTGCTTTGGCTTAACCGGTGGCGCGCCAGGGAAACCGCCATCGCTGCCGCCTAACTTCGGCTCCGGCGATTCGCCGTTTTTCAGGGGATGGCTCGGCTTGAAACGGCCGCTCCGGTATTTGGTGTAAGGCTTCGGGGGTTTTGACTCGTTTTCCAAGATGTAATCAGACCAAGGATACTTTTCATCTAGCGTTACCCCTGGATAATAAACCATTTCCGGGGCAAAAGTGCGCGGGTCCGCTACCTGAGTGGTAACAACTGGAAGGTCAAGTGATAAACGATAACCGCGCCGTAAAGGCAAACCAGTAAGGACATGCCAACGCGGGCCACTCGCAGGTTCCAGAATCGCCATAAGCAAATGACGCCGCCGGCCACGGCTACGGTTTTTATCAGCATCGCCACCGGCATGTTGAGGCGAAAAAGCCCCGCCATCACCGGATTGGCCTCGGCGACTCCCATGGAGAGGGCGCGCGAAGTCAGAAAGGCGTCGAGCAGATTAAAAACGACCAGAGCCACAGCCAAAAAGAGTGGCAGCGCCTCCGCCGGCTTCCTCCCGGCATAGCCGCCGGCTCCAGGTCCGCCGGTCACGGGCCCGTTCACAGCGGGCCTGACGAGCTGGGGAGCAAAGCTCGCCAGCCGACGGCGGTCGGGGAAAAATCTCCTGTCGGCAGCTACTTTCTGATAACGGCGGTCCAGAATCAAGTGGCCGCACCGGCCGCACCGGTTACCACAGCCAAGCCTGATCCCTGTATTCGCTGAGCAGACAAGCGTCTCCGCCAAATTTCCTCCTGTAAGTAATCTCCGGATGCGCACGGACGCAAAAATACCTTTTGCATCAGCGTGAACATCCGGCCAGACAAGACAAATTTACGCCAATTCGTTCCATTATTTTTACCATTCCTAACCTCCTGATTCAACTTAATAAGACAGATACTGGATTCTGGATGCCGGATTTTTGACAAATTAACTGGATGGGAACCGTGGACCATGTTGAAACAAGGACTCCGATTAGGTAAACTCGCCCCGCTTGCTTATGGTTTCCGAACCCGAAAAACTGGTGATTGGCGTTGATGTCGGCGGCACAAAAACCGCTGCCGGCCTCGTAAATGGACGCCTTGAGGTGATCGACAGCATCGAGAATAAAACCGTTACCTCCAGCCAGAACGGGCTGCTGGACAGCATCGTCGATGCGATCGAGGATCTCAGGCGCCGCTCAACGGGGTCGGTGGCCGCCGTGGGCATCGGCTTTCCCTCCATGATCGATCAGACCCGCGGCCGGGCGGTGATGTCGGTCAATATCCCGCTGACGGATTTTGACATAGTTGTTTACATGCGGAAAAAACTGGGTCTTCCCGTTTTTATTGACAATGACGCCAACCTGGCGGCGCTCGCGGAGCTGCGCGCCGGGAGCGCCCGGGAAGCCGGGGATGCGCTGATGATTACGGTTGGCACCGGCATCGGCGGCGGTATCATCATCGGCGGAAAGATCTACCGCGGCTCCGTCGGCAGCGGAGCCGAACTTGGACATAGCGTCATAGATGTCAACGGCCCGCCCTGCCAGGGGGCTTGTCCCAACAACGGCTGTTTTGAGACAATGGCTTCCGGGACCGCGCTTATCCGCTACGCCCGGGAAGCGGCCCAGGCACAGCCTGGTTCACGCCTGGGTCAGGCTGTTGCCGCCGGCAACACTCCTGACGGCGCCCTGGTATCGAAGCTCGCGGCCGCGGGAGACGCGGCGGCAGCGGCGGTGCTGGAAAAAATCGGTTTCTATATCGGCGTCGGGATCACCGGTCTCATCAACGTGTTTAATCCGGAAGTTTTCGTCCTCGGCGGCGGCGTGATGCAGGCGGGAGACGCGATTCTGAAACCGGCGCTGGAATACCTGCATAGCAGAGGACTCCGGCCCAGCCGTGACGTAGTCAAGGTTGTCATCGCCAGGTTCGGTCCGGAAGCCGGCGTGCTCGGCGCGGCCTGCCTGGCTTTAGACAACCTTTAACCTTTAACGTTTAACGTTTAACGAAATTTTGGTTTTTGTTATATATTAATGATAGTTGCCAGTTGCCAGCTTCTGGTTGTCCACAAGAATATTTTAACTGGAAACTAAAAAAACCGTAACCAGAAACTTGGGTCTATGTCAAAAGTTTACTTCATCTCCAGCCGTGCCGACAGCCGCGAGCGCAATCTCACCAAATACCAGCGGCTGCTGAAAAAACTCAAACTGAACCGGG
>JACWAM010000045.1 GCA_014874265.1 Thermoleophilia bacterium | reverse complement strand
GTAATAATCGAGCGGCGCCCAGCGGGCAAACAGGACGAGCGCCGCCAGCGTATAGGCATTGACGACGATGCAGGCATCGACCAGAATCGCCAGCGACTGCCGCCTCAGTTGTTTAAGCAAAGCCAGTCCCAAATAGTCTCTCCAAGTCAAGTGTCAGTTTAAACCTAATCCCGCTCCTTTACAATTTGCCGGCGGCGGCCCTCCCCTCACTGGCGAGGCCGTTAAGCAGCCCGGCAAAAATCCAGAAACAGATAAACAGCGACCACCAGATGAGCGCGTCAAAAGTCACGGCGTCAAGGCATAGGGCTGCCAGGGCGGCAATCACCGGAACCAGCATCCTGCGGTGCGCTCCCGGCCGGGACAGGCCTCTCGCGCCCCGGTAAAACAGCAGAATGAGAAATAATAAGAATGGCAAAAATCCAGCGAATCCTTCCTCCAGAATATAATCCAGATAATAATTGTCAACTGCGGCGGGACTGGCATGTGTCAGACTGAATTTTTGAAGCAAACTGCTCATGCCTAACAGCGATATTGGCCCTTTTCCCTGGCCAACCCCAAAAAACGGATTCTGCTCGACGCCTTTCAGGGCGTAACTCCATACGGTCGTCCTGCCATGAACACTGCTTTTAATCCTGATCATCGTCTGCCGGGAAACCGGCTGCCAGAGAAAAATCACAGGTAAAACGACAACCACTATCAGCCCAGCCATAAAAGCGAGTTTTTTCACATCACGATTCCGAAACAGCAAGAAGACGAATGCCACGGCTATAAGAAATGTTACCAGCCAGCCGCCCTTGGCAAAGGTGAACAAGATTGACAGTAAACAAAGAATCAGGGATGCAAATCCAAGAATCCTGACTCTTCGGCTGCCCGCCGTGAATCCGATATAACCGCATACTGGCAATGCCATGGCCAGGAAAGCACCGAATACTACGGGATGAAGAAGCGTAGAACCTATGCGGGGGAAAACCTGCCGGGGATCAGTATCGGCAGTCCCCCAATCTGAGGCAAGATTTTTCCTGAAAATGATCAACTCAAACAATCCAAACGCTGCCGCAGTCGCGGCCAGATAAGTGAAAGTCGCGAAAATACCTCTAATAAATTTCCGCCGTCTAACCAGTTCAGAAGTCAGATAAAATAGACCAATGCCGCAAACGGTGTTGGTGACAGCATGAATATTCAGGTTTCTGAAGGTAAAATATGCAAACGTAGCAAGTAGCGCATAATCGATGACTCCCAGTTTTAAGTGAAAGCGTTTCTGCCGAAACATGGCAATCCCAGCCCAGAATATCAACATCAGGCAAAGCGCCAGGGGAGAATAGATTCGGGTGTGCGCTTGGATGAAGTCAGGCATTCCTACAACACCGATGACCAGGCTGAAAATCACTGCTGCTGCCGCCAGTGGGTAAGGCCGGATTAATAACTGAATACTGGCCCTCATTGTTGCTGTGTCCTCGATTGCGCGGTTTTTACAAAACTTATTTATTATCACCCGGTATATTAGGCCTATTTTCCACGATTCTAGACACAGCCTATTTATCAAGTAAAAATGAGTCTGGTTATTTACATTCTACGCCGATTAATTGAACGGCTTCTTGTGCCATTGATCGGAAAGAGCCGGGCAGGAATCAGCCCTTGATTGCTACCAGAATCAGCGCGTACCCCAAGTACCGGTCGATTGCGTTACCTTTCTGATGCCTGATTCTTGAGACATCAAAGTTATCATGCAGTTTAAGTTTCTTCCGGATGAATTCTCGTCTGGATGGACGCAGGAAATTAAAAGAGGCGGCGAAGGAGTCCCCCAGGATAGAGAATTGTGGTATATCGTTTCTTAAACAGGCCTGGGCAAGCTCACTCCTGGTAAACGGGT
This sequence comes from Thermoleophilia bacterium, assembly GCA_014874265.1. Taxonomy (GTDB): domain Bacteria; phylum Actinomycetota; class Thermoleophilia; order BMS3ABIN01; family BMS3ABIN01; genus JACWAD01. Next base: position 3,522 of record JACWAM010000045.1, on the reverse strand, counting down.
ATTCAGCGCCAACCGGCCAGTGATTGCAGAGCTTGGCAAGGCATTTAAATATCTCGTAGGGGAGATTGTATTTGTTGGGCACCGAGATTATTGCCATGCCGCCACTCCTGATCAAATCGAAATGTCGCTTTATGATTTCCAGTCGCGATGAACCCGTGAAATGTTCGACAAATCCGAAAGACATTGCGACATCATATCCACCAAACGACTTGCTCGGCATTTCGAATGCGTCATCCTTGATGAAGTTGGCATCTAGTCCGTTATGGGAGAAAAATAGTCTTGACCGCTGAATAGCTTGTTCCGAGTTGTCCAGGATCGTCACTCTTGCCCCTCTGCTTGCCATCAAGGCCGAATTGGTTCCCATCCCGGCACCAATCTCTATCACTTGAAGATTTTCAAAACTCAAGAGGCGGTCCAGAACTGCTCTCTCGATTCTTTGCCAGCTGACTGTGTGCTCCTCTTTGGCGAGCACATAATGATCCCGTTCTGCCGGGATAGATTCCTGCCAATATTTGTCCCAGAGATTCTCCAATTTTTTCTCCGATGATGAATATTACTTATCAGGAGCTAATGTTGACCAATGTAACTCTTGCCGATCAGAAATAACAGTGTCTTCCCGATTATCATCAGGTCTTTGGTTAATGATCTCTCCGAGACATATTCGTGGGCGAGCCTGATTTTCTCGGGCAGTATTTCCCTGACATATCCTTCCTCAGGATCTTCGAAGCGCGCCAGCTGCTCGGATTCGTTGCCGAACCTGATCGAGGCGAGATCCGTGATGCCGGGCCGAACCGACAGGATCCGCCGGAAGTCTTCGGGAAACAGTTCCACATATTTTCTGATCTCGGGGCGGGGGCCGACCAGGCTCATCTCCCCCCGCAAGACGTTGATGAGCTGCGGCAACTCGTCAAGCTTTGTCCGCCGTAAAAAATGACCGGCAGGCGTGATTCGCCGGTCGCCGGCTATGGTCAATCCCGCCGCCATCATTCCCGCTTTTTCATCCATTGTTCGGAATTTCCAAATGCTGAACGGATGCCCGTGCCTACCCATCCTTTCCCCCTTGAAGAATACCGGGCCGGCCGAGTCCCGCTTAATCCGGAGAGATATCGCCATAAATAAGGGTGACAGGACAATCAAGGCCGTCATGGACACGATCAGGTCCATCAGTCTTTTCAGGGATTCTTGGGATAGCGGAATCATGCCCTTGCGTGACGCGCCAGAAGATGCCTGACCGCCGCGATGACGTAATCCGCATCGTCATCTGTCAACCCGGGATGCAACGGCAGAGTGATTATCCTGCTGAAATTGCTTGTCGCCACTGGAAAATTATCTTCGGTATAGCCATATCTGTTGCGGAAGTGCGAGTGGAGATGCAAAGGAATGAAATGCACACTGGTTCCTATATTCAGCTTCCGCAGCTCTTCGATAAACCGGTCACGATCGATGTCGATCGTGTCCAGGTCCAGGCGGATCACATAAAGGTGCCACGCCGAAAAGATCCCCGCTCTCTCAACCGGCAGTTGAAGCTGTGCCGATTTTGCAAATGCGGCGTCGTAGCGCCTGACTATCTCCCGCCGGCGCGCCTGGAATGACGGCAATTTCCGCAGCTGATGCAGTCCCATGGCCGCCTGGATATCAGTCATATTGCTCTTGAACCCGGGCAGCACGATATCATATTTCCACGTCCCTTCCCTGCTGTTGCGCCGGTGCGCGTCGCCGCTCATGCCATGCAGGCTCCACAGCCTGCCCTCTTTGATGAAATCTTCTTTCCCCGTCAACATACCGCCCTCGCCAGTCGTAATATTCTTCGTGGCGTAAAAACTGAAAGCCGCCGTCGAACCCTGCCCGCCAATGCTGCGGCCTTTATAACTGGCCGGCAGCGCGTGGGCAGCGTCCTCGATTACATTTAAGTTGAAACGTAATGCCATTTCGTGAAGTTGATCCATTTCGCACGGATGCCCGTACAGATGCACCGGCAAAATGGCGCGCGTTTTTTCGGTTATTGCGGAGCTCACCTGATTCACGTCAATGTTTAAAGTGTCTGGTTCAACGTCAACCATTACCGGCGTCGCACCCGCCTGCTCAATCACATGGGCAGTTGAACAAAATGTCATTGGGGTAGTAATGACTTCGTCTCCGGGCCCGATCCCGTATACCGCCAGGGCAATCGCCAGGGCGCTGGTTGCTGAATTGACAGCCAGCGCCGCCGGCGCACCCACAAATTCAGCAAATTCTTCTTCGAAGCGTTTTACTTTAGGGCCCGTGGTTATCCAGCCGGACTTTAGAGTATCCACAACCTCCGCAATTTCCGCCTCGCCTATTTGCGGCGGAGAAAAGGGAAGAAAAGTTGATCTCTTTCTAAACCCGCCTCCGTGTCCTTTAATAATTTTAGATCCGTGAAAGCTGTTTTTGTTCATATTCCGGCCGTGTTGTTAAGACTTTGAAAAAATCAAAGATGGATGCCATGCGATATCCGTTAGCGCGCAATCGTCGTGATGCTGTTGATGTTGGCCATGAATAATAAGAACGATTTTCAGCAATCTGAGTCTGAGCATCAAGCCCACGCTCAACATCGCCAACGGCGTCTTTCAAAATCATCTCGCCCATCAGACAAAGCCGGTAAAATAATGAAAAGACCGAGTCGTCCGGATATATTTTTGTTTTTTCTTGCCGGATTATATTTCCAGTATCAAATTCTATTTCCATGTGATGAACAGTTGTGCCCGTGTATGTTTCATTATTCGCCAGAACCCAGTAATAGGGAGCTAACCCGGCATAGGCGGGCAAGAGCGATGAATGTATGTTTATACTCGCCAAGCGACTCAGGCTGAGAATGTTTTCTTTTATTCGCTGATTGCAGCTGACCGATACAATGATGTCCGGCGATAAATTCTTTATTTGCTGCTCAGTTGAAAAACTGTTGATATCAGTTACTTTTGTAACAGGAATTTTATATTTTCTCGCCAATTGATCGACAAAATAAATTTGCTTTCGATTAATAAGTCCGGCAATGATAAAAACAAAATAAGTGCTCGCTTTATAAAAGAAATATCTCCAACCGCACTTTCTAAACAGCCGTGCCAGCGGTACAATGCCTGCTTTTTTGCCCAATTGTCCTGTTACCAAGTACACACCGGCAATATCTTTCGATTTCTTTCGAATCAAACCACGAAGTATCAGCTGGGCAAAAAAGTTACCATTAGTTATTATTACAATCTGACTCATCATTAAATATAGTTTACCTCATAGATAATCTGTCATGTATTAACCGTTGATAAATATCCCAAAGACTCGCCTGCATCTTTTTTTCCTCAAAGTGACGCTCAAACCGATTAGCCGCCTCGCGGCCGTATTTTTTTCTGAGCTTTTCATCCCGCGCCAGACTGATAATTTTTTGTGATAATTGCAGATCATCGCCCGGCTCTACCAGCGCGCCACTTTCGCCATCAACTATCAATTCTATATTGCTGGCGATATTCGTCGTAATAATTGGCTTCCCCATCGCCATTGCTTCCATGATCG
>JACWAM010000044.1 GCA_014874265.1 Thermoleophilia bacterium | reverse complement strand
GGTTCTAAACCGCTGCGCTCGTTTTACAGAGCCGGTTACTTATGCTCAATTAACCGTTCCTGAACGAGTTGTATGATCAGTATTTTCTAAAATTTCTTCATGCTGTGGCCAAATCAAGGAATTCTCGTTTGCGTTTTCACGCTCCATATACCAATTCGCCTTATGGATTATAAACGGAAACCCTGAGTTCAAAGTTTAGTTACAAGCCGGCCCAATGTGCTGACCTAATCGGTTGGTTTTCAACTTTGAACCTGGAACTTGAAACTTTTTAACTTTTTAGTACCACAGCTGAAACAAAATCGTGGTTACGAGTATACCCAAAATTGCGCCGAAAAATGCTTCAGAGACAGTGTGGATGCCGGACTCGACCCGGCTTTGTGCCACCAAAATCGCCATCAGGAACGCGAGCAGTGAAATAAACAGGCTGTGCTCAAAGCCCAGAGAAGCAGTTACGTAGGCAATCGCCGTCCAGCAGGCAAAAGCAGCGGCGCTGTGTCCTGAAGGCATCCCGCCGGAGAAAAAGCTGCCCCGGTGAAATACCGCCTTCCCCAGGATAACCAGGAGAATGACGATCACCAGCGCGATCACCGTCAGGTGCGCCGGCGACTGCCGCACGTGGACAAACAGTGTGCGGGAAGGCTGCTCCAGTTTGTCAAAAAAAATCAGATAAGCAACCACCAGCGCGTTAAGGGCGGCGATCAGCACGGCCCCGGCGGCAACGTCTTTGGCAATCTTTGCCGCGGGATCAAAGGCGGTGCCGAACGTGTCAATCGCCGCCTCCACAGCCGTATTGATCATCTCCGCGACCAGCACGAAAGTGATTGTGATCAAAAGAACCGCGAGCTCCAGCCGGGAGACGTTAAAAAGCAGGCTGGCCATCAGCACCGCAAAGGCAACCGTGAAGTGGATCTTCATGTTGCGCTGGGTGCGCAATACGTGGACGATCCCTTCAAATGCCCAGGTAAAGCTCTTTAAAGTGCTGCGGCGGTACATGACTAAACAGTCTCTAGTTCTAGTTTCTAGTTAAGTCTTCCGGGGAAAAAGCAGGCGCCGGCTTAAGCTCGGTACTTTCATTGCGATCATCCGTCCTCCCGGCAGAGCGCATCAACCAGCTCTGCCTGCTTTCTGTTCATGGCGCCGTTATCGGCTTCGTGATCAAAACCGGCAAGATGCAGCGTTCCGTGAATGACAAGGAGACACAGTTCCTCGGCCAGGCTCGTGCCGGCAGCTTCCGCCTGCGCGGCCGCCACCTGAGGGCAGATTACAATATCGCCCAGGAGCAGCGGTGCGCCGGGGCGGCGCGGCGCACCGCCGGCGTCAATGGGAAAAGATAGCACGTCAGTGCTGCCTCCGCGGCCCATATGCTCGCGGTTTAGCTGGCTCATCTCCGCCTCGGCAACAAAGGTGACACCGATCTCCCCCGCCGGCATGCCGGTGCGTTTAAGAAGTTTCTCCACCAGCCGCCTGACGCGGCTTTCATTCACCGGCAGCCCGGAGCGGTTTGCGATGATTATCCCGGCGTCGCTCACCCGGAACTGCTTCTCCGGGATCCGGTTTTCGCTCGACCGCTTCCCGCCGGAGCGGCGCCGCCGGCGCCGGTCTTGGCGGTTACCGGCTCGCGGTGGCTGGGATAAGTGATCCTGGTGGCGCCAAATCCGCGGAGGCATTTTTCAAACGCCTGCCGCACCTTGTCCAGATCGCCAAAGGTCATCTGGCTTTCGCTGAGCTGCCCGTCCCGGAGCCGCTGTTCGAAAATATCACGAATGACTGCCTTGATATTCTTCATCGAAGGATTCTTGAGCGAGCGGACGGCCGCTTCCACCGAATCGGCCAGCATGATGATGGCGGCCTCGCGGGAAGCCGGCTTCTGCCCGGCGTAACGGTAAGTCTCTTCGTCAACTCCCTTGTCGCCCGCGCATTCAATGGCCTTATGATAAAAATATGACAGCACTGTTGTGCCATGATGCTCCCTGATGATATCGAGAATGTCGGGTGGGAGTCCCTCGTTTTGGGCCAGCTGCACCCCGTCCCGCACATGGGCGGTGATGGCAAGCCGGGAAAGGCCGGGTGTCAACCTGTCATGCGGATTCTTGATGTGAAACTGGTTCTCGATGAAATAATCAGGCCGGTTCAGCTTGCCGATGTCATGGTAATAGGCTCCCACTCTCGCCAGCAACGGGTTGGCGCCAATTGCATCGGCGGCCGTTTCGGCGATATTTCCCATGATGATGCTGTGATTGTAAGTCCCCGGCGCTTTCATCATCAATTCCTTGAGCAGCGGCCGCGTCGGATCGGCCAGCTCCAGGAGCTTCAACGGAGTCGGCAGGTTAAATACCATCTCATAGATGGTGAGAAGGCCGATGGCCGCCACCATCGACAAGAAACCGTTTCCCAAGCCCCATGCCAGGCTGGACCCCGCCCGGAGCCAGGAGCTCTGGCTGAGCTGGCTCGCTCCGGTCGCAGCTCCCATCACCGCAAAAGTTGCGTACATGCCAGCTTTGACCAGATCTCGCCGCTGCGTGACGTTGGTGACCAGAAAAACTCCCGCTAGGCCGCCAATCAGCGCCACGATGATAAATTGCGGATCTGATCCGCCGGCAATCGCCAGATTGATGCTGGAGATCACCACGAGGATGGCGGACAGGCGGGTGCCAAGCATCAGCGTTCCCAGGATCCCCAGCGCCGCCATCGGCACGATCAGGGGGGAAAGCGGCTGCACCGCCGCAACCCGCGCCATCGCCGCAAACAGGACCAGCAACGAAGCGACGATAAACATGTAAGACCGGGAGCCCTGCACCCGTTTTTCAAACCTGCGGATGTAGAGCACAAGCATGGCTATCTCGATCAACGCCAGCAGGAAAATCCCCGCGAGAGTGCCGTAGGCGCCTCCCTGCTTGACGAGGCCAAGAGCCTGCAGCTCAACGACGATATCCTCGGTCACGACCTGGCCCGGAGAAAGAATCGTCTCCCCGTTCTGAATCGTCACCATTGCCGGTTTGACCGCCGCTACCGCCTTGTCTTTGGCCTGATTTGTTTTTTGCTGGTCAACGACGTAATTCGGCTGGAGATAGGCACCGCCCACATCGGTGCCGGCGTCAAGCTCGGCGGCTGACAGGGACATTGTCTCCAGAACGGATTTCAGTCTGTCCTTGTCCGTAGCCAGCGAATCCTGGGTGATGTTGCTTTCCAGCAGCCGCTGCTCGCCGGCGAGCACCGCCTGGCCCAGCGCGCTCAGCCGGTCCGGCGGCAGTCCCGCGAGAATGGTCAGCGAGTCGGGGCTGATCTGCGGCAAGGAAGGCAGCGCCTGTATCCGCTTGACGGCCGTTGCGGGATTATAGGATTTACCGGCCGCCTGCGCCGCCAACTGTTCCTGGGTAACGATACTCCCCACATCTTTAAAAAAATTATTTACATTATCATCAACGCGCGGCAGGACCGATGCATCAAACATATACACAATGTTAACCTGGTCCTGCGCCTGCTGTTTGAGCCTGGAGGTTTCCGCCTTGTTTTCAAATGTGAGCGTCCGTGGTGCCTGGATCAGGTCCTGCGCCACGTCGCCCGGCTTGAGGTCAAAGCGTGACGGCAGGAAAGAGCTGCTCATGAGCGCCCACAGGCAAACAAAGGCAATCAGGGAAATAGCCGCCCCGAAGATCTTCAGATCGATGGCGTTAAAAAGGCGGCGAGCCGCGAGGATCGCGTGTCCCAGTCTGGTCTGCGGATTCATGATAAATTACCGGGTCAGCTAGTGTTGATGCCCCGTATAGTTTTTATAAGCGGCAACGATCTTCTGCACCAGTTTATGCCGGACGACATCCTTGCTTTCGAAATTGACAAAAGCAATGTCCGGCACTTCGCCGAGTATGTCAAAAACGGTCGCCAGTCCGGAAAAGCGGATGTCGGGCAGATCGACCTGCGTGATATCACCGGTGACCACCATCCGGGAGCCGAAGCCGAGCCGGGTCAGAAACATCTTCATCTGCTCCGGACTCGTGTTTTGCGCCTCATCGAGGATAATAAAGGAATCGTTGAGCGTCCGGCCGCGCATGAACGCAAGCGGCGCCACTTCGATTGCTCCTTTCTCCATCAGCGATGTCAGTCGGTCCGGTTCAACCATGTCATACAGCGCATCAAATAAGGGACGCAGATATGGATCCACTTTTTCCAGCATCGTCCCCGGCAAGAAACCGATCTTCTCTCCGGCTTCCACCGCCGGCCGGGTGAGAATGATGCGATTTACCTTCCTCTCCAGCAACTCGCTTACCGCCAGCGCCAGCGCCAGATAAGTCTTGCCGGTGCCCGCTGGACCGATGGCGAACGTGATGCTATAGCGTCTTATTGAGTCAATATACTTTTTCTGGTTAATTGTCTTCGGCACGATCCTGTGACCCCGGTGCTCCCAGACGATGTCGCTGTAAATCTCAGCCGGGCCGGGAGCGCCTCCCTCATCTGCCATGATCGTCCCCACCGATTCCACTGTCTCGCCGCTGATCTCGTGCCCGGCCTCTATCAACTCCACCAGCTCTTCGATGATCGCTTTGCCCTGGGCAACCTGGGCGTCGCCGCCTTCAAGCGAGATGACATTGCCGCGGATGCCGATGTCGCAGTCCAGCTGGCTTTCCAGCTGCTTGAGGGTGGCGTCGTGCTCGCCGGCCAGCTCGGCCACGATCTCGTTGTCATATTCCAGGCTTGTTCTCATGGTTCCAAGTTCAAAGTTGCCAGTCCTTGTCATTCTGAGGAGCGCGAAGAATCCTTTTTTACCATGGACTTTCGGCTTTGCCTCAGGATGCCGGGTTTCCCGGTCGACTTGCATTGTCATTATTTACCAATTCTCTCCTTGACCATGGCGCTGACATTTTTTCCATCGGCGCGGCCCGCGGCCGCCGCTCTGGAAGACCTCCGCCGCCTGCAGGCGACGTTTCCTTTCCTTCTTTATTTAATACACCTGCCTCCTGCGCCTTGCCAAATTCCGGGCACGCTTCCTTCTCACCCATTTTCAGCGACGAGAGAAGCATTCGCAAGTCGGCAACCCGCTCCTTGTCGCTCGCCTTCATCGCCGCCGCGGCGTCAGCCTGTATCCCGCCGGTAATACTCATGTCAGAAGCCCAGCGACTTTCCGGCAATCACGTGCCAATGAAGATGAAAAACCTCCTGGCCGCCACCCTTGCCGACATTTGTTATCACCCTGTAACCGGGTTCGATCACATCCAGTTTTTCGGCGACCGCAACGATAAATTCGAGCATATTACGGCAAAAATCGCCTGATTCGGAGCCGATCCCGTTCAAGGAACGAATGTGTTTCTTCGGCATCGCCAGCACGTGCACGGGCGCCTTGGGAAAAGCGTCCTTGATGGCCAGGAAGGCGTCATTTTCCATTACCTTATCCGAAGGAACGGTACCGGCGATAATCCGGCAAAAAAGACAATCAGTTTCCCTATCCATGTACGAGCTCCATTAATGTTTTGTCGATAATCCGTCCTTCTACGCAATCATTCCGGTCGGCTTCGCCGCGCACGCGCACCAGCTCGCCGCGCCGCCCGCCGGTGACCCGAAACCGCGTATAGTCAGAACTGTACCCGGACCAGACCCCGGGCGCGGCCTCCCTCTCCAGCAGAATTTCGTCTATAGCGCCGACTTTCCTTTGCCGGTGCTGCCTGCCCACCCGTTCTGACAGCTCCCGCAGCCGGTGGCCCCGCCGCTTTTTTTCTGCCGGCGCCACCTGGCTGCCCAAACAGACCGCTCCCGTCCCCGGCCGCGGCGAATATGTAAAAACGTGCACCTTGGAAAAACCGGCTTCCGCCACAAGATCCAACGTAGCGTCAAAAGCCTGATTGTCTTCCCCGGGAAAACCAACGATTGCATCAGTGGTCAGGTTGATTCCCGGAACCGCGGCCCGGATCTCTTTAATCCTGTCAAGAAAATCTTTTCTATTATAATGGCGGCCCATTGCCTTTAGCACGCCATCGTCGCCGCTCTGCAGAGGCAGATGCAGATGGCGACCGATGATGCCATGCGAAGCGATGACATTAAGCAGCCCGTCCGATACATGGCCAACCTCGACCGAGCTTAAACGCAGCCGGGCCAGCCCCGGAACCGAGGCGAGGCACTCCAGCAACTGCGGTAACCGGGCAGCCCCGTCACGCCAGGCTCCGACATCTATGCCGGTAATTACCAGCTCGCGGCAGCCTTCCGCCAGCCGCCGCTCAGCCTCCCGGAGCACCGCGGCCGCGGGGACGCTGCGGGGACGGCCGCGCACCAATGGTACGATACAGTAGGAACACCCTCCCCCGCACCCATCCTGCACTTTTAAAAAATAGCGGGTGCGGGATCGTTCCGGACCGAAGGCGCCATTATCAATCCCGGCATGCGCTTCCGGGCCCGGTTCGCCATTGACGATCACGTTTTCACCGAGCGCCGCAAACTCCTCCGGCGCCAGCCGGGCGGCACAGCCGGTAACAAAAACCTTCCCTGCCGGCCCCGCTCTCCGGACGGCGCGGCGCACTTCCTTGCGCGACTGCTTCTCGCCCTCCGCCGTTACGCAGCAGGTCCCCACGACTTCAATAGGTCCGGTTTCAGCACCAAGCCGGCTGGCGAAGGTCCGCGTATCCGCATAATTGACCTTGCATCCTAAAACACTTACTGAAATAGTTTCTGGTTTCGAATTTCTGGTCTCTGGTTCTGTCATCTTAAAGCCAAGGGTCTCGTAATAATTATTGGCATTCGTTTCCTGTGCCTTACAAATGTTCCCTTTTCATCCCGGGCTCGAGGGCCTCTGAAGCGCTCAAGGCTCAAGGTTCAAGGTTACAAAAATAAAACCTGTTATCCCGCGCGCAAGTAACTGGAAACCGGCAACTCTCTAGACCCCGAGTCAAAACCGCGGGATCTCAACCCAATTCTCCCATCCGGTGCAGCAAGATCGAAGCCGCCACCAGCGCCGCCGTTTCTGTCCGAAGAACGTTCTTCCCCAATCCGGCGAAGCAGGCGCCGGTACTTCCAAGCAGCCTGATCTCGTCTTCTGAAAACCCCGACTCCGGCCCCACCATGAGCGCCAGCGGCGTCCCGGCCGCTTCCGCGGCGCGCCAGAGGGGCTCCGCCACAACCTCAGTCGAGAGCACGACAACCCCGCCGGTAAAAGACGCCAGCCATTCCGGCAGCTCTACCGGCGCGTCAATGTCCATGACGCGGGATCGTCGCGACTGTCCCGCCGCCGCGCGCGCGATCCGCCGCCAGCGTTCCAGTTTCTGGACAAGCTCCTTTCCGCGCTTTGGAGCCGACTTCTCGGCAAAGAAAGGGCTGAGGCGAGACACCCCGATCTCGCTCAGTTTTTCCACCACCAGATCAAGTTTGCGACCCTGGGGCAGAGCCTGCGCCACCGTCAAAACCACATCCGACCGCGAATCTTCCATCTCTGCCAGGGCCTCCGCCTGAACAACCCGGCCGCTGTTCATAACGATCCTGGCGGCAAAGACCCGCCCATCGCCGCCGGCAAGCTCGATAGCATCTCCCTGCCGCAAACGCAGCACCCGGCCGGCATGAAAAGAATCTTCCTCCGCCAAGGGAACGCGCTGGCCGGCGATTAACGGTTGGGAAACAAAGAAACGGTGGATATGCCTCATTTTGGCAGTGTTGTCAGCGCCGCCCAGGAGCGGCCTTTACCGGAAAGCAGCCTTGATTTTCTCAAACAGCCCTTCGTCGCGGGTGTAGTTCTTTTCCGTCGTCGTCTTGGCAAACTCCCGGAGCAGCTTTTTTTGCTGCGCGCTCAGGTCATGCGGGATGATTACATCCATGATCACCTTCAGACTGCCCTTTCCACGACCCCTGAGCGAGGGCATCCCCTTGCCCTTCAGCACTTTGACTTCACCCGGCTGCGTTCCCGGCTTGATCTCAAGCTCTTCATCGCCGCTGAGCGAGGGAACCTTCAGATGGGCGCCAACCGCGGCGTCAACCGCCGTCAGCGGCAGATGGTAGATAAGGTCGTTGCCGTCACGCACCAGCTGCTCATGCGGCCTGACAGCCACATGGATGTAAAGATCTCCCGGACGGCCGCCCATCTCCCCGGCGCTGCCTTTTTCCAGCAGGCGGATGCTCTGGCCATCAGCGATGCCGGCCGGTATGTCAACCGCCAGTTTGTGATGCTTCATGACTGCACCGCGCCCATGGCACTCCGGGCACGGCGTCGTCACGACGCTCCCGGCGCCGGCGCAGTCGCGGCAGGGGCGCTTCTGGACAAACTGGCCAAAAGGCGTATTCTGCACCTTCCTCTGCTGTCCGGAGCCGCCGCATGCCGGGCAGGTTTCCCGGCTGGTTCCCGGCGCCACCCCGGATCCTTCACACGCCTCACAGTAGTCAACGGCGTCATACTCAATCTCGCGCTTGACGCCCGTGGCCGCCTCCCCCAGTTCGATCTCAACCGGTATCGAGACATCATCCCCCTTGACCGGGCCCCGTTGGCCAAAACCGAACATCCCGTTGCCAAACAGGCTGTCGCCAAAGAAAGAGCGAATGATATCCTCGAACGAGAACTGGGAGAAATCCTGAAATCCTCCCCGCTTAAGGCCGTCATGTCCGTAACGGTCATACGTAGCCCGCGTCTCCGGATTGCTAAGAACTTCATAGGCTTCGGCCGCTTCCTTGAATTTCGTCTCAGCATCCGGATCCTGCGTGTTGACGTCAGGATGTATCTGCCGCGCCAGCTTCCGGAATGCTTTCTTGATGTCGTTTTCTTCCGCTGAGCGGGGAACGCCCAGCACCTCGTAATAATCACGTTTCATATTTTTTTCTTTTTGTTTACTTTTTGTTAATTCGTGTAAGTAACCAGAGTCTGCCATCCATCATCCGGAATTGAAAATCCAGAATCCGTTTAATTGAATCTCTCCTCAACATAGCGGCTGAGCGAGCGGGCGGCGCACTCGACGTTGATAATAGCATTTTCATAATCCATCCTGGTCGGGCCCAGAACGCCGACCGCGCCCAGATTCCGGTGGCCGAGGCCGTAATTGGCAGCCACGAGGCTGAGGCCTCGAAGCGCCGCTTCTGGCATCTCCTCGCCGATGAGCAGGTAGACGCGCCGCTTCATCGGCGCCGAATTGAGCAGTTTGAGGATCCTTTCCTGCCGGTCCAGCAGCCCCATCAAATCGCGCATCCGCCGAGCCGCCCCCTGCTCTATCTGCGCAAAAAAACCGGAGACGCCATCGAGGAACAACTCCCCCCCGCCTTCGCCGGCAAGGTCGACAAACGCCGGCCTGATCGACTTGAGGAACTCTGCCTCCATGCCGGTTAAGTCCCTTCCTTCCAGATGCCGCCGCAGCCGCCGGCTGCCGAGGTCGATATTCTGAAATGCTTCGTTCAGATACCCGCAGGCCCAGTCAATCAGACCCTGGTCAACCGGTTCATCAAACAGGAACAGCTTTTTAACGATGCCGCCCGAGGCGGTAATAACGATGACCATCACCAGATCAGGCTGCAGACCCAAAACTTCCACCCGGTTGATAGCCACGTTGTTCTGCAGCGGCGCCGACACCATCGCCAGCAGCCCGGTGGCGCGGGCCAGCGTACCCGCCGACCATTTGAGGGCGTCTTCAATCCCGGCGCCTATCTCTTCAGGCCACCCCTGGCTCCCCGGATCTTCCCGCCGCCGCTCCCGCGAAAAATGATCTACGTAATAACGGTACCCCTTGTCGGTTGGCACCCTTCCCGCCGACGTATGCGGATGATCGAGGTATCCCATAGCCTCCAGGCGGGCCAGCTCGCCGCGCACTGTCGAGGCGGACACGCCAAGATCGCCCGAGTCGGAAATATATTTTGATCCCGCGGGCCTGCCCGTGGCGATGTGAAATTCAACCACCGCGGTGAGGATCGCTACCAGTCTTGATGTCAACATTTTTACACCTGCTCCGGCGTCGGGCTATCCGTCGTCGGCATGTTCCAGCTTTGCAAAAGACGCGCACAGACATCGTTGGCGACAAAACGGCCGGCGCGCGTCAAACGTATTTTACCATCCAGCGTCTGGAGGAATCCATTTTCTTGCAGGATGTTTAGCTGGACCGGATCCAGGGCCGCGCCGTTCCGGTCCCGGTCGACGCCCGCCTGCCGCCGGAGCCCCAGGAACACTCTCTCAGCATCTTTTTGCTCATTTGTCAAAACTTCAAGCCGCCGTCCCCGGCTAAATTCGCGCCGGCGCCCCTGTTCTATATAAAATTCCACATCCTCAGCGTTCCGCCAGCGCTCCCTACCAACCGTGCTCCAGGCGCCCGCGCCCAATCCAATATAATCCGCCGCATCCCAGCAGGCCAGATTATGCCGGCATTCGCGCCCCGGCAGAGCAAAATTGCTGGTCTCGTACCACCTGTATCCCGCTTCTTCCAGAATCTCAACAACCGCTTCGTACATCTGCGCGCATTCATCCTCCGCCGGCAACCTCCCGGCCCAGCGTCTCTCTAAAGCGCTTCCCGCCTTTAAAGAAAGTTCGTAATACGAGATATGTTCGGGGGTCTCGGCCAGCGACTTTTTCAGGTCACTTTTTATTGACGCCACCGATTGCCCGGGGATTCCAAAGATAAAATCCATCCCGATATTGTCGAAGCCGGTGACGCGAAGAGCCTGAACGGCAACAGCTACCGCGGCCCCGCCGCCGGCCCGGCCGATGACCTGCCGGAGCCGCCGGTCGAAACTCTGGACGCCCAGGGAGATCCTGTTAGCGCCAGAGCTGCCAAGCGACTCCGCCAGAGCGGGATTCACAAGGGAGGGGTTTGCCTCCACCGTGATCTCTGCCCCGGTAGCCGCCTTTTCCCGAACGGCTGCCAACAGTTCC
>JACWAM010000043.1 GCA_014874265.1 Thermoleophilia bacterium | reverse complement strand
GTTGCCGGCAGCAGCTCCTCCGCTGCATTTAGCACCGCTGCCGGGACCGGTGACGCTGATATTGCCGGCGGCGGTGGCGGCGGGAAAGCCGGGGGCGGCTGCCGTCCGGGAGGGAGGCATCGGCGTCCGCGTGCTGCCGGAGCCGCAGTCGGACCTGTTTCAGCGGCTGCCGTCGCCGCTGGCGCTAACGAGCGCCAATCTGGCCGGAGGCGCCGATCCGTGTTGTGTTGATGACATTCCAAATTATGTTAAAGAGGCCTGCGAGTTTATTGTCGACGCGGGCCCGGTAAAGAATTGCGCCGCCTCGACGGTCATCGACCTGCGCCCCCTGGCCGCCGGCGATCCGGCCCGCATCCTCCGGGAAGGCGCCATGCCGCGCCGGGAAGTGGCGGCCCTGATCGGAAAGATTGCCTAGAAGACCGGTTGCAAATTATGGTTTTGCTTAATCCAGCATCAAATACTCAGCATCAAGTATCCGTTTTATACGTCTGCACCGGCAATATTTGCCGCAGCCCGCTGGCAGAGGCGCTGCTTAAGGATTTTGCCGCCAGGCATGGCGCGTCCGGGCAGCTTCAGGTCAGCTCCGCCGGCACGCACGCACTTCCCGGAAATCCGGCCACTGCCGAGGCGAAGGAAGCGGCCCGCTGCTGGGGCCTGAACCTCTCCCGGCATCGCGCCCGCGAGGTTACGCCGCAGATTGCCGGCCGGGCCGATATTATCCTCGCCGCTGCGCAACACCACCAAGACTGGCTCAGACGCCGGTTTCCTCAGCACGAAAATAAGGTATACTTGGCAATGCTTTTTCCGCAGAGGTTGGCCGGCCAGCGGCCGGCCGAGACCGACATCCCCGATCCTGTCGGGGGGTCCGTGGATTATTATCTGGATGTGCTGAACATGCTCAAACCCACACTGCCAAGAGTTTTCCAAGGCGCTCTCGGTATGCGGGCTGGCGCTGAACAAGAAGGAGAAAGATAGATGAAAGTCGCGCTGGCTGCGGATCATGCCGGTTTTGAACTCAAGCAGATGACGGTAAGCCGTCTTGAGGCTGCGGGGCATGAAGTGATCGACATGGGCACAGGTTCCATTGAAAGCGTTGACTACCCGGTTTACGCCACCCGGGTGGCGCGGGAAGTCGCGGGCGGCAAGGCGGACCGCGGCATTCTCGTTTGCGGCACCGGCCTGGGAATGTACATCACCGCCAACAAAATAGCCGGCGTCCGCGCGGTCGGCCCCTGCAGTGTCGAACAAGCCGAACTCAGCCGGCGCCATAATGACGCCAACATCCTTTGTCTGGGACAGCGGATGATGGAGGATAAAACCGCATTCGACATCATTGACGTCTGGCTGCGGACCGGTTTCGACGGCGGCCGGCATGTCCGCCGCCTGGGCCAGATCGCCGAACTGGAGAAAAATTGGCTCGCCCCGGAATAGAACCGAAAACCCAGCTGGAGTTCAGGGCTCCGCTCGCGGAAGCCGACCCCGATCTGGCGGAGATGATCAGAAGAGAGCTGGAGCGCCAGCGGCGCACGATAGAGCTGATCGCCTCCGAGAACTTCACCAGCCGCGCCGTCCTGGAAGCGGCGGCCTCCGTCCTGACCAACAAGTATGCGGAAGGATATCCGGGAGCGCGTTATTATGGCGGCTGCGAAGTCGTTGATGAAGTGGAGAACCTTGCCATAGCCCGCGGCAAGTCGCTGTTTGGCGCCGAACACGTCAATGTCCAGCCCCACAGTGGCTCCTCTGCCAACCAGGCCGTCTATTTCGCCGAACTGGCGGTGGGGGATTCAATCCTGGCGATGAAGCTGACCCATGGCGGCCATCTGACGCATGGGATGAAGATTAATTTTTCCGGCCGCTATTACCATGTGCACAGTTACGGGCTGGACCGGGAGACCGGGCGGCTCAACTACGACGAGATCGAGGAGCTGGCCCGCGAACATCAGCCCCGGCTGATTGTCGCCGGCGCCAGCGCTTATCCCCGCAGCATTGATTTTGATCGGTTTGCCTGGATCGCCCGCTCGGTTGGCGCCCGGCTTATGGTTGACATGGCGCACATTGCCGGACTGGTGGCGGCGGGGCTGCATCCAGACCCGGTGGCAGTCTCCGACTACGTCACGACAACGACCCATAAAACTCTGGCCGGGCCGCGCTCCGGCGTCATCATGTGCAAGCGCGGACTGGCCAAAGGCATTGACAAGGCGATTTTTCCCGGGCTGCAGGGCGGGCCGCTGATGCACATCATTGCCGGCAAGGCGGCCTGCTTCAAGCTGGCCGCGACGGACGAATTCCGGGAGCGCCAGCGGCAGACCGTCGTCAATGCCGCCCTGCTGGCCAAGCGGCTGAAGGAGGGCGGCATCCAGCTGGTCTCCGGCGGCACCGACAATCATCTGATGCTGGCGGACCTGACTGACATCGGTCTCACCGGGGTCGAAGCGGGAACGCGCCTGGAGGAGGTCGGCATCACCGTTAACAAGAATGCCGTTCCCTACGACCCGCTGCCGGCGACCGTGACCAGCGGCATCCGCATCGGCACGCCGGCGGTAACATCCCGGGGATTCAGGGAGCCGGAGATGGAGGAGGTGGCCGCGATCATTCTGTCGGCGCTCAGCCGGCACATTAACGAAGCGGAAAAGAAGAAACTCCGCGGGAGAGTGAGCGAGATGCTGGCCGGCTTTCCTCTCTATCCGCATCTGTAATCTGTCCGCCTCGTCTCCGTTGACTATTTTTTGATCTTATACTCATTCGTGGTCTTGTAATATTTTTCAAAAAATGTATACTTGAGGAGCTCTGGTGGCCGGCGGCTCATAGCAGCCCGCTCCGGGTCTTTCCGGTCTATCAGGGGGGGTTGGGTTCTGGTGTTTCAAAAATCATCGGCTCTTCAGCGCGGTCACATGCCGCTGTTTTTGGCGTGCGTTCGTTAGGCGTCTGATAGAAGTTCTCCGGGGGCAAGCCAAGAAATCCAACGAGATGGCATTGGTCGCTCTTGGGTCCGAGGGGTGTACGGAAGGGCGAAGATAAGGCGTTTCATCTTGGGAAAAGGGACAGCAACAAAAGCAGGGGCGGCGCTGATTCTGGCTGCTATTATGATTTTTGCCATTCCGGCGGGGTCCGGAGCGGCGGCAACGGCCAAGCCGATGACAGCCTCGCAGCCAAAGACTTATTACTTCACCTGGTATGATTCCCTGCCCCAGGACGGCATGAACGGCGACTGGATTACCATTGGAAATCTGGATAACGCCACGGCTCATGTTGAAGTCTTTCTGGGCGCCGGGCAAACCCCGCGCAACACGTTTGATATCGGTCCCCATGGCAAACAGGTTGTTTCCTGGGCTAATGAGATCGGCGGGCCCGTCCGGGTAGTTTCCACCAGCGGGCAGGCGCTCGCCGTCACCCAGAGGGTCATCTACAGGAATTCTTTCAACGAGATAGCGGCCTTGCTTTACAGCAATCTCGATTCTTCCTATTACTTCACCTGGTATGATTCCCTGCCAAAAGACGGGATGAACGGCAACTGGATCATTGTGGCCAATGAGGACAGCCAGGCTGCGGATGTCCAGATTTACATCGGCTCCGAAAAAGTTGGCGAGTACCAGATTAATCCGGGACAGCGGATCGAGCCGCAGTTCCAGGGATCGATCGGCGGTCCCGTTCACGTGGTGAGCACCAACGGCAAGAAACTAATGGTATCTCAAAGAGTCTTGTACAAGAACAGCTTCAGCGAAGTGATGGGATACCCGCAGGGGCGACTTGACAAGGCATATTTTTTCAGCTGGTATGATATGACCGGGGATTTCAGCGGTGACTGGGTGATGATGTCAAACCCGGGCAATTCACCCGTACACGCGCAGCTGTACATCGGCGGCGACCCCAATCCGAAACAGACGTATCTCATCGGGCCGGGGCGGAGTCTTACGCCATTCTTTCCCGGACAGGTCGGCGGGCCGGTCAGGGTTGTCTGCACCGATTGCGCGGCCGGCGAGAACATTCTGGTGAGCCAGCGCACCCTGTACCAGAACTCATTCAAGGAAGTGCAGGGGACGCCGCCCGCGGGCCTGGACACGGAGATGGACTACGGCTGGTATGACAACCTGCAGGAAGACGGTTTCAGCGGCGATTGGGTCATGATCGGCAACCAGGGCGTGGGCAGCGCATCCGCGGACGTTTATCTGGGGCAGGTGTCGCAGCCGGATGACTCGCTCACGGTTGGCGAAGGCAGCAGCGCCAATTCAAGTCTGGCCGGCATGCAGGGCGGACCGGTGCGGGTGCTAAACAACGACGGCAAGCCCTTGCTTTCCAGCCAGCGCACGATTTACAAGGACAGCTTCAATGAGCTGGTCGGTTTGCCGCGGGCTTATACAGGGGAGCTGGGTCCGGGGACGCCCGATCTGCAACTTTTAAAAATCAACACCTATTGGGCCTCTTGGTCCGATTATGTCAACCGGGACCTTTCGGTAGACTTCAGGATCAGCAATGAGGGACAGGAAGCCGGAATCAAGGCGACGCTGGACAGCGTCAGAACCGACAGCGGCGTCGCCGTCATCACGAGCCTGCCCGAGGCTCTGGGCGATCTGGTCGGCAGCGGCGGTTATGCCAGCTTCACCGTGAAGTATCAAATTCCCAATGGCGTGCAATCATTCTCGACTGACGTGCACGCGCATTGTTATGACAATGAGGGCAACGAATACTACTATCCCGCGGCCTGACGATTTCCAGGAACCAAGGCGCGGGCGAATGTAACATAATCTTAACTTGACTACGGAATAACTTCGAGCTAAGTTAATTCCCACTCCGGCTCCCCACCCGGTAAATCGTGCGGTACGGGTACGGTTTGATAAAGTCAATAATTTTCCGATGAAGTTACTGCCGCCTGAAATTGGGAAGGCACAGCGCTTGCCGTGGCATCGTGCCATCCAATCAAAATCCACTAGGAGAAAAAATGATCGGGAGAATCTTGTCAATCCGGCTGTTATGTTCACTGGCGCTGCTGATGGGGAGCCTGTTTGTCATCGCGTCAACCGCGGGCGCCTCTCCGGTGAGGCAGATGCTCAACACCGGGGCTGGTCCCTGGGAGTGGGTGCAGCCCAACGTACAGGGAAGCACGATCAATTCCGTCTCTTTTATTAATGCCAGCACCGGCTGGGCTGCCGGCATTGGCGGCACTATCCTTAAAACAAGCGATGGCGGCGCCACCTGGCAGGCTGAGAATTCAGGCACGTCATTCAATCTGTTCAGCATCGACTTCACGGACGCTAACAATGGCTGGGCCGCCGGGGAAGATACCAATAACCCGTCTCTTCCCGGAATCATCTTGCACACGTCTGATGGCGGCAACACCTGGGTCAGCCAGTCTTATCCCGCTTCTCAGCCTGCCGGTATGAGCGGCATATCGTTTATCAACTCCAGCGCCGGCGTGGCCGTAGGGCAGGCAACCGGGAAGACGGCGTTTTATACGACCGACGGCGGCGCCACCTGGACCGCCGGCGCCGGTCTTAGCGGGACCATCAATAGCGTGCAGATGGTCGACGCCAGCACCGGGTACGCGGTTAGCGGGGGCAATGGGGGCAATGGGGACATTGGCGCGATCTTTAAGACGACCGACGGCGGCGCCAGCTGGACTACTAACTGTGGCAACTGCACCGTCTCTGGGATCACGGGCACGGACATCCGCTCCGTCTTCTTTGTTGATTCGCTCCATGGCTTCGCGGCCGGCGCCTACTCAAACGACACGAAAGGCCGGCTGCTGGAGACAACCGACGGCGGCAGCACCTGGTCCTGCAGCAGCGACTCTTCGCTGCTCGGTCCGCTGAGCGCCGTGACGGTAATCGGCGGCGCCAATGGCGCGGCACATAAGGTGGTGGCCGTCGGCAGCGGCGGCGTCATCCTTGCGGCTGCCAACGTCCAGTGGTCCGACAGCGCCGACACCGTCGCCACCGCGCTGGCCGCCGGGTCAGTCCCGTCCGGGACGGCGGCGTCGCTGGCCACGGTTGCGTTCCCTGGCGGCGGCAGCACCGGCTTTGCCGCTGGCAGCGGCGGCGCCGTGACGAAGACCACCGATAGCGGCAGCACGTGGACGCTTGCGGCGGGAAGCGCCGGGGCGGCTTCGGTCTACGGCTCGAGTTTTATCAACGCCAGCACCGGCTGGATGGTGGGAAGCAGCGGCACCGTGGTCAAGACCACTGACGGCGGTATTACCTGGGCTTCGGACAACAGCACCGGCTCCGGCACGATCCCAAGTGACATAACGCTGCGCTCGGTTAGTTTTCTGGGCGCCAATACCGGCTTCGCCGTAGGCTCCTGCGACGACGCCGCCTGCGCCGGCGGCAACCAGCCGCCCCTCTCGGTAGCTTATAAATACTCAAGCGGCGTCTGGTCGCCCATGTCCGGCGCGGCCGGCAGCGGGCTCCTGTCAGTTCACATGACCAGCGCCACCAGCGGCTGGGCGGTTGGGAAAAACAGCATTATTCTCCGGACCAGCGACGGCTCGACCTGGTCGATGGACACTTCCATAAATGACCTGGCCCAGCTTAACTCGGTTAACGCCACCGATGCGGCCGGCAACGGCTGGATCGTGGGGCAGGCTGACTGCTCGGCCGGCGACGCGGCAGGGACGGCAACAATCGCCGGCGGGGCGGTTACCGGGGTAACAGTTACCAACCCTGGTTCCGGATATACCTCGGCGCCGGCAGTAACGTTTAGCGGCGGTGGTGGCAGCGGCGCGGCAGGGACGGCAACAATCGCCGGCGGGGCGGTTACCGGGGTAACAATTACCAACCCTGGTTCCGGATATACCTCGGCGCCGGCAGTGATGTTTAGTACCGGATGCAATATATCAAACGATCAGAAAACCAAGGGCGTCATCTACAAGTACGGCGGCGGCGCATGGACGGCAACCTACATGCCGTCGACGGATTTTCTTAGCTCGATCGACATGGTTGACGCCAGCACGGGCTACGCCGCCGGGGACATTGGCGCGATCTTTAAGACGACCGACGGCGGCGCCACCTGGAACCAGGAGAACTCGGGCACGGTGAGGCTGCTTGCTTCTATTTCCTTTTCCAGCGCCACGAACGGCTTTGCCGTCGGGGCCGAGGGCCGGGTAATCCACACGCAGGACGGCGGCGCTACCTGGTCGGCGGAAAACCCGGGAACCATCCTCGATATGTACTGCGTGTCCGCTTTAGGGGCCCGGCAGGCGTTTGCCGGTGGCGACAAGGGTTCGGTTCTAAAGGCAAACCGGTCTAATTATTTCACCTGGTATGACAACCAGTCGCCGGGCGCTTCTGACTGGGTGTTGATGGCGAACCCGTCCGGCTCGGCGCAGACCGATCAGTTCAACCTGTTTATCGGCGGGCGCCAGTGGAATTTAAACGGCAACGGCGCCGTGGCTCCCGGCAGCACGCTGTACGCCCAGTATCTGGGGGTCATCGGCGGACCGGTAAACGCGGCCTCGCTGACCTCCGACAAGGCGATCATCAGCCAGCGCACGCTCTGGGCGGGAAACTCCCTGGAAGAAGTGCCGGGACAGGATATTGACAATCTGTCCGATCATTACGACTGGACCTGGTACGATCAGACCGACGGCCGGCTCAACTGGGTGATGGTGTCAAATCCGAATCCGTATCCTGTCTACTGTGAGATCAGAATTGGCGGCACCCTCGAAGGCAGTTACATGGTTCCGGCCGGTCAGGATATCATGCCTTCTTACCCGGGATTAATCAACGGTCCCGTGGATGTCCAGGCATGGACCACCAGCGGCAAGATCGCCCCCGCCAGTATCATCGCCTCCCAGCGGGTGCTCTCGAACGGCGACACGGCTTTTAACGAGGTTCCGGGCACGCCGGCCTCACAGCTCTCGAGCGACTATCTCTGGACGTGGTATGACTGGCAGTCGCCCAACGCCTTCGGGGACTGGGTGATGATCGCCAATCCGTCCAGCGGCAACATGTACTACAAGGTCTACATCGCCGGCAAGCTGGTAGCTAGTTCGGACAGCGGCGGCCCGATTGCTCCAGGGGGCCGGATAACGCCCTCGTTTCCGGGTACGATGGACGGACCGGTGGAAGTAAAAACGTATTCCGATTCCGGTTTTACAGAGCCGCTTGATTCAATCGCATCCCAGCGCAGCCTGTTCGGGCCTTCGTTTGAGGAGGTGCCCGGTTTCCCGGCGTCCTCACTGGCAAGCGATTATCACTGGACCTGGTACGACGAGCAATCCGCCGGGTCGCAAAACTGGATCATGATTGCTAATCCCGGCAGCAGCGTCTCTGTCAACTATCAGATAAAGATCAACGGCAATACCGTTAAATCCGGGTCACTGGCGGCGGGCCAGCTAATCGAGCCCGATTTCCTGCATGTGATGGGCGGACCGGTAGAGGTGACCTCGACCGGCGGCCCCGTCATCGCTTCCCAGCGAGTCCTCTGGAACGGCTACTTTAACGAGGTGCTGGGGACGGTGCTTCAGTAAAATCAAGAGGCCGTCTCCGGAGTATTTTGTGACAGGTTTCCAGCCAAAAGGAAACGCTGCGGCGGCAAAGAACATCTAAGGGCGGCCTCCGGGCCGCCCTGGCGCTGCCCGGCCCCGGTTTGGGGACCATGTCCGGCGGAATTTGCAAAACCGGCTTCGGGCCGGTAACCTAGGGCATCGGGTTCGCCAGCGATGTGAACCAAAGGAAAACATGGACGGCGAGAAACCGAAAAAAGAAACCCTGGCTCCAATTCCCCTTCCCCGCCGCCAGGCGCGTCCTTCCTGGGACGAATACTTTTTCCAGATAGCAGAGCAGGTTGCTACGCGCTCCACCTGCATGCGCCGGCAGGTGGGAGCGGTGCTGGTCAAAGACAAGCGGATCCTGTCAACCGGCTATAACGGCGCCCCTCAGGGGATCAGCCACTGCGCGCAGGCGGGCTGCCTCCGGGAGCAGATGGGCATCCCGTCCGGTGAGCGGCACGAGCTTTGCCGGGCGCTCCATGCGGAGCAAAACGCGATCGCGCAGGCGGCCCTCCACGGGGTCAAGATCGATGGATCCACGCTTTACTGCACTCACCAGCCCTGCTCGCTGTGCGCCAAGATGATTATTAATTCCGGCATCGTGGAAGTCTATTTTGACAAGGGTTATCCCGATGAGTTGGCAACCGGCTTGTTTGCCGAGGCGGGCATCAGGCTGCATCGGATGGGCGGATAGTGGATTTCATCGAAACACCGATTGCGGGAACAAGAGCGGCCGTGATCGCGTTTGTGGTGGCGGCGGCGATTGTTTTTGTGGTTACCCCGACAATAGGCTCTATCGCCCGTATCGTCGGCGCCATGGATGAGCCCAACGCCCGCAAGATCCACGCGGACCCGATCCCCCGGCTGGGCGGGCTGGCGATCTTTTTCGGCTTCATGATTCCGGCGCTGTTTTTCCTTGATCTTAATTCACAGATGAAAGGGGTGCTCGCGGGCGCCTCTATCATTACCCTGTTTGGCGCCGTTGATGACTTCCGGCCCACCGGTCCGCTGGTCAAGTTCGCCGGCCAGTTTATCGCCGCCGGCTGCCTCGTTTTTTACGGCATGCGGATTGACTATTTCTCGCTGCCATACATCGGCACCGTGAATCTGGCGATGGCCGTGGCGGTGCCGCTGACAATATTATGGGTGGTCGCGCTGGTTAACATCGTCAACTTCATGGATGGGATGGACGGGCTCGCGGCCGGCGTCTGCACTATCGCCGCCGGCACTTTCGCCGTCATCGCTATCTCGCTGGGCCGGCCCGGCGCCGGCATTCTGGCGGCGATCCTGGCGGGGACCACGCTTGGCTTTCTCCGGCACAACTTCTTCCCGGCGTCGATTTTCATGGGAGACTCCGGATCGATGCTGCTCGGGTTCATCCTCGCCGCTATCACCGTGAACGGCGTCCTTAAAAGCGTCGCCGCCGTCACCCTGATCATCCCGCTGCTGATCATGGGCGTGCCGATGTTCGACCTGTCGCTCACCATTCTTCGCCGTATGAAGAATGGGCAGAACATCTTTCGTCCGGACCGGGGGCACGTGCATCACCGGCTGTTTAATATCGGCTTCTCGCAGCGGAAGGCTGTATTTGTCCTGTATTCCTGGTCCACCCTGATGAGCGCGGTAGCGCTGTCGATGCGGTTTGCGCCCGGGTTTGTCACTGTCATTCTTGCCAGCGTGGCGATCGGCGTCAGCCTCTACCTGATTTATCTGCTTGATATTCTCCAGGTTCGGAGCCGGCGGCACCCCGATTATTGATCGAAATATTCCACCCGGTTTTTCATCCGGGGTCTTTGACGCGCCGTCAGCCTCGCCTGTGTTTCAATCACAAAACTTCACCACGATGATAGCTTTTCCCGCCAATTAGACGGCCCTGGCAGCCGGGCTATTAGGAGCCGTGGCCGCTAACATGAACGTCTATCTGTTTTGCTTATTGGAAATATTAAAAATAAGGACTAGACGCAGATCGAAATTAAGGTAAGATATTGAATCGCTATTAGTAACTCTTGTAGCGAAGTTTTTCTAATGGTATACTGACGCGGTTCAAATTGCCTCCCAAGAAGGCAAAACCGAAAGGCAGCCGAGGCGGCTCCGCCAGCTGGGAGTGGATAGCTCTCTATCTCCTGGGCGGGGTGTTACTGGGCACAGTCTGCGGACTGGGTTTGGATTATCTTCTAAAAACCACTCCGCTTTTTCTGATTCTAGGCATCTTTGGCGGTTTTGCCGCAGGGCTCTACGGAATCTACAAGACTGTTTTCTGATCCGCTTGAGACCCAGTGGGTCGCGGGAATTTGAACGTGGCGCTCAAAGTGCGCCGGGGGGCCAGCCGCCACCGTTGTCGGGCAGGGCTTTAGCAAGGCACCCCGCGTTTGTAAAGCACAGAAAACCACGGGAAAGGTTGCGTTATGGTAGGAAAGCTGGCATCGCTGATGACTGTTGTGATCGGCATCGGCCTGCTCGTGGGCGTTCTGGTCCGGCCGCTGTTTGCCCCTTGGGCGCTGGCCGCCGGGATCTTTGTTGTCAACTATGGTCTTTCCCTGCCCTTCCTGCCCTTGATTGCGCGACTGAATGCGGGCGCCGCTGCCGGAGTGGCGATTCTTAGTTTCCTGATCCGCTTCGGCCTGATCGGCCTGGGCCTGCTGCTGGTGGCGCTGGCGCTGCCGAACTACTTTGTCATGACCTCTATCTGTTTTTTGGTAATATATACGGCGTTTCTGACTCTGGAGATTTTCGTGGGGCTTCGCAGCCGAGCCGGGCTTAAGCAGGAGGTGAAGGCGTGAGCATCCTTAATCCCGCTGATGAATTTACCGACGCCCTCAAGCCGGTGGACATCGCCGGCCATCATCTCCAGTTAAAATTGGGTCCCGTTGACATGTCGATCAACAAGGTTGTACTTTACCTGTTCCTGGGCGCGGCGATTACAGCGTTGGTTTTCATCCTTATCTCCAAGGCGGCCCGGGTGCTGCCCACGCGCCAGCAGGCCGGCTTTGAAGCGGTATACGAATACGTGCGGGATGTACTGGTCGGCGCGGTTATGCCGGGGGAGGCTGCGGCAGCGTGGTTCCCGTATATTGCTGGCCTTTTCTTCTTCATCCTGATCAGCAATATCATCGGACTGATACCGCTTCCGTTTAACCTGGCGCCGGGTTTTCATAATATTCCCGAGTTCAAGACCTACGCGGCCACCGCCAACATTAACGTCACCATCGCGCTGGCGGCCATTACGTTTATCGCAACCCACGTTTCGGGCATACGGGCCAACGGGGCCCTCGGCTATTTCAAGGGCTGGATGCCGTCGACAGCGCCGCCAGTGCTAAAACAGGTTCTGTTCGTCCTGCACGGCATCAGCGAGCTGTTCCGCCTGGTGTCGCTGTCCGTGCGACTTTTCGCCAATCTGGTAGCCGGGCACCTGGTCATGCTTGTGTTTTACGCCATGATCCTGATGATTCAGTCCGTGGCCCTGGCTATTCTGATTGTGCCGCTGGAAGTGAGCGTGGTCGCGGTCAGCCTGTTTGAGATTTTCGTCGCGGGAATTCAAGCATATATTTTTGCCATCCTGTCGGCAGTTTACATCGGTGGCGCGATCCACCAGGAACACTAATAAAGCGGATACTGGATGTCGGATGCTGGATTCTGGATATTCACCATCCGGTTTGATAAATTAGAAGATTAATGGTAATTGTCGAGCGGATGCTGGATACCGGGTGCTGGATTCTGGATATCCGTCATCTACGATCTGACCATTTGAAAGGAGGATTATATGGATGAGAAAGCAGCAGCGGTTTTAGGCGCCGGTTTGGCCATCGGCGCGGGGGCCATCGGTCCGGGACTCGGTATCGGCTTCCTGGTTGGCAAGAGCGTGGAAGGCATCGCTCGCCAGCCCGAGGCATCCGGTGACATCCGCACCACCATGTTTATCGGCATCGGCGTTACAGAGGCGGTCGCCCTCTACGCGCTGGTTGTCGCTTTTCTGCTCGTTTTCGTCAAGGGCTAGAAGGTTGGGCATGGCGCCAAGGCGTGATGCCCGGCCCTGACGGCTTAGGAGGTGCTTGCAAGCACTATGCTCAGTATTCAACCTGGACTAATGATATATACCCTGATTACTTTCGGGATCCTGCTGTTCGTCCTGAAGAAGTACGCTTTTGGACCGCTTCAGGCCGTGATCGACCAGCGCCGCGACGCCATCGAGGAGAGCATCCACCACGCGGAGGAGATGGACCGGAAGGCCAAGGAAGCGCTGGCAGAATACCGCCAGTCAATCTCAACCGCCAAGATGGAAGCGGAGCAGATCGTCGAAAGAGCGCGCAAGGTTGGAGACGACCAAAAGGCTGAGATCATCGGCGAGGCTCATGCCCATGCGCAAAAAGAGGTCGAGAATGCGCGCGATCAGATCCGGCGGGAGACCAGGAAAGCGGTCAATGAAATCAAGGATCAGGTCGCGGATCTGACCATTCTGGCGGCCGGCAAGGTGGCCGGGAGAACAATTACCAAGGAAGACCATCTCCGTTTGGTTGACGAAGCTCTGGCGGAGGTTGATTTCGACCAGTTGGGCGCCGGGGGCAACTAGGCTTGGCTGACCAGAGAACAGCGAAAGTTTACTCCCAGGCCCTCTTTGAGGCTGCCGAGGATGCTGGCTCGCTGGCAACAACATCAGCTGATCTTGCTGCTTTTGTTGAGGCCATGCAGCGCTCCCGCGAGCTGACCGCGGTCCTTTATAACCCGAAGATAAGCTCCATCCAGAAAAAAGGGATTGTCAAGGAGCTCACCGCAGGTGGCGACCGCATTTTTGTCAACGGGATTAACCTGCTGATTGACAAGCGGCATCCGGATCTCATACCGGACGTTTATGACGGATTTACGCGTCTGATGCAGAAGAAAAACAAAGTGGTGGAGGTTGAAATCGTTTCAGCGATAGAACTTCCTGAGGAGACCAAAGCCAAGATCAAAGACCGCATCGCCGCCGCCACCGGCAAGAAGATCGACATGAAAGCGACCGTGCGCAAGGATGTTGTCGGAGGGCTGATCATCCGGATCGGAGATATAATTGTTGATGGCAGCCTGAAAGCGAAGCTTCAGCAGCTTCACGTCAGGCTGGCCCGAGCGACTATTGTAGGGAGTGAAGATAGCTTTGAAACTGCGTCCTGAAGAAATTACCGCCGTTCTCAAGAGCCAGATTGAGAACTACGAGGCAGAGGTCGAGGTTGAAGAGGTCGGTCGCGTTCTCGAGGTCGGTGACGGCATCGCCCGCATCCACGGCCTGGAGAAAGCGATGGCCTCGGAGATGCTCGATCTTCCCCACGATGTCGTGGGCCTGGCGCTAAACCTGGAAGAAGACAATGTCGGCGCCGTGTTGATGGGCGAGGACACCCTCATCGGGGAGGGCGACCTGGTCAAGCGCACTGGCAGGGTCATGAGCGTGCCGGTGGGAGAAGCGCTAATCGGCCGCGTTGTGAATGCTCTCGGGAGGCCGATCGACGACAAGGGCCCGATCGAGACATCCGAGTACCGGCCGGTCGAGTTCAAGGCCCCGGGCGTGATTGCCCGGCAGCACGTAAGCACGCCGCTGCAGACCGGCATCAAGTCGATCGACTCGATGATCCCCATTGGCCGCGGTCAGCGCGAGCTGATCATCGGCGACCGCCGCACCGGCAAGACGGCCATCGCGGTGGACACAATCATCAATCAGAAAGGGCAGGATGTAATCTGCATCTATGTGGCGATCGGCCAGAAGGCTTCCAACGTGGCCAGCGTCGTCGCTAAACTGGAAGAGCACGGCGCCCTGGATTATACGATCGTCGTGGTCGCCGCCGCCTCCGAGCGCGCGCCGCTGAAGTTCATGGCCCCCTACGTCGGCACCGCGATGGCTGAATATTTTTGTTACAAGGGTGGCGAAGCAATGTGCATCTACGACGACCTGACCAAGCACGCTGATGCCTACCGCCAGATGTCGTTGCTGCTCAGGCGTCCGCCGGGGCGCGAAGCTTATCCCGGTGACGTCTTCTACCTGCATTCACGGTTGCTGGAACGCGGTGTCAAGCTGTCTGACGAACTCGGCGGCGGTTCGATCACTTCGCTGCCAGTCGTTGAAACTCAGGCCGGTGACGTCTCAGCTTACATCCCGACCAATATCATTTCGATCACAGACGGCCAGATCTTCCTCGAGCCGGACCTGTTTTACTCCGGTGTGCGGCCGGCCATCAACGTCGGCATCTCGGTCAGCCGCGTTGGCGGTGACGCCCAGATCAAGGCGATGAAGAAGGTTGCCGGCAAGCTTCGGCTTGACCTGGCCCAGTACAACGAGCTAAAGGCTTTCGCGCAGTTCGGCTCGGAGCTGGATGCGACGACGCAGGCACAGCTGGCCCGGGGCGAGCGGATGGTTGCCGCTCTTAACCAGGGACAGTATCAGCCCGTTCCGGTGGAAGAGCAGGTGGCAGTTATTTTTGCCGCGACCCAGGGATTTCTGGACAAGGTTAGCGTAGACCGCGTCCCGGACTTCAACTCCGGCCTGATCGCCCGGCTGCGCAGCGAACATCCGGAGCTTCTGACCGTGATCCGCGAAGAGAAGGAAATCTCGGACGACACCGATGCCAGGCTCCGCGCCGCCATGGAGGAATTCCTGAAGGACTTCCAGCCGGACCATGAGCAGCTGAATGTGCCGGTGGCCACGGCGGCGGCACCGGAAGCCGCGACTGCTTGAAAAACGAATAATTTGTAAACCGGCCATGAAAGGACAGCGTTAAACGTTAAACGTTAAACGTAAACGAAAAATATGGCAGCGTTCAGAGATATAGCACGCCGGATCGCTTCGGTAAAAAATACTCGCAAGACCACCAAAGCCATGGAGATGGTGGCGGCCGCCAGGCTCCGGCGCGCTCAGAACCGCATCGAAGCGCTGAGGCCTTACGCCGAGCGGATGATGGAGTTAATGCAGGAAGTCGCCAGGCACTCCGAGGGCGGCGAAGAATTTCCGCTGCTTAAGGTGCGCGACGAGGAAAAGCGGATCGCTATCGTCATGCTGACCGGCGATCGCGGCCTGGCCGGAGCTTTTAACGCCAATATCATCAGGCACTCCCTGTCAATCCAGAGCGCCGCTCAGGCCGAGGGCAAGGGCGTTGAGTGGGTCATCGTCGGCCGCAAGGGAGTTGGTACCATGCGTTTCCGGGGGGTCAACGTGAGGGAGGCGATCACCGGCATTACCGACCGGCCCAAATTTACCGATGCGGAAGATATTGCCCACCGCGTTGTTACCATGTATATCTCGGGTGAAGTTGATCGCGTTTATCTTGTGTACAACCATTTCAAGTCCCCCATGGAGCAAACTGTAACCGAAGAGGTGATTCTGCCCTTGGGCGAGGAGATCGTGACGACAGAGCCCGAGGTTTCCGAGGAAGAGCGAAAGCTGCAAGGGGATTTCATTTATGAGCCCAGCGCTGCCGGCATCCTCCGGAGTCTGCTTCCCAGTTATGTCGATAACACAATTTACCGGGCACTGCTGGAATCAACCGCCAGCGAGCACGGAGCCCGTATGACGGCGATGCGCAGCGCTTCGGAAAACGCCGAGGAAATGGTCGGAAAGCTGACCCTGGCGATGAACAAGGCGCGCCAGGCGGCGATTACGCAGGACATCCTGGAAGTAGTGGCGGGAGCGGAAGCACTGGGATAATTCAAAGCTCAAAGCTCAAAGCTCAAAGTTAACCCGGTCAAGTTTTTAACCAACTTTGAACTTTGAATTTTGATCTTGAAACTGAAATTTGCTAATAGAAAGACTTTAATGATAATTGGCAACGATATCAACGGGAGTGAGTTATGAATACAGGAACCATAGTTGAGATCATCGGCCCGGTGCTTGACGTCAAGTTCGAAAAGGAGCTGCCGGCCATTTACAACGCTCTGGAGATCAACGTGCCCAGAGAGGACGGAACGATTTTCCGGCTGGTGGCGGAAGTGCAGCAACATCTGGGAGACAACAAGGTGCGCGCGGTGGCGCTCGATTCCACCGACGGCATCCCTCGCGGCCTCGAGGTCTTTGACACGGGCGCCGCCATTAGCGTGCCGGTGGGAAACGCCACGCTGGGACGGCTGTTTAACGTTATCGGCGACGCCATCGACAACAAGGGCGAGGTGAAGACAGAGGAGAAATGGCCGATCCATCGCGAGGCTCCTCCCTTCGAAGACCTGACCCCGACCGATGAGATCTTTGAAACCGGCATCAAGGTCATCGACCTGCTGGCGCCGTACGTCAAGGGCGGGAAGACCGGCCTCTTTGGCGGCGCCGGCGTGGGCAAGACCGTTCTGATCATGGAGCTGATCCACAACATCGGCAAGGAGCATGGTGGCGTATCCGTTGTCTCCGGCGTGGGCGAGCGCACCCGCGAAGGCAATGACCTTTACAATGAGATGATTGATTCCGGCGTCATCGAAAAGACCTGCCTGGTGTACGGCCAGATGAACGAGCCGCCCGGGGCGCGCCTCCGCGTCGGCCTGACGGCGCTGACCATGGCCGAGTATTTCCGCGACAAGCTGGGCCAAGACGTGCTTTACTTCCTGGATAACATCTTCCGTTTCTCGCAGGCGGGCTCGGAAGTGTCGGCCCTCCTGGGCCGGATGCCGTCCGCCGTCGGTTATCAACCAACGCTGGCCTCGGAGATGGGCGAGCTGCAGGAGCGGATTACCTCGACCAAGAGCGGCTCGATCACTTCGGTGCAGGCCGTCTATGTCCCCGCCGACGACCTGACTGACCCGGCGCCGGCCAACACGTTCGCACACCTGGACGCCACCACCGTTCTCTCCCGCGCCATTTCCGAGATGGGCATCTACCCGGCGGTCGATCCGCTGGATTCTACCTCGCGCATCCTCTCGCCGGACGCTGTGGGCGCGGAGCATTACAAAGTGGCGACGCAGGTGCAGGAAACGCTGCAACGCTACAAGGAGCTGCAGGACATTATCGCCATTCTGGGAATGGACGAGCTCTCGGACGAGGACAAGCTCACCGTGCAGCGCGCCCGCAAGCTGCAGCGTTTTCTGTCGCAGCCGTTCCATGTCGCTGAAACATTTACCGGCATAAAGGGCGCCTACGTGCCGCTCAAGGAGACGGTGCGCGGCTTTAAGGAGATCATTGAGGGCAAGCACGACGATCTGCCCGAGCAGGCGTTTTACATGATGGGCGGCATCGACGAAGTTGTCAAAAACGCGCGCAGCAAGGCTGGCGAGCAGGTGGCTGCCGGGGAAGAGAAGCCGTCGGAAGAGCCCGAGACCGAGGCGGCGGTAGCTTAAGCGCCAGGAAGGAAAAGGCCTGCGGATATGGAAGAAACTAGCAAAAGACTCAAATGCGAGATCGTCACGCCGGAAGGGCTTATTTTAAGCGATGATGCTTCGATGGTAGTCGTCTCCGGCGAGATGGGGGAACTCGGCATCATGCCCCGGCATGCGCCGATCGTGACCAGAACGGTGATCGGCAGGGCCCACGTGCATGGCGAAACAGCCGGCCGGCAGGAACTGGCCGTGGGAGACGGATACGCCAAGATGCAGTTCGACAGGCTGTTGCTTCTGGTTGACACTGCGGAAATGGCGTCAGAGATTGATATTGAACGGGCCAGGGCGGCTCTGGCGCGGGCCGAGGAATGGCTGGCCCGCAGCCAGGAAGATGGGGTGGACACACACCGCGCGCAGCGGGCCCGCCGGAGAGCTCTCAACCGGATCAAGGTTGCCGGCCTGTAACAACGGAGACGGGAATTTAGGCATTGGAATTTGGCTAAAATCTATGGATCGATATCCAGGTTGAAATTTCAAGTGAAAGGGTATCCAATGTCCAAGGTCCAAGATCCAATGTCTGGTTTATGGAATCTTTTTTAATAAACGGCGGCAATCCGCTGGCGGGCGCGGTCAGGGTTTCCGGAGCCAAGAATTCAGCCCTGAAGCTGATGGCGGCGGCGCTTCTCACCTCGGATAAGACTATCCTGCAAAACGTCCCCATGATCAAAGACGTCCGCACGATGGCGAACGTCCTTCGGGAGCTGGGCGTCGGCGTCACCGTCACGCCTGAGCGGGTGGAGATCGACCCGTCGGGCGGTCTCTCCGACACGGCGCCGTACGAACTGGTCCGCAAGATGCGCGCCTCCATCATTGTCATGGGACCGCTCCTGGCGCGGCTGGGCCGGGCGCGGGTCGCGATGCCGGGAGGCTGCAATATCGGGC
This sequence comes from Thermoleophilia bacterium, assembly GCA_014874265.1. Taxonomy (GTDB): domain Bacteria; phylum Actinomycetota; class Thermoleophilia; order BMS3ABIN01; family BMS3ABIN01; genus JACWAD01. The sequence continues at coordinate 5,985 of JACWAM010000043.1, read as the reverse complement.
CGCGGAAAATTGATTTCCACTTAAGCGGCCTGGAAAAGCTGGGAGCCCGCATCAATGTTGAGCATGGGTTTATCAATGTTGATACAAACGGGCTCACGGGTGACGTGATCAGTCTTGACTATCCCAGCGTCGGCGCCACCGAGAACATCATGATGGCCGCGGTGACGGCGCGCGGACGCACGGTGATCGAATCCGCCGCCAGAGAACCCGAGATCATTGATCTGGCCAAATTTTTGACTTCGATGGGCGCGCGCATCAGCGGCGCCGGCTCCGAGACCGTCATCATTGATGGTGTTGACGAACTGAACGGCGCCACTCACACGGTCGTACCGGACCGGATCGAAGCCGGCACCTTCATGATCGCGGCGGCGGTGACGCGCGGCGATCTGGTGATTGAGGATGTCAATCCGCTGCACCTGGAAATCTTTATCAGCAAGCTGAGATCGATCGGTGTGGAGGTCCAGGAGTTCGATCACAAGATCCGGTGCCGCGGCGGCGAGTTTAACAGCACTGATATCGCCACTCTGCCGCATCCCGGATTTCCCACAGATCTGCAGGCGCCGGTGTTGGTGCTGCTGTCGCTGGCGCGGGGGCATAGCATCGTCACCGAAAACGTCTTCGAGAACCGTTTCGTGTTTGTCGATGAGATGAACCGGCTGGGAGCGAGCATCCGCACGAGTGGCCATCACGCCGTCGTTCACGGTCAGAGCCGTCTGGAGGGAGCCATTGTGGAGGCGCCCGACCTGCGCGCTGGCGCCGCCCTGGTGCTGGCAGGCCTCGCGGCGGCCGGCACGACCGAGGTGCGGCGCATTGGTCATATCGATCGCGGTTATGAGAATTTTGAGCAAAAGCTGCAGGCGCTGGGGGCGGATATTCAACGGGTAGAGGTCAGCAATCGCGCTCCATCGGCGGCGCCGTTCTAGGAATCTGTTTCAAGGGTCGTTCGTATCGAGAGCTGCAAAGGGCATGGGCGGCGTCCTCGGGAACAAAAAGTCCTCGCCGTACCTAAACGTACGGCTGCAGGCTTTTTGCCCCTGCGCCGTCCGCGGTCAAGGAACAATAAGCTGTCAAAAACCATCGTAGTCAAAATCGGAAGCAATACCCTCACCGATGAGAGCGGCTGCGTCCGTGAAGACCAGGTCACAAGGTTAACCGGTGAGATCGCGGAGCTGGTCCGGAGCGGCAACAGCCTCCTGATTGTCTCCTCGGGTGCGATCTCCTGCGGCCTGGGGCTGCTGCCGGCCCGAAGGCGTCCGGTGGAAACGGTGGAGCTGCAAGCCGTTTCGGCGGTAGGGCAGGGCAGGCTCTATCAACGCTACTTTGAGCTGCTTGGCGCCGCCGGAATCACCACCGCGCAGGTCCTGCTCACTTCCTATGACATCGAGGCCCGCAGCCAGTACCTTAACGCCCGCGGCACGCTCGGGAAACTGCTGGAATGGGGGATCGTTCCCGTTATCAACGAAAACGACACAACGTCGGCGGATGAGATCCGGTACGGGGACAATGATTTTCTGGCGGCCCAGGTTGCCATTCTGGTGCAGGCGGATCTGCTCCTGTTGCTCACGGATACGGAAGGGTTATATACTAATGACCCTTCCGTGGATCCCCATGCCCGTCTGATCGAAGAAGTGAGCGACCGGTCACTGCTGGATAGAATCGAAGCCGGGGATCCTTCCAGTTCGATTGGCTCCGGCGGTATGAAAAGCAAGATTGTGGCGGCGGATATGGCCACCTCCGCCAATATTGAGGTGGTGATCGCCAGCGGCGGGCGCGCCGGAGTCATCAAGGCGGCGGCGGCAGGTGAAAGGGTTGGAACCAGGTTCCATCCGCTCAAGTCCACCATGAGCAGTTTCAAGCTTTGGCTGAAATACGGCCGGCCCAGCAGCGGGGCGATCTTTGTTGACGCGGGCGCCGTCGAGGCTTTGAGGCAGCGGGGAAAGAGCCTGCTTGCGGCGGGAATTGTTGCTGTCGAGGGGGACTTCGCCGCCGGAGAGGCCGTGAATGTTCTGGAGGAAAAGAGCCGGGTAGTGATCGGCAAAGGGGTGGCGGCGTATTCGGCGAAGGAGCTTGACAAGATCAAAGGAATGCAAAGCGGCGATGTGATCAAGGCGATGCCGCACGGAGAAGAAGAAGTAATTCATCGGGATTATTTTGTTTTGGCGGAGGGATAAATTTTGGTGCCATCCAGGAAAGAAAAAGAAAACAGCTCGCAAATAACAGAAATATGTCACCGCGCGAAAGCGGCTTCGCGGCAGCTTGCCGGCCTTTGCACGATGGACCGCAACCGGGCGCTGCTGGAGATGGCAGCCGCCCTGGAGCGGCGCAAAGGGGAGATCATCAGAGAGAACCGGGATGACGTCAAGGAAGGGAAGGCCGCCCGCCTCTCCGGCGCCTTGATGGACCGGCTGATGCTGGATGAAGACAGAATCAAGGAGATGGCTGCCGGCCTGCGCAAGCTGGTCCACCTGCCCGATCCGGTGGGTGAGGTGGTTGAAGGGAGGCGCCTTCCCAACGGGCTCGAGCTGAAGAAGGTGCGGGTGCCCTTCGGTGTCGTTGCCGTCATTTATGAGGCCCGACCCAACGTTACCACCGATGCGGCCGGCCTGTGCATTAAAACCGGCAACGCGGTAATTCTCAGAGGCGGAAGCGCCTCGCTGCATTCCATCCGGATGCTTACGGAAGTGGTGGGCGGCGCCCTGCTAGACGCCGGCCTGCCGAGCGACGTGGTGCAGCTGGTGGCTTCCCGCGACCGCGCCCCTCTCAAACAGCTGCTGGCGATGAAGGAGTACGTTGACCTGGTCATCCCCCGCGGCGGCGAGTCGCTCAAGCAGTTTCTGATTAAGAACTCCACCATCCCGGTGATCTACGCCGCCGGCGGCAACTGCCACGTTTATGTCGATGCCGGCGCCGATCTGGAGAAGGCGGCTGCGATCACCATTAACGCAAAGGTGCAGCGCCCCGGCGTCTGCAACGCGGCGGAGACGCTGCTCATTCACAAGGACGTCGCGGCCGACTTTGTTCCTTTGATCGTCCAGGAGCTGACAATCCGGGGAGTAAAGCTGTTTGTAACGCCGGAAGTCAAGGAGCTCGCCGGCGGCACGGCAAAAGAGCTGGAAGACGCCGTCAAGGAGCATTTCGCCACCGAATTTCTTGACCTGAAAATGGCGGTCAAGATTGTTGACAATCTGGACGAGGCCATTGACCACATCGCCGCTTTTGGCACCGGCCATTCAGAAGCGATCGTCACCGAAGACCTGCGAGCCGCCCGTGACTTCTCTGACCGTGTTGACGCTGCCTGTATTTATGTCAATGCTTCAACCAGGTTTACCGATGGAGGACAATTCGGCATGGGCGCTGAAATCGGCATTAGCACGCAGAAACTGCATGCCCGCGGGCCGGTGGGCCTCCGCGAGCTGACTTCGATAAAATACGTGATCACCGGGGATGGGCAGGTGAGAACCTAGTTCAAAGTTCCGAGTTCAAGGTTCAAAGTTAAGAACCAATTATCATTAACAACTGGCAGCCAGACTTTTAATAAAACTTTGCATTTTTAACTTGGAACCTGGGGTTTTATGAAGTTAGCCATTATGGGCGGCACTTTTAACCCGATTCATATCGGCCACCTGGTTTGCGCCGAGGAAGCTGTGTCGCAGTTCGGGCTCGATCAAGTGCTGTTCATGCCCACAGGCCTGCCTCCGCACAAGGAAATCAGAAAAGGGGTAAGCTCTGAGGCGCGGTTTCAAATGTGCATGATCGCCACCCGGGACAATCCCCGTTTTGAGGTTTCCCGCTACGAGATCGACAGGAAAGAAACAAGCTACACCGTTGATACCATCCGTCACTTTCGCCGGCAGCAGCCGGAATCAGACCTTTATTTTATTTCCGGGGCTGACGCCATTCTTGAGATCCTGGAGTGGAAAGATCCTGATGAGCTTCTGTCGATGACGATATTGATCGGGGCGACCAGGCCCGGCTATCCGCTGGACCGGATATCCGGAAACCTGGAAAAAATCCTGCAGGCAAAAAAGGTAAAAATCATGGAAATACCGGGCATAGGCATTTCCTCAACCATTATCAGGGACCGCGTTTCGGAAGGAAAATCAATCAGATATCTGGTACCCGAGGGCGTCCGCAGGTTCATTTATGAGGAAGGGCTCTATCGAAAAGCATAGGCGGGGCCGGCACTACCGCGGCAGCCATTACCGCTCCCGGGCTGGCGAGGTTCCGGTCCCCGGCCTGCGCCGGACCCGGCTGGCCGAACGGCGGCGCCGTCTTCGCCGGCGGCAAACTTACCTGACTCTTCTCGCAGGCATATTTCTTTCTGTCGCCGTATTTGCAGGCATCGTGGCGCTGGAGAAATCCAGGGGAAGTTCAGCGGCCCGGTCCGAAACCGGAGACAGCCAGAACGTTATCTTTACGGGCATCGACCAGGGAAATCTTACCCAGATCTTGCTGCTGGAGGTTTCTCAAAAAGGTTACAGCCTGTACACGCTGCCTGCGCGGACGCTCGCGGACGTGCCGGGCCACGGCTTTGAGCGGCTGGACCAGATCATCAATATTGGCGGCCAGCCTCTGCTCGACCAGACGGTGGCCGATCTGCTCCGGCTTCCCATCCGGTATCATGTAATTTTTAATGCCGGCGCCGTAGGGATGATGGCGTCTGAGGCGGGCAGTGTCAATTTCAAGGCCCTGGAGCCGCTTCGGAGCGCCGACGGTTCAGTCAACCTCGGCAAGGGGGACAACCCTGCCGACCCCCAGCATGCCATGTCATATCTAAATGAAGCGGTCAATGACGGCAGCGCCGGTCCGCAGATTCAGGCATTGTTTTATCAGGGGTTGTTCGCGGGACTAAGCGGCAATCCCGAAAGCGAGCGGAGGAGCTTTGCCGGGCAGCTCTACCGGCAGGTGAAGACCGACCTGGGCGAGGGCAGCTTTGCCAATTTGTTTGTTTCCATCACGACCCCGGGACAGCCTTTCGGCGTCTGGGCGCTGCCGGTGCAGGCTGCCGGGGAGGGCCAGGCCTGGTACTTTGAGCCGCAGCCGGCACAGCTTTCCGTGCTGATGTCCGGCTCTCCCGCCGATTCCGCGTTCACCCTCGAGATCCGGAACGGCGGCGTCGGCCAGCCGGTGATTGACGCGGTGACCGCCAAACTGGCGCCGCTCCGTTTCAAGATGGCGCCTGCCACCGACGCGTCAGATGTCGGCTATGATTCCACCCAAATCAGATGCGGTAGCGACGCTCTTGACGGCGGCGGGCAGGTGGAGGATCTGCTGGGCAAGGGAACGATAATCAAGGATGACTCCCTGGAAAAGAAGCAAATCATTGTTATTATAGGAAGAGATATTAGTAATTCATGATGATGATCAATTTGCTGATGATAAAGAGAGGTATTAACTGAATAGCGAACAGATGGCAAAAGAGATCGCGGCCGCGGCCGCTGAGAAAAAAGCCGAGGATATCGTCGTCCTCGAAATGAAAGATACCTGTTCTTTTACCGATTATTTCGTTATCTGCTCCGGCCGAAATCCGCGCCAGGCGAAGGCAATCTGCGAAGAAATCAGGATGCGCCTGAAAAGCGCCGGCGCCGCTCCCCCCCGGGTGGAGGGCGAGCAGGAGGGAGACTGGATTTTGATGGATTATCTGAATGTAGTGGCGCACATTTTCACGCCGGAGTCGCGCGACTTTTACCGTCTTGAAATCCTCTGGAGGGAAGCTCCGCACCTGGAGGCCGTCCAGGCATGAAACCGGGCGGGCTCTCGACGAGGGACGCCGGATGAATCCCCGCGACAGGTTTGCGGCGGTCATCGCCGGCGAGCAGCCCGATCTTGTCCCTGTCATCCCTGTCCTGGACGGGTATTTTGCCCCCCGGCTGATCAGCCGGAAAAATGACGAATGCTGGCTGGACGGCGCCTGCATGGCGGAGGCGCTGGCCGAGGGGCTGAGGCGGCTCGGCTGCGACGGCGTCGTCGCCGAAATGGGCCTCG
>JACWAM010000006.1 GCA_014874265.1 Thermoleophilia bacterium | reverse complement strand
GTCGATCAGGTAGTTGTAGCCGATGTCGCCCCAACCGTTGGTGACGGCGTGATAATAATAAATCGAGCGGACGGCGGCGGCCGGGTCCGACGTCCAGTTGGAGCCATCGTCGGTGTGATGGATGATGAACTTCTCCGGCCGGGCGTACTCAGGGGTCCAGGTCATCAGGGATTCATCAGCGCCCCACTGGGCCCGGGAGATCACCCCGTCCTCGGCCCGGGCGGGCGGCAACTTGAATACCGACGCGATGTGGGTCCAGATATTTGACAGGGACAGGAACGACTGGTGATGTCCCTCAGCGTCGATGTAAGTGGAGACAATCTTGCCCACCCGCGGCGAGCCGTTGGCGCCGGCGGTGAGCGTCAGGCGGTACTGGATGTAACGGCTTCCCTCGCCGTATGTCAGATTAGCGAATGTATCCCTGGGTGCATGTACCTGATCCAGGTGGCTTTGATCCGGGGTGTCGTCTTCCAGCGTCAGAGTCCGCCAGGAACCCCAGTGGCTACCATCCCGGCTGAGGCGCACCTCTTCTTTCAGGCCTGCTCCCGCCGGCATGTCCGCCTGCCAGTGGAGGCCGACCGCGTCGAACGGATAGCCGGCCTGAAGCCGCTGCGATGTGTAAACCCCTTGCCGGGCGGATTTATCCAGGGTAAGAAAGGACTGGCCGGAAGCGTCGCGCTCTACGACGACTGACCGCATGCCGCCGCGGCCGGAAAGGCTGCCGGCATACTGGACGATATCCACCCCCACCGGCTTTGGCGGCGGCAGCGTCCCGCGTAGATCGGGAGAGAAAAAAGCAGCCAGAGCGATGCCCATCAAGGTCACCCCGGCCGCGAGCAGGTACTTCTTCTTGCCCCTCTTTTTAAGAGATAGATTCTTGATGTCAGGCAATTTCCACAAAAGCATATCCACTCTATGCGCGCCGGAGCAAAGCTGCAACGCCTGTCTGTAAAATTTTGGTTAAATCGAAAAACAGGCAGCGTCGGCAGAGTTCGCGATTTTTCCCGCCTGTTCTTTCTTAATCGCCGGGGCGGCATCTCCTGCAAATACTGTCCGCCGCCCCTTGCTGCGAATCACCAATGGGATTGACTCATAGTGGTATGATCAATTCTGGCAAACAACTTCTTGCCGCGAATTTTCCGGAAATCGACATGACTGATGGCGTGCGAACCCAAGAGCAGTTTCGAATGAAGATCGGCATCGAAGGGCTCCCGCTTTTGTTTCACCGGACGGGAACCTCAACCTACACCCATGAGCTGGTCCAGCATCTGCGGCGGCTGGAAACCGGGGACCAGGTCATCCTCTTTGCCAGGGACCAGCGGATGGCGGGCGGCTCCTATCACAACATTTCCTACAGTGAGCGCCTGGCCAATTACTGGTATAAAGAACACCGGCTGCCGCGAGAGCTGACCGGGAGTGGCATCGATATCTACCATTCGCCGCGCGATATGGGGATGCCCTCGCCGCCAAAGCTGGATTGCCCCACGGTAATGACGCTGCACGACATCATCCTCGTTCGGTCGGCGCAGGATTATTACCACCGCGGCCGGGCCCGACTTTACGAAAGGCGGCTGCTTAAGCGCGTGCTGGACGTTGACCACATTATCACCGTTTCGGAATTCTCCCGGAATGACATCATCGACTGGAGCGGCGTTGGCAAGGATAAGGTGAGCGTCGTCTATAACGGTGTTTCCTCCCGGTTCCGGCGGGTAAGCGATCAGGACCAGCTGGATGAGGTGCGCAGCCGCTATCGCCTGCCGGTGCGCTACGTTTTGGCGGTGGGATCGACCGAACCGCGCAAGAATATCCGCACCGCCATCGAGGCTTACGCCATGTTCCGGCGGCTCCGGCCTGACATCAAGCTGGTTGTCACCGGCGTCGATTATTGCCGCATCGGTCCCGGAGAAGCTTTCGACGGGCTAGACCTGGAAGGCGTCACCCTTGCCGGCCACGTGCATGATTTTGACATGCCGGCCATTTTGAGCCAGGCGGCGGCGCTCCTGTTCCCGTCGCTGTATGAGGGTTTCGGACTGCCGCCGCTGGAAGCAATGGCCTGCGGCACGCCCGTGATTACCGCCAACCTCACCTCGATCCCCGAAGTGACCGGAGACGCCGCGATGCTGGTCAACCCCCGGAACGTGGCGGAGGTGGCCGGCGCCCTGGAGATGGTGCTGGAATCATCCGCAGTGAGGGAAGAGCTGATCGAGAAGGGGTTTCGGCGGGCCGCCCGGTTTAGCTGGGAAAAGACCGCTCAGGAAACAAGAAAGATTTACCAGTCGTTGCTGTAGAAAGAAAGCAGCGCCCCGATTTATCAGGAAATCGGAATTCCGGTTTCTTCATTGAAGTATCCGTTCAGCAGCACCCTTTGCGATGCCAGGATGCTGGCCTTGACCTGCTTGGACGAGTCGGTCCAGGCGTGGACTTCCACGGGTCCGCCCATTGTTCCCGCTATTTGCGGCGCCGCGTAGCTACCGGCAAGGATCGTCCCGCTGGCTTTGACGCTGCCGCCCACGCTGACCTCATAATAGACCGGGGACGGATTTACATTGCTGATCATCACCCAGTTTGAGTAACCGGGCGAGGCGTTGTCGTACCAGGTCCATCCATATGCAGAGCTGAGCCCGGCCGCGGCGTATCCCGGGGTTTCCTCAAATGACGGTCCCCAGATAACGCGCTGGGTGGCGACGACGCTGGCCGGCGCTGATTTGCCCGAGTCTGTCCAGGACTGCAGCTCAACCGGACCGCCGGCGAGGCCGGGGAAGCTGGACGTGGCGCTGCCGCCGGCGGCGATCGGGCCACTCGCCTTCAGCTGGCCGGCAATCCTCAGCTCGTAATAGACCGGCGTCTGGTTTGGATTGGCGATCATTACCCAATCGCCGTTTGACGACGACTGCTCGTCGTACCTGGTCCAGAAATAATGGTCGGACAGCTTGGCGGCGGGGATGCCCGGCAGCTCGTTTAGGGCGCTCCCGTTCCCCGACAGCACCCGCTGGGAGGCGATCAGCCTTGCCGGCGCTGACTTGTCAGAACTCGTCCAGGATTCCACCTCCAGGGGACCGGCTGACATGCCGGAGAAACCGGGATCGGCGCTCTGGCCCGGTCCGATCGTGCCGCTGCTCTTTAGCTTGCCTGCGATACTGACCTCATAGTAAACCGGGGCCGTGGATGGATTCGACATCATCACCCAGTCTGTGGTGCCCACAGAGTTCTCATCATACCAGGGCCAGTAATAGTGGTCCGAAAGATTACCTCCGGCCGTCCCCGGGATCTCTTCCAGCGAGCTTTGCCCCCAGAGATAGCGCTGGCTGGCCAGAACCTCCGCACCCGACAAAGAGCTTGTCCGGACCGGACCGGCCATCGTGCCGGGAAATTCAGCGGGCATCACCCGCCCAGGAGGCAGTTGCCCGGGAGCGCAGTATTGCGACGACGGGCACCCGGAGCCGCTTAATGAAAAACCGGTCAGGCTCATCAGGCGTCCGGAGACCGCTGTCTCCAGGCTCGCCGATGATGAAGCGGAAGACGGATTGGCCGTCATCACCCAGTCATGGCCGCCGACATCGTCATACCAGCTCCAGAAATAATCCTGGGGCGTATAGCTGCCGGGAGGGACGTTCAAAGTCCATGAAGACGTCTGGCTGTGGCCGGCGCTGTCGCTAACGGAAATCGAGACGCCGTGGCTGCCGGCGCTTAGGGATGAATCCGGACGGTAGCTGACGTAGCCGGCAGTCTTGCTGGCGCCGGCGGTGACATTATTGCCGTCGAGCTTGACCACGATGGAAGAAGCGTTAATCGACCCGTAAGGACTGGACAGGCTGGCGCTGATGGTGGGACGGCTGTTTCCCGTCTCGCCGGTGGGTGTCGCGGCCGTGATCAGCGGAAACGCGGTCCCCACTACCTCGTTGAGATAGCCATTCCAGAGGACGCGCTGGGTCGCCATGACGCTGGCGGGCGTCTGCTTGGACGAGTCGGTCCAGGCCTGCACGGCTACCGGGCCGCCCGACAGCCCCGGGAAGCCGGGAGTGGCGTTCGCGCCGGCGCCGATGACGCCGCTGCCCTTGAGCTTCCCGGCGACGGTCACCTCATAGTAAACCGAATAGTTGTTCGGATTGGCGATCATTACCCAGTCCGACGCTCCCGCGGAACTGTTATCGTACCAGGTCCAGTTATAGGAGCTGCTCAGGCTGCCGGCGGCGTAACCGGGCGTCTCCTCAAACGAGGGGCCCCAGATGCTCCGCTCGGTGGCCACAACCGAAGCCGTCGCCAGCTTGGTTGAGTCGTTCCAGGCCTGCACCTCCACCGGCCCCCCCAGTTGCCCGGGAAAGCTCGGCGTGACGTACTGCCCCGGAGCAAGCGTGCCGCTGCTTACCTGCCGGCCACCCAGTTTCACCTGGTAATAGACCGGGGTCGGATTCGGGTTGGCCACCATTACCCATTCCAGCGCACCTGCAGACTGCTGGTCATACCAGTTCCAGAAGTAATGATCAGAAAGAGAGGAAGCAGGGATGCCGGGAAGCTCGTTAAACGCGCTGCCGCCGCCTGAAAGCACCCGCTGGGAGGCAACCACGTTTGCCGCGGTCCCCTTGCCGGAATCGGTCCAGGCGCTTAGCTCCACCGGTCCTCCCATAATGCCGGCGAACGACGGCGTCGCCGAGCCGCCGGGACCCACGGTGCCTTTCTTTAACTGGCCGGCGACGGTAATCTCGTAGTAGATGGGAAAGCTGTTTTGGTTTGACACCATTACCCAGTCGGACATGCCGGGGGTCCGCTGGTCATACCAGGGCCAGTAATACTGGCTGGAGAGCTGCCCGCTGGCCGTCCCCGGGATCTCTTCCAGGGAGTTGCCCCATAACACCCGCTGGCTGGTGACGGCATCGGTGCCGGAAAGTGACATCGCATCTACCGGGCCGCCCCGGATACCGGCGTGTGTTTCAGACAAGGTCTGTCCGCTGGTGACCTGGCTGTTTCCGTCCACGGGGATGCCGGCAATCGAGGCGTCAAAGCCGAGCGCCCCCGGCGACCCGGCCGGATTTGCCAGCATCACCCAGTCGTGGCTGCCGATATCGTCATACCATGCCCAGTAATAATCCTTTGGCGTCGTGCTGTTCTGGGAAACCGTAAAGGCCCAGCTGGCGCTTTTTGACACGCCGGCAGAATCGATAATCGTCATGGAAACGCTGTGAGACCCCGGCGCCAGGGCCGCCGGCGGCCGGTAGCTCGCGTAGCCGGACATAAGCGTCGAAGATGCGGTAACATTGGCGCCGTCGAGCGTGATCACCGTCGCCCCGCTGTTAATCGTGGCGCCCGGATCGGTAAACCCGGCATAGATGACCGGCCGGTTGTTGCCGGTAGTGCTGCCGCCGGCCGGCGACTGGCCGCTGATCTGCGGTGACGGCGCCGGTGGGGGCGGTGGTGGTGGCGCAAAACCAAAATTGTACCGGTTCCACCAAAGGCTATAAAAAGAATAGTTGCCGTGAATATGAGGGGTATAACGGTAAAGGGAAGCCGTGGCGCCGTCATCCAGATGGACCGCGGTGCAATTATTGCTACTGTCGCAGTCGATGCTAATCGTGTTCCCGGTATAATAAGGGCCAACGAAGCTGGTGTCTCCCGCGTTGGCATGTGACATGTTTTGTGCCAGTTGCCACGCGCCCATATCGACCTGTTTTCCAAATCCAAGGTAGGTGACGCTACAGCCGGTGGTATCAGGACAGCCGTAGCCCATGGCGTAGTCGAGCGCCCAGCTGGCGGGCGATGGATCCTGGATCAAACTCTGCTCTTTCTGTAGCGTCGTCAGGATTACTTCCGGATTCAGACCGTACCAGTTGGCCGCCTCCCAGATCATGTGGGCGGCGCTCCAGCCATATGGATCGATGCTGTCACTCCAGCCGACTCCGGTGTGCTGCTGGACCGTGTAGCCGGCCAGATAGCTCCCCTCCTGCACCAGAAAGCTCTGGATCTGGGCTTCGGTCATCGTGCCGGTCGCGGACATGGACGCGTCGGAAATAATGTCGTTGCAGGGAAAACTGTAACCGCCGCAGGTGGCCGCCCTGGCCTGGGAATATCCAAAAACAAGTGAAAATGCCAGCGATGCCAACAGCGCCAGCAGGGCCAGCCCCACCCCCATCGAAACCGGGCGCTTAATGGATGTGTGAGATGGATTATCCAATTATCTCCTGCTAGGGGAAGTTTTTGAGGGGCCCGGGCAAGCCGGGCGGCTATTTTATTGCCTTTCGGTTGTCCGCCAATTTACGGGCGGCAACCCCGGGCGGCAACCCTATATTCGGTCAACTTGGATAAGTCTTTAGCCCCCCGGCCGCGGCAACGTCGGCGCGGGTGACATCAAATTCTTTCGAGGCCGCGGCGTACTTGCCGCTTTCAACCTTGAGCAGCCTGAGGGAAATTGAATCCTCAGCAGCCGGCATGCTGGCTGCTTCAAGGCCGCCGCTTCCCATGTAGTACTCATTCTCTTTCAGGTTTTGCCAGGAACCGGAGACCTTTTGCTGAACGGTGAAGAAAGCCGGCCCCTGGGCGTAAAAAGTTAGCGTGATGGACTTGTCGCCATTATCCATCGCCGTCAGGGAACAGCTCAGGCTGGCCAGGCTGGAGACATCGGTCGGCGGCGCCCCCGGGCTCGCCTCCGTCGTTACGGTGGGCCGGTAATTGCCGGGATAATTGCCTTTGTTGACAGTAGTGGTATTAGTATGCGGTTTGGCCGGGGAGCTGCTCTGATCGGCAACCACGGGCTGCGTTTCTGTCGTGGCAGGCTTGGCAGTGGCCAGTTTCGGGGCTGGATTGGCGCTCTGGCCGGAGGTCTTGGCGTAAATGGTGGCGGAAACAGCGAGGATGATTAAAACCGCCGCCCCAACGATCACTTTGGTCCTGGTAAGGATAGACCCCTTCCTTCCACTTGTCTTACAAGTTACGCGAGAATACTAAAACAGTGAGGCCAATCCCGCAAGGCTAAAACCGGAATTTGGATTTTGGAAGTTTGATTTTTGATAAAACCAAAACCTTATTTGATGCTTTTAGATTAATCTGGCCAGGCTCAGGAATTTTCTCACCCGAACGGTTTTCCTCCCTGAAGCGGGGAGGGAACATTTCCTTCCGACTGAAACGCTCGAGGAAAAATCCCGCACCACTTTTTGAAAAGCGTCCGGCAGACTTTCGTCCTCGCGGATTATTTTGGCGATCCGGAGCGATTTTATCGTCAATTTATTTAGCGTTGCCCGTAGCTGCTCTTGTTAGATTAGAATCAGAGTTAAACCGGGCAGGAAAAGATCATCAGGAATAATCCATCAGTTTCACGAAGGTTATGGCCAGGAAAACACCCCGGACAAAAAAAACGGCGGCGCGCCCGCCTTCCAACCTGGAGATCGCGGCGGCCCTTGGCATGCTTGCCGGAATGATGGAGCTGGCGGGCGAGAATAAGTACAAGGTGATCGCCGTTCAGGCCGGCGCCAAGCAGGCGGCGGAAATAAACAGGCCCCTGGCCGCGATCTCGGCCGAGGGAGAGCTGATGGGGCTTCCCGGCGTCGGCGAGAAGATCGCCGCCAAGATCGAGGAACTGCTTCAGACCGGCCGGCTGGCAGAGCTGGAGGACTATAAACAGCGGTTTCCGGCGGAGCTGGTCCAGGTGCAGAAAGCCCAGGGTATCGGGCCGAAAACGGCGCTCAAGGTATTTGAGGCGCTGGGGGCTTCCACCCTCGACGAGTTTGAAAAAGCCGCCCGCGAGGGAAAAATTGCCGGCCTGCCGGGCCTGGGCAAGAAGGCGGAGGAGAATATCTTAAGCGCCATCGGCCGGCTGAAAGCCCGGGGGAACCGGGTCCTTCTCGGCGACGCCCTGCCGACGGC
>JACWAM010000042.1 GCA_014874265.1 Thermoleophilia bacterium | reverse complement strand
GCTCCGGAGCCGTCCTGCCGGTACTGCATTTAAACGGCTACAAGATCGGCGGACCGACGCTGTTGGGGCGCATGAGCGACGATGAACTTCTTGACCTGTTTCACGGTTATGGTTACGAAGCGAGCCTGGTAGCCGGCGACGACCCCGCGGAGATGCATCCGCTAATGTGGCAGGGGCTTGACTGGGCTTATCAGCGCATCCGGCAGATCCAGGAGCGCTCCCGTTCCGGTGACATGCCTGAGCGGCCTTCGTGGCGGATGATCATCCTCCGGACGCCGAAAGGGTGGACCGGACCGAAAGAGGTCGACGGGCTCAAGGTCGAGGGCAGTTTCCGCTCGCACCAGCTGCCCGTCCCCGATCCGGCGGGGAATCCGGTTCACCTGAAGATACTGGAGCGGTGGCTGAAGAGCTACCACCCCGAGCGCTTGTTCGACCGCGGCGGCGGTCCGCGTCCGGCAACCGTTGCGGCCTGTCCGCCTGACGAGCTCAAGATCGGCCGCAACGAGCACGCGAACGGCGGCCTGCTGCTCCGGCCGCTCGATCTTCCCCGGCCTGACGATTACGCCGTGCACGTCAGCAGCCCCGGGCAGTCGCGGGCCGAGGCCACCCGTGAGCTGTCAAAGTATCTGCGCGACGTCTTCCGTGCCAACGGCGAGCCAAACAATTTCCGTTTCTTTTGCCCGGATGAGATTACCTCCAACCGAATGGAGCATATCTTCGAGGCGACGCAGCGGGCGTTCGTCTGGCCGATCGAAGCGAGCGACGAGCACCTGGCGCCGGACGGCAAGGTGATGGAGATCCTCAGCGAGCACACCTGCGAAGGCTGGCTGGAGGGATATCTGCTGACCGGCCGCCACGGCCTGTTCGCCTGCTACGAAGCTTTTATACCCATTATCGATTCGATGCTCAACCAGTATGCCAAATGGCTTAAGGTTTGCCGGGAGGTCCCCTGGCGGGCGCCGCTGGCGTCGCTCAACTACCTGTTGACCTCACATTTGTGGCGGCAAGACCATAACGGCTACACGCACCAGGTGCCGAGCTTTATCGACAATGTCGTCAACAAGAAGAGCTCGGTCTCCCGCATATACCTGCCGCCGGATGCCAACTGCCTGCTGGCGGTCGCCGATCATTGCCTCAAGAGCAGAGATTATGTCAACCTGATCATCGCCTCCAAGCATTCGTCACCTCAGTGGCTGAGCATGGAAGCCGCCCGCGAGCACAGCAATCGCGGCGCCTCAGCTTGGGACTGGGCCGGCAGCGGCGCAAGTGATCCTGATGTTATCCTCGCCAGTGCCGGCGACGTCCCCACGGAGGAGGCCCTCGCCGCCGCCTGGCTGCTTAAGAAAGAGCTGCCCGAGCTTCGCTTTCAGGTTGTGAATATCATCGATCTGTTTTCGATCATGTCACACCACGACCATCCGCACGGGCTCGACGAGGAGGAGTTCAGCGCCCTGTTCACGGAGGACCGGCCGGTTATCTTCGCCTTCCACGGCTACCCGAGGGTCGTACACGAACTGATCCATCACCGGCCTAATCCAGGAAGGTTCCACGTTCATGGTTACATTGAAGAAGGTTACACAACCACGCCGTTCGACATGCTCGTGCTCAACAACATGAGCCGCTTCCATCTGGCGATTGATGCCGCGACGCACGCCAGCCGCCTGAGCTCGATCGCCGGCGACGTGATCGACCGCTTCCAGGAGCGCCTGCGGGCGCACGCATCCTACATCAGGGAAAATGACATGGATCTGCCCGAGGTGCGGAACTGGGAGCGGAGCCAAACGGGAGAATCCTGACCACGCCCATCCGGTTTATGACTGTCGGCAATAAAACCTGAAAAGTACACGATTCTTTACTGCCAACCTGGATGCCGGCGCCAGGCGCGCGGCGGTTGAGCCGCGCGGGACGCCGGTCTTTCCGCTTGCCGTCGTTGCCTGCACGCTGGCGGGTTTCACCGGTGCTGACGCTTTTGGGATCAACCCGGCCTGGGTGGCCTGGGCCGGAACGCTCGTGCTTGCCAGCCGGACTCTGGCCAAGCGCCTCGTCTCCCCTTTCACCATTGTGCGGGCGGCAGCGCTGCCGTTTCTGGCATTTGTGATATCTCTGGGAATTGTCGTCCGTGCCGTCATTGACAATGGACTCGCTAGAGCCCTGAGCCATCTGGTCCCTGGCGGCACAGGACTGCTCGCGCTGCTGGCCATCGCGATTCTGGCCGCCGTGCTGGCTAATGTCATTAATAATCTGCCGGCAATGCTGGTGCTCCTGCCTTTGACTCTGGCAGTCGGCCCGGCCGCGGTTTCCTGGCAATGCTGATCGGCTTGAACATCGGCCCGAACCTGACGTACACCGGCTCCCTGGCCACCATGTTATGGCGGCGCATCATCAGCCAGGGCGACAGCAGAGTGAACTTGGAGGAATTCACCAGGCTCGGCCTGCTTACCGTTCCCGCCGCGATACTGCTCGCCGTGCTGGCCCTTTATACCTCGTTAATGATAATTGGTACCTGATACCCTGGCACCCGAAGATAACTTACCATGCAGGGTGGCCTACCAACATCCGGTGTCCCGGTTTTGGCTTGGAGAAGTGGTCGGGTTTGTCTGGACAGCTAATCCTGACTTATAAGTGACAAGCTGCTCCCTTTTCATACTGCTACCTGTCCGGGAAGTGTAGTTCAGTAGGCAGAATCCGGGGTTCTTCTGCCGATGTCCTGATGCCGGCGGCGCGGGTTGTAACGCTTGAAGTACGATGCCAGTTCCAGCCGGGCCTCAGCGATCGATCCATATGCTTTCAGATACACTTCCTCGTACTTGATGCGCATTCCGGCCATTTCGGCCACCCAATCCGCTCAATTCGGCCACCCTCGGAGCGGAGCGACGCAAGGCAACCT
>JACWAM010000041.1 GCA_014874265.1 Thermoleophilia bacterium | reverse complement strand
GTCAAGGATGTGGTCAATGCCTGTGTTTCTGGTGGCGCAGCCCAGGCCTACCGGGAAGACCGTCCCCGCCGCTACGCCGGCCTTCAGGGCGGCGTAAATCTCTTCGTTGCTGACTTCCTGCCCTTCCAGATATTTTTCCATTACCGCGTCGTCGTTTTCGGCCACCGCGTCCATCAGCTTTTCCCGGTATTCTTCCACCTCGGCGGTCATGTCATCGGGGACCGGCCCTTCCGTTTCCTTGCCGCCTTCGTAGGTAAAGGCTTTCATCGTCAGCAGGTCTACCATTCCCTTGAAATTCTCTTCTGCCCCAATCGGCAACTGGGCCGCCACGGCGCCCTGCCCGAACGCTTCCTGAAGCTGCTGAAGCGCGGCAAAGAAGTCGGCCCGCTCGCGGTCCATCATGTTGACATAAATGACGCGGCTGACCCCGTTATCTTCACATTGTTTCCAGAGGCGCTCATGCTGCACCTCCAGTCCCATCGGCGCGCCCACCACCACGAGCGCCCCCTCGACAACCCGGAGGGTGGCAATTGTGTCGGCATGAAAGCTGGGATCTCCGGGGGTGTCAATCAAGTTGATGTTACGGTCGCGCCATGTTGTATGGCAGAGGGAGGCGGTTATGGAGAGCTGCCGCCTTTTTTCATCTTCGTCGTGGTCGGCCACCGTGGTCCCCTGATCGATCGTTCCCTGGCGGTTCACCGCTCCCGATGTAAAGAGAATGGCTTCCGTGAGACTGGTCTTGCCGGTGCCCCGGTGGCCGATAACAGCGACGTTGCGAATCTTGGCAGGGTCTACAGCGGGCATGCGTACCAGCTCCTTAGGTCAAGGATTATCGGGGTTATTCTCCGTCGCCGGCCAAGTTGTCATTCTGAGCCGCTTCAGCGGCGAAGAATCTGAGGCGCCTCAGGAAACTTCTTCATCCCGCGGCAGGCGCGCAAGAAGAAATTTTATCCCTTTGAGAGAAGGATTTAAAGGACTTGGATCGAGGAAACTCCGGGCAGAATCATCTATTTCTGGCACTGGGGGCACCAGAAGGTCTTGCGCCCTTTCTTTACCATCTCGATCTGGTGTCCGTCGCGGGGGCAGGGTTCGCCGGCCCGGCGGTGGACCTTCTCCTGGTAGCGTCCGTGATGGCCCCGAGCGTCGCGAAATTCCGACTCCCCGCCGGCCTTGATGCTTTCCTTTAACGTTGCCTGGATCTGCCGCGCCAGCTCGCTTATCTCTTTTTCCGAAAGGTCAGATACTTTGCGAAACGGGTTTAAGCGAGCGTTCCAGAGGATTTCATCCGAATAGTTGTTGCCGATGCCGGCGATGGCTTTTTGATCCACTAGCGCCGCTTTCAGCTGTTTTCGCGACGGCAGCAACTCCTTCAGCTTCCAGGAAATCAAACTGCTCGACAGGGGATCGAAGCCACCCTTGAGCACCGGGAGGGCGGCCAGCTCATCCTCGGGGGCCAGGTGAAACTCGCTCAGCTGCATGTCGGTAAACTCGAGCGCGGAGCCGTCATTAAAATTCCAGACGACGCCATCGGTCTGTCTGACCGGGTTATCGCGGCAGACCGCCAGTGCCCCCAATTTATAGTGAAAGACAACATCGGTCCCGCCGCTCATTTTGAACAGAAGCGCCTTGCCTCGCCGCTCTACCGATTCGACCTTCTTGTCCTTGAGACCGGCGGCAAATCTGCGGGCGTCTTCTTTCGGCGTCCGAATCGAGCGTTCACGCTCTACAAGCACACCGGCTATCCGCTTGCCCGCCACACATGGCTTGAGCGTTTTTCTGGCAACTTCGAGTTCGGGCAGCTCCGGCATTTATTCCGTCCTCTGGAGGCCTCTGGCTTCGGCGCTGATATGTTTAACGGTCTTCACAACCGCAGCGGTCTCCAGATCGATTATGTACAGTGTGCTGTCGGAGCCGGTGGGAGTGCCGGCGGTAAACAGGTAACGGCCGTCGGCGCTTAAAGCGCCGCCGTAATAATCATTTCCGGATGCATTCCCGGGTACAGCCGGCACAGGTTCAAGTGTCTCCGCCACGGCTCTGGACGCGGGATTGATCTTAAGGATTTCTCCCCGGCACATCACGTAAACAAACCGGCCGCGGGGCGAGGTTAAATCCTTGTTTGCCACATCCGTGCCCGGAAGCGTTATCTTGGCCTCAACTCTTCCGGCAGGCCACGAGGCCAGCAGCAGCTCCGGTTTTCCGCCGGGGCCGGAGCCGGATACGTACGCGGTGCCGCCGTCGGGGGACCATGAAATTCCATGCACGGACTCGAGGGAGGGAAAGGTTACGGGCGCCGGGTCCAGGGCCAGACTTTTGGGATTGATCCGGTAAACCAGAGCTTTGGCGCCGCCGCCGCCCGAGTCGCCGGCGGCATAAATGAAACCGTCGGGCCCGAGGCTGAGGGAGAAAAGCTGGTTTGACGGGGTCTCCACAACCGAGCCATGAATCCAGTTGTCCCCGTCCCAGTGGAACTGGTCGATTTTACCATTTACCGAGCTGGCGGCGAACATCGTCCCTCCATCGGGGGTAACCAGCACGTCGTTGGGCGCCGCCGCATCGGTCTGCTCCACCGTCTTTTCAACGAAGCCGCTCACGTTGTCATAAATTCTGACACTGCCAAATTCGGCGTCTGGCCCTTTTAGATCGGCAATGTAAAGCAGGGCGCCGTGCCAGTCCGCCGGCCTTTTAATTACGGTCCGCTCCGGCGCCGAGGTATCGGGGCCGCCGCAGCCGGCGAGAAACAATACCAGGGCTAGCGTCACCAGGGACAGGCTGGAAATTATCATGTTTCGGTGAGTTAGCAACATCCATGTCATTATATCCGCGGGCGCTTCCCGTGGCCAGCCACAGGCTTATTGGCCGAAAGGCCAGATATGGATTTGATTTTCGTCACATATAACTGATGTTTCGTTTGAAGTCTTCCATCCAGCGGGAATACTGCTATTGTGGGACTGAAGCTTTGTTTGAGTCGTTCAACTTTTTATGATTGTCAGTAGGTGCTACTCATGCCTGCTAAGTGCCCCGGCGGGGATATTGATATCACGATCAAAACCTGTCCGAAATGCGGCGGTGAGGTGGAGCTCTTTACCGGGGAAGCGAAAGCCAAGTGCCCCGATTGCGGCCAGCTGGTTTTTAGGGAGAAGGCTTCCTGCATTGAATGGTGCCCTGGCGCCAGGCAGTGTTTCCGTCACGTTTTCAAGGATGAAGACCGGGAAAAAGCCGCAAAGGGGGAGTAGCGCGCAATAGCGGTTCCAGGATTTGATCACTTTCCCCTTTTTGCCTGCAAACCGTGAACATTTTATCTGTTGCCGCATCTTCCCCGCGGTTTTTTCATCATTATTTGACAAACGCCACCAGCGTAATTATTATATGTCGGCACGAATTGGCACTCTCTCTATGAGAGTGCCAGCATCGGGAGTTTAGTATTCGCAAACAAGTAATTGGAGGAGGGTTGTTTAAATGAATTTAAAGCCTCTTGAAGACCGGGTCATCGTCAAGACCGTCGAGTCGGAAGATGTCACCGCCAGCGGCATTGTGCTGCCCGACAGCGCCCAGGAAAAGCCTCAGCGCGGCAAGGTGGTCGCCGTCGGCGAGGGCCGGCTGGATGACAGCGGCAAGCGCATCCCGATTGACGTCAAGAAGGGGGATGAGGTCATCTACAGCAAGTACGGCGGCACCGAGGTCAAGGTTGACGGCGAGGAACTGCTAATCATGAAAGTAAGCGACATCCTGGCAAAGGTTGTCAAGAAATAGCCAGCCGGGAAAGGAGTGAAACATAATGGCAAAAGAAATAAAGTTCGATGAAGAAGCGCGGCGGGCGCTCGAGCGCGGCGTAAATATCCTGGCCGACGCGGTCAAGATCACGCTCGGCCCGAAGGGACGCTACGTAGTGCTCGACAAGAAATTCGGCGCGCCCACGATCACAAATGACGGCGTCACCATCGCTCGTGAGATTGAGATTGAGGATGTGTTCGAGAACCAGGGCGCGCAGCTGGTGCGGGAAGTGGCCACCAAGACGAATGACGTGGCCGGCGACGGCACCACTACCGCCACTCTGCTGGCTCAGGCCATCGTGCGGGAAGGCATCCGCAACGTTGCCGCCGGCGCCAATCCGATGGCGCTCAAGCGGGGCATCGAGATGGCGGTTGAGGCTGCCGTCGAGGCGATCAAGAAGCAGGCCAAGGAGGTCTCCGGCAAAGAGGATATCGCCCGCGTGGCCACTATATCCGCCGACGACCGTGTCATCGGCGACGTCATCGCCGACGCGATTGAGAAAGTCGGCAAGGACGGCGTCGTCAACGTTGAGGAAGGTCAGACTTTTGGCATGGATCTCGAGTTTACCGAGGGCATGCAGTTTGACAAAGGTTATCTCTCTCCTTATATGATCACTGATCAGGAACGGATGGAGGCAGTCCTGGAGGAACCCTATATCCTCATGGCCAACCAGAAGATCGGCGCGGTCCAGGACCTGCTGCCGGTGCTGGAAAAAGTGATCCAGGGCGGGCGGCCGCTGCTGATCATTGCCGAGGATGTCGAGGGCGAGGCTCTGGCAACGCTGATAGTCAACAAGCTGCGCGGCACCTTCACCGGCATCGCCGTCAAGGCGCCGGGCTTCGGCGAGCGCCGCAAGCGGATGCTGGAAGATATCGCCATCCTTACCGGCGGCACTGTTATCAGCGAGGAACTGGGTCTGAAGCTGGAGTCCACCGGGATCGACCAGCTCGGCCACGCTCGCAAGATCGTTGTCACCAAGGACAACACCACCATCGTGGACGGCGCCGGCTCGCCTGAGGACATCAAGGGCCGCATCAAGCAGATCAAGGCCGAGATTGAGGCCACCGATTCCGACTTCGACCGCGAGAAGCTGCAGGAGCGGCTGGCGAAGCTGGCCGGCGGCGTCGCGGTCGTCAAGGTCGGCGCGGCAACCGAGACCGAGATGAAAGAAAAGAAGCACCGCGTCGAGGACGCGCTTAACGCCACCCGGGCCGCCCTGGAAGAGGGCATCGTCCCCGGCGGCGGCGTGGCGCTGATCAATGCCACCGGTGCCGTGCTCAAGGTTAAGGCCGAGGGCGACGAGGCAACCGGCGTCAGCATCATTGCCCGTTCGCTGGAGGAGCCGCTCCGTCAGCTGGCGAACAACGCCGGTATGGAAGGCTCGGTTGTGGTCAATCACGTCAAGGGCGAGAAACCCGGCATCGGACTCAATGTCGCTACTGAAGGTTATGAGGATCTGGTCAAGGCCGGCATTATCGATCCAGCGCTGGTGACCCGCTCCGCCCTCCAGAACGCGGCGTCGATCGCCAAGAACATCCTGACCACGGAGTGCATCGTGGCCGAGCGTCCCGAAGAGGAGAAAGCTCCCATGATGCCGCCCGGCGGCGGCATGATGTAAAAAACGGATGGTAGATGGTGGATTCCGGATAAAACGCAATCCGGATAAACCTGAATTCTGGTATTCGTAGCGTATGCAATATCATCGGGCGGTCCTTGCGGGCCGCCCTTTTTTGCTGCGCCGATATTGTCTAATCCAGGTCATTAAAGTAGAATTGAGACTCCCTTTATTTGCGTTTTGATATCTTGTATGACCTTGGCTCAAAGATTTAGGATCAAAACATTCCTCCTGCTGCGTATTTCGCCCCATCCCGGCCACTGATTTCGGATTAATCCGGCCACCCATTTCGGAGTAAAGCGGCCACCTGTTT
>JACWAM010000040.1 GCA_014874265.1 Thermoleophilia bacterium | reverse complement strand
GGGTATGCCAGACAACGCCGATGCGGCGATCGCCGGCCTCGCCACCCGGATTTGCCGGCAATTCGTAACTGCCGCCCGCTTCAGCCGCCAGACTGGCGCCGCCAAGCAGGCGCGAAGCTCGCAGAGTCTCTTCAACCGCGATGTCAACGGCATGGAACTGATGGTAGCCGGCCATTTTCTTGGCGAGCCTGCCGCCCGCCTCATCCTCAAAAACAATAAAATGCCGGATCAGCGCGAGCAGGCGGACCGGGTCGAGCATGCCCTTGATCATCACCTCAAGCTCCGGCAGGCGGGCATCATCCATGACCGCGCCGGTGATGGTGCGCCACGGCTTGAACCATTCGTGCCCGGCGGTAATGGTGCCGGCTCGCGCCATCGAGCCGTCAGAGATAATCAGCGCCTCGTTAAAATCAAACAGGGAGGGGATTTCCGTCCTGTAAGTTTGCAGCTGCCGGAACGCAGACCAGATGGTGGCATTCTCGTCCGCGGGATTTTTCAGTTCGATTACCGCCAGCGGCAAGCCATTGACAAAGATGACGATGTCAGGCCGGCGGTTGTTGCGTTCCTCGATGACCGTGAACTGGTTGACCGCCAGCCAGTCGTTGCCGCCGGGTTCGCTGAAATCAATTACCTGCGCCTGGGCGCCGGCGATGCTGCCATCTGCCCGCTTGTGCTCGACCGTGACGCCATCGACCAGCAGCTTGTGGAAAGCACGGTTCCTGGCCTCCAGGGAGGGACCGTCGAGGCGGGTGAGCTTGCGGAAGGCATCTTCAAGCGCTTCGGCGGGAAGACCGGGATTTAGCCGCCCGAGCGCCGCGCGCAACCGGCCCGCAAGAATGACCTGCCCGTAATCGTCCCGCTCGGCAACGGGCTCATCGGGCGCGATATCAGGGCCGTTAAGAACAGAGTAGCCAAGGCCCTCCAGCCACTCCAGGGCAGCGGCCTCCACCTCGGATTCGGTAAAACCGGCGGTCAAGCCGCGTCGTCCTCAAGCAGGTTGATAATCAGCCTGATCATCAGCTCTTTTTGCGGCGACTCGCTTTCGGCCACCAGCAGCGCCAGCGCCACTACGGCGTTATCCGCGAGGCGCGGGCCGCCATCAGCCCTTAACAGCAGGCCATTTCGCCGCAGATATTCCAGGAACAGCAGGGTGCCGATGCGCTTGTTACCGTCAACGAAGGGATGGTCCTTGATGACCAGATAAAGAAGGTTGGCCGCGCGCACCTGTACCGCTGGATATAGCGGTTGCCCATCAAACGTCTGTTCGACTGCGCCCAGAATGGCCCCGAGTTGATCACCGCGTTCCTGCCCGAAGATTTCCGTCGCCTCACCCTGTTCATGAAGTAGGGCGCGCAAATCGGCGATAGCCGACACTGCATCCGCAAGCGAGAGTCCGGCTGAGGGTTGGACGGGTGTTTCCGGCGTCTCCGCCAGCCGCTCCTCATCGTACTGGAGCAACAGCTTCCAGGCGCGGGTATACCGCTCCACGATTTCGAGCGCGGCGCGCCCCTCCCCGGCCACAAGTTCATTCCGCGTCAGAGTGCGCGAAAGCAACGAGACGGCCTGCTCAATCTCGGCGAGCCCTTTTTCACGGAGCCTCTTTTCATTAAGCGTGTAGCCCCTGAGCAGATGATTGCGGAGTGTATTGGTTGCCCAGATACGGAATTGGGTGCCGCGAATTGAGCTAACTCGGTAGCCGGCTGATATGATGGCATCAAGATTGTAGTGCTTTAGCTGGCGGCGTACTTGCCGCCCACCCTCATCTCGAACTACCGAGTAATCCTCGGTTGTTGCCGCCTCAACCAGTTCGCCTTCCCTGAAGATGTTCTTCAGGTGAAGCCCAATATTGTCGGTCGTGGTGCCGAGAAGCTCCGCTATTTGCCTTTGTGTCAGCCAAACCGTTTCCCGCTCCAGCCGGACATCAAGCTTTATCTCACCGTCAGGTGACTGATAAATGACGACATCGTTTTCAGCACCGGCCTTATCTGCCATCTCTCCTGCCTCCATCAGTGCCCCCTTTTGCAAGCCCACTCAATTCCCCAGCTTCGTTTTCCTTGATGGCCTTCTGAATTTGCCGTTCCTTTTACCTTTACAAAAGCAGCCAGCAGGAAAGGAACCGCGCCGACCGGCCCATAATGATTCTCAACCGCGCGAATGCTCTGGTTAACCGGTTGGACGCAGATCCTACCGGCTGTTCCGCACCACTTCCTGCAAATCCAGATTGACTGCGTCCAGATCAAATTCCTCCGGATCAAAACTGCCGCCAATCCATTCAATCAGCTCCTCATACCGGGGGTGGTTGCGGTCGCGAATGGCCTCCAGGAATTCCTCGTAACCCCACACGCCGCCGATGTCCTCCGGTGGGCAGGCCCGCTTTCCCTTCAGGCACACGGGATACTGCTCAGCCTTATCGTAGGGCAAGACCTTCTCAATCAGGATGTCATGCTCCCAACCGTCGCCGAAATCATACTGGAAGATGAATTTTTTATCCCAGGGGAAAATCACATTGCCCATTTTGGCGCGGCTCTCGTCGAGCATCCAGTCCAGACCCCACTCGGGATCAGGAGCGCCGTACTGCTCGCCGTGAATATGGAACCCGTGCAGGTGCCCGCCATGCCAGCCCATCGCCGTGATGACGAATTCGGCGAGCCGGTCCAGCGTTGTATCCGCCACCAGCAGCCGCCGCCAGATGGGCGGCCTGATGTCCCGCAGTACGACCTTGAGTTGATAGACGTTCCTGGATTTGCTCATTTTTACCTCTGTTTTTGAGATTTGACCAGCCCTTCACACGCC